>JAGBLN010000034.1 GCA_017635395.1 Lachnospiraceae bacterium
CGGAGAGCTGATATAGAGTTGTAGCGGCGGCATTAATGTTGATATCCTGTGCAGCAAGCATTTTTATATCCTCCCACGTTTGTGATTTAAAGAGCTTCGCCCATTTGTCGATATTATAGCGTTGATCTTCAGGGGTTGCAAGCGAGATGCTGGTGAGATCAACTACACCGATAGTGAGCTTGTCGGTAAAGATATGATGATTCTTGATATCGCACAGCTTGTACGTACTGTAAAAGGCAGGGGAATCTGGAAAGAGATTAAAGTCGAGAAAACCAATCTGCCAGACGGGTTTTATAACGCTGTACTTTTTTCCTTTGTTTAGCTTGGAAAAATTTCGGCAGGCGTAGATAGTAGAGCGTTCGGGCCAGTTAAATTCGTTAACGACTTGCATTTCGAGATTGATCCGGCTTTTGTTGTCGAAAACAACATTAACATCGAGTATGACGGTTTTGTCAGTGATACTCTCACCTGGAAGAATTGGATTTGTGATGGTGACATTCTTAACCTGAGTGGGTGAGAAATGCAACAGGGAGCATATAAGTGACTTCAGTACCTGGCCGTTTTCCTGAAGAAGTCTTTTAAAAAGGTAATCATTAGTAAGGCGGATGGTGACTGGCCCAGTGGCGTTTTTTAAGATTTCGTTTTTTGTGGTAAGTGTTTTTGCTTCTTTGTTTGACATAGGATCCCCTTTCCTGATCTGCGAAATCCTATGATAGAATATAAAAACACAGAGATTTGACAGATCATCCTGCGAAATTTTCATGTTATGTGTCAGTGAATGTATGGCTGAATTGCCACTCAGGGATGCACTGCCTCGGAATCTCACAGTGCAGAATGTTCACTTCTTTTGTGGGTAGATACTAACAGATTTTTAGGTATATGTCAATTGCAAGTAGTTATATTGGCAGCACGGGGACAGATACTGTTAAGGAAGGGGTGTCAGGAGAGGAATGAAAGCGGTTTAAATGACATTTTCGGATGACTTTACAATCGGATCCAAGGAAGAACTGGAAGCCATGATAGATGAACTGGGGTTCGTTCCTTTCTTCGGGAATGAGATCCCCGGTTTTTCCATAGAGGATCATATTGCGGAAGGGTGCTGGTATGACGATGCGGACAGCGGATTCTGGCCTGCCTGGGAGTGGAAGGGACCGGTAATAAGAGATAAGAAATGTGCCTACGGAAAGTTCCTGCGTAACAAGGCAATGTATGTCAGTTCAAAATGGTTTCTTGATTTTGCCAATTTTAGAAGAGATGGATACGATTTTGACGCACGGTATGATGACGGGCTTGCATCGTTCTACGACAAGGAACTGTATGAGCTGCTGGATGCGGGAGCACCGGTACTGTCAAAGACGCTTAAGCAGGAAGGCGGTTATGGCCGGAATGGTCGCAAAGGTTTTGACGGCATAATGACGAGGCTGCAGAAACAGTGCTATGTGATAACAAGCGACTTTCACTATGCATCCGATAAATTCGGGAATGAATATGGCTGGGGAATTGCCGAGTATTCCACACCGGAGAAGTTTTTTGGAAAGAAGTTTTCGGGGGCGGTGTACAAGCGTAGCCCAGAGGAATCGTATCGTCGGGTGCTGAAACAGTTTAGGAAAATCCTGCCGGACGCAGAGGACAGGCAGATAGAAAGAATCCTGAAGTGAAGGAAGATACATTAGAGAGAGTTGTAAAAATGGATTATTCTGTTGAGTTAAAAAAAGGAGTTTATAGCCAGTTTATAGCCTAGCGAAGAAAGTAAAATCGGATGACACTGAGAATTTTGGGTTTATTTTCAAAAGAGAATAGATTACAGCCTGCATATGACTACGATCCGGCAAAGGAAAAGCCGGTCATTCGCGCATCCATATGTACCGGGGAGCAGGTAGCCGGATTTAAGAGTAGGGCCGGCGGCGAATTCCACGAGGTGATGCTGATCAAGGATAATGATGACCTTAAGGAGTTCATGAATACATACGGACTGAATCATGTAGATAAGGAATACCCTTGACACGCTGTTCTGTTGACAGTATATTAAGTTCTGTAGTGAAGATTCTGTGATTTCTTTTTTTTCAATGACTGTTCAGTCGAGATTCACAGGTAATGAAGATAGGTGGAGACGGCTGTATATTGTCATGGCCAGCTCTGCCGGAATGGAGGATTTATAATGGCGATGAAAGAATGGGAAGAACTGGATGTTCTGGACAATTATCTGATCAATGCGGTAGCGTCAGATCCGGATGTGGCGGAGCCCTTTTTCAGGAGACTGCTGTCAGTGCTGCTGCAGCGGGATGTAGGGAAGATCAGGGTAGAGGCTGAGAAGTTTATTCCCGGCACGGTTCCTGACAGACGCGGGATACGTCTGGATGTAGAGGTTGATGAATATCTATCGGATGGAGGGAATGAACAGGCAGTTACGAACGTCTATGATCTTGAGCCTCATCTTAGGGATGATCTGGACTTTCCAAAGTTTATGAGATTCAGGCAGGCCATGCTGGACAGCCGGCACATGAAAAAGAATGATAATGAGTTCGGTCACATGCCAGACCTGTATGTGATATTAATAACCAACTTTGATGTGTTCGGAAAAGACCTCATGATGTATACGATTGAGCAGACCTGCAGGGAAGAGCCTGATATCGAGTATGATGACGGTTTGACGATGCTGTATTTCAATACTTCAGGCAGCCGGGGCGGTAGCAGGGATATAAAAAACATGCTAAAATATCTTCAGGACAGCAGGGATGATATGGCTGTAGATGAAGCCACCCGGGAGCTGGACCGCTATGTGGATAGTATCAAGAGCAACAGCGTGCTTAAAGGAGACTATATGACGGTTGGTGATTTTATAGATAATGAACGCAGGGAAGAACGGGAAGAAACCACTGCAAGAGTGACTAAAGAAGTGACCGAGCGTGTGACCGTGTCAATATTGCAGGACGGTATACTGGATCTGCTGAATGACAAAGGCACCGTTCCGGAAAATTTGCGGAATAAAATCTGTGAAGAGACAGATCATGAAAAACTCCGTCATTTGCATCTGCTGGCCGGAAGGGTGCAGAGTGTTGAGGAATTTGCGCATAAAATACCTTAAATATGAGGCGGGAAATGGGACTATTGAAGAACTTTCGGAAAATTTGATATAACGGCATTGCATCATGAGCGGAGTCCAATAGGATTTTCGATACAGTAGCTTCCGGCAACCGTTTCTTCATGGAGAAGAAAGTGTAAGCGAATCCGTGGAGATCATGCCTGGAAGCAGGACCCAACAAAGGGAATACCGGGAGATCGTTTTCAGAGTCACTTGCAGTAAGCTTGTACAGATCGTAGCCGAAATAATAGCGGTTCCTGTGTGAATCCCATCCGATATCACAGTCAGGCTGAGAGTATAACTTCTGTGACAGACACAGTCGTGGATCCCGTTCTCAAGGCAGCTGCACAAACGCTTTTTGCGCTGCTGAGCCGCCGTGTAGACAGGGGTTCCGTCACAGGACAGGGCGAGATGTTTCAGATCAACCAGTCCTTTCTCAGCGGAAGGGAACAGAAACAGCTTGCTGAAGATCTCAAAGAGTAGCGAACAGGGATCTGTTTCATCCGGAGGAGTTTCCTGGAGTTGAGATAAAAGATCCTCAATACGGATTTTGTCCACAGGAGGGGCCTTTTCACCCTTTTTGTCAGGCCTTTTCGGAGATTTCTTCGGAGGATGAACCGGGTCACGGAGGTTAGGCCTATCAGACTTCCACAAGCGACGGAAGAAATCATAGAATGTTCCAATGCCCGGTGTGCTTCCGACAGGAAAGCCACTTAAGATGGCATAAAGATGATTATGCCGGAGTTCAGCTTGGTATTCCTGTCAACTGTTTTCTTGAAAATAGTTGGAGGATTTTTTGAAACTGGAATCAGAAAAGCCACATTTTATGCTGTCTGAAGATTCCGAGAGGCTATTGTAATGGATTGGAGAGTATTTAAAGAAATTCCGGAAGATTATTCTGTAAAAACAATTATGACAAAAGGTAATTGTGATTTGAATTCTATTGAGGTTTTTCGTAATCTTTACACTGAAGGCTTATTAAACAATGGAGTTGTTAGAGAAGTAGATGGCAGGTATATCATCGCTGATGAGCGAAAATACAATGGTGATGAGTACTCTGCAGAATTGTTTTCGTTTTTAGCAAAGGAATATATTGATTCTGCCCTTGTATTGGCAAAATGTGTTTGGTATAAGCAATTGATGGATGAGACAATGGGAAAGGGCGAAAAGGATGGTTTATTGTAGGCTAGTTTCTGTTGAGAATGATTATATCATTTATTTGCTTGGTAGTGTTGTAAGTGATATTACCGGCCTTTTGAAATTGTACCCTAAAAAGCATTACTACGAAATAGAGCGGCAACCCCAGAAGAAGCCTGTTTACATACATGCCATAGATAGGATGTTGTTTAGATATCAAGAAAAGTTTGATAGAGGGGAGATCCCTGATAAGATGTCTTATGAAATATAAGAATTAAAGCATCGGAACTCCGGTGCTTTTTTCGTGGGAGGTAAACCGGTATGGCAGAGACAAATGAAATATTTGACGACAAACAGAAGAAACTGTTGGAAGTTGAATGATGCGCCATTTTTGGTGTATCGTATTAGTAGTACATTTTGTGTCAGTTCTTTTTTGTATACCAAATATAGAAATTATTCCCTTCATCTTTTAATTATAGCATGATTTGGCAGTTTTTTTCGACTACCTTTTCTTGCAAATCCGCTTCCCCGGAAACTATATAAATATTAGCATATTGTCTCTCGGTCAGTCTCATTCCGTAATATCCTCCATTTTCTCCATAGTAAGAATAGTCGGTAACTGAAGTTCCTCAGTAGAACCATCTAAAATAATCCTTTTAAGACTTTCGCACATCAATTCTATGGCGGAAATAATATTTACTTTTGTCCCTGCCATCAAACAAGCATTGTATAAAACCCCGGAAAGTTCTTTTCGCTCTGACTTATTAAGCCGCTCGTTTGAGCCGAGGTTATAATATGCCACTTGATCAACCATAGCCCGATAAGGTTCAATCAAATGATAAGTCCATTGTTGACAGACGGATATTGGGGCCGATCGCTGTTATCTGATACAAGTCCTCGATGGGTATAACTATTTTCTCTTCCTGTGTTATTTCCAGTTGTCCGAAGTTGATATGAACTTCTGATGGTTTTGTTATTTCCAATATTCGAAACGGCATAAGAAAAAGACCTCCTGTTTTTTCATAATGATACTACATAGGAAGGGGGCAAAGAAAATAAAAAGTATATGTTACCGTTATCTGATTTTATATAAATATGGTATAATTTCCCGGAAAATGTTTGTGGGAGGGGAAAATATTGGATAATAGTGTACCCCATATGAAGTACGATGCTTCGGGACAGGGCGTGACACTTCAATGTCCGGGATGTGGCGCAGCATTGATTTTTGACCCTGTGTCAGGGAAAATGCTTTGTGAGAGCTGTGGGAATCTGTATTCCGCAGGAGAGCTTGGATACGAGAACAGCTTTACAGCTGATGAAGAAGACACGATGGAATGTAATGTCTACAAATGTCGTTCCTGTGGTGCAGAACTCAATGTGAGTGATAATACCTGTTCTACCTTCTGTGCTTACTGCGGACAGCCGACGGTAGTATTTGACAGAGTGACCACCATGAAGAAACCGCAGTTTATCATTTCATTTTCCATTACAAAGGAGCAGGCTGTCAGCTTACTCAGGTCAAAGGTTAATGCCGGTAAATGTGTGCCAAAGGAGGTGAAGGAATTTTCCATAGACAGGGTAGCAGGGATCTATGTCCCTTTCTGGCTTTTCGATATGGATTATTCTGACAGACAGCTGCTATCCGGTGAGGTTGGAAGAGGCAAGTATGCTCATAAGTATTACTACTACAGAGAAGGCTCTACTCATTTCAGGAATATGACACTTGATGCATCAAGACAGCTGAATGATGAGTCTTCAAAGCGTTTAGAGCCTTATATGACAGAAGCAATGATTCCCTTTAAAGCGGATTATCTCTCAGGTTTTTATTCCGACAGGTACGACGTTGAGAATTATGAGCTGCAGAGGGCTGCGGTAAGAAGAGCAGGAGAGCTGTTTAACAAAGAGGTTGAAGCGGATGTGGAGAAGAGCGGAAATGTGCATAGTATAGTGCGTCTTAAAGGTGATCCGAAGGCAAATATAAACGATATTAAATACGCACTGTTGCCGGCGTGGTTTCTAACCTTCAGATATAAGGATGTTCCTTATACGATGCTTGTTAACGGACAGACCGGTAAAGTCGTAGGTGGTCTTCCCTATGATAAGACCTCGCAGGCAATAAAATTTTCTCTGATATTTGCACTCGTAGCTCCGTTGGCTTCGATCATATATTACTTTATATTTAGTTATTTTGGATTTGATGAAGTCAGGCCTGCCTTTTTGGTACTTGTCTTAACTGCTGTCCTTTGGTGTAAGGCTTTCAAGAACATGAGGGATATTAAGACCAGTAATAAACTGTCAAGTGCAAAAGAAATCGCAAGTTATTCGAAGAACAGATAGGAGAAAGAGGATATGATAGCTATCGCAATAATACTTGGAATAAGCACCGGCATCACTGTTGCACTGTATTTTGTGTCCAGCGCACTTAAAGAATCAAATGATCTTGGAAATACAGAGGCGAAGTATCATGACTTTGCGGATTCATTTGTAAGGTTTGATGTCAGAAAAGACAAGGTCAACAGGAATCTGTATCGATTTTAAACGCTTGTATCGGTAGGGGGTGTTATATGGAAAACTATATGCAGGAAGCAATAAAAGAAGCATATGACGGGATAAATGCCGGTGACGGAGGACCCTTTGGCTGCGTGATAGTTAAGGATGGAAAGATAATCGGCCGGGGCCATAACAGGGTGCTTTTGAAAAAAGATCCCACCTGCCACGGTGAGGTGGAGGCCATAAGGGATGCTTGTAAAAAGGCGGGCACCCATGATCTCAGCGGAAGTATACTCTACACCACAGCTGAGCCCTGTCCCATGTGCCTAGGTGCTTCGCTTTGGGCGAATATAAGTGAAGTACGATACGGCTGCAACAGAAAGGACACTGACGGGATCGGCTTCAGGGACGACAGGTTCTATGATTACATTGCAGGCAGGACAGAGATAATGCCGGTAGTGGAGGAAGACCGGGAAGAATGTCTTAAGCTTTTCGGTGACTATAATGAAAGCGAGAAAAAGAAGCTGTACTGACGCGGACAATAAAATTGAAAAATGATAGATTTAGTGTAATAAGATGTTTTTGATGAGCAGGAGGATAAAATGAAATTTGCAGACAGACTTGACCGTTTCGGGGAAGAGATATTTGCTTCCCTTAATAACAAGAAGCTGGAGCTGGAAGCACAGGGAAGAAAGATATATAACATGAGTGTGGGTACTCCGGATTTTAAGACACCGGAGCACATTAGGAAAGCGCTGGAAGAGGCTGCAGCGGATCCTGACAATTGGAAGTATGCACTTCGAGATATACCTGAGCTTCTGGATGCAGTGTGTGCTTATTACAAAAAAAGATACGGAGTTACCATAGAGCCGGATCAGGTAATGAGCTGCTACGGTACCCAGGAGGGCGTGGGACATTTAGCACTTGCCCTTTGCAATAAGGGGGATGTGGTACTTCTTCCGGATCCCTGTTACCCGGTGTTTCAGGCGGGAAGCTTTTTAGCAGAGGCAGAGCCCTGGTACTATCCGCTTTCCAAAGAGCATGATTTTTTGCCTCACCTTGCGGACATACCTGAGGATGTGGCTCGAAAGGCAAAGTACATGATAGTTAGCCTTCCGGCTAATCCCGTCGGTTCCATTGCGAGGGAAGGAATATACGATGAGATCGTCGCATGGGCTAAAAAGTACGATGTGCTCATAGTTCATGATAATGCCTATAGCGACATCATCTTCGATGGCGTGAAGGGCGGAAGCTTCCTTGCAACTGAAGGTGCAGCGGATGTGGGAGTTGAGTTTTTCAGCCTGTCCAAATCATTTAATGTGACCGGTGCCCGTATTAGTTTCCTTATCGGAAGAAAAGATGTTGTGGACGCGGTTAAGCTCTTAAGGAGCCAGATCGATTTCGGCATGTTCCTGCCCATACAGAAGGCGGCCATAGCTGCACTTGAAGGTCCCACCGAAATGGTGGTGGAGCAGTGTGCTGATTATCAGGCAAGGCGTGACGCACTCTGCGGAGGTGCAAGGGCGATCGGCTGGAATATTCCGGATACGAAGGGCAGCATGTTCGTATGGGCACCGCTGCCTGAGACCTACACCTCCAGCATGGAGTTTTGCATGGACCTGCTTAATAAGTCTGGTGTGCTCTGTACACCCGGTGCAAGCTTCGGACCTCATGGTGAGGGATATGTCAGGTTTGCTTTGGTGCTTCCGCCGGAGGAAATCGCGGAGGCACTTAAGTCCGTGAAAGAAAGCGGAATGCTGAACTGACGGTTCCGGAGGCAATATGAACATTATAGAAATAAAAGATGATGAAAAGAAAAAAGAGATAAGCCGGACGATACTTGAGGCACTTACTGAGTGGTTCGAGGTTACTGAATCAAGGGAAGGGTATATTTCAGACAGCCCAGGAAAGATATTTTTTGCGGCATATGACGGTGAAAAGCTTGTCGGTTTTTTATATCTTAAAGAAACCGGAGATGCTACCATGGAACTTGCTGTAATGGGTGTGCTTAAGGAATACCACAGACAGGGTGTCGGACGGAAGCTTTTTGATAACGCCAAAAAAGCCGCATCTGATGCCGGATACAGCTTCATCCAGGTAAAGACCGTGAAGATGGGCATGTATGAGGACTATGACCGTACGAACCGTGCCTATATAGCCTGGGGCTTTAAAGAGTTTGAAGTGTTTCCGGAATACTGGGATGAGGCAAATCCATGCCAGATATATGTGATGGCGTTGTGATGAATACAGTCGTCTGAACCCGTTTCGAAATGGGTAGAGAAAGGAAGGTGCCGTGGCAATCTCAAATGAAGACTTAAAAAAACTTCTGGCAAAAGAAGTAAACAGATACGAAGGAGTATATGTTCCTTTGAAAGCCAGCCTGTTAGAGCGGGCCATCATAAGGAGTGCCAAAACTTCTGATCTGCATCCAAATCCTGATGATGAATTCAGCTTTCCCAATATAGGCCCGAATTATTCGATCATTGCAAATTATGAGAGTAAATTCAGAACAACAGGCAAGGTAAAAGATAACCCTTGGGATGAGTCTATCATGGTGCAGAAGATACATCCAAGCGGATATATGATACTGAATGGCCACCACAGATGGGCGGGAGCAATGCGCGCGAATATCAAAAAAGTTCCCATAACCATCATAAACCTTACCCAGGAAACCGATGTCAAAAAAATGCTTATGGCGTCCAATCACGATAAGAGGGTGACCATTGACTTGGATGAGATTGTATTCTGTGACCCTAATGAAGTGCAGGCAGAAAAGTCATTGGGTTTTCCTGCAAATCGGATATACAAAGAAAGGATCAGGCTGGGGATTCCGTCTCTCCTGCACATCCTGAGCAAAAACGGTTATGACATATGGGTTTACACGGCAAAGCTTTATTCGTATGATTATATCAGTAACTATTTCAAAAAATATTCAGTCAAGCTGGATGGCGTAATTACCGGAACAGGCAGAAAAGCGAAGGAACATGAGGCGACAAAGCAAAGACTCAAGGAATTCATGGAGGCAAAATATGAAGAGACTCTTCATATAGAAAATGATTTCGTGGTCCGTTCCTTCAGGGATAAAAAGGATTTTCAGGATATAGAGATAAAAGAGGATGAGAACGGCTGGTCCTATGCCGTGATAAACATCATAAAGGGGTTATATCCGGATGCAAAAAACTAACAACAAAATGCGTGTCTCATTCGATCTTGACGAGGTGCTTTTTGTAAATCCGCTTACGCACAAGACCGAGCCGGAGCTGCGCTTTCCGCTTAATAAGATTTATAAGGAACGGCTGCGTCTCGGTACGCCGGAACTGATAAACACGCTTCAGCAAATGGGATATGAAGTGTGGGTTTATACTTCGTCCTTTAGATCTGAGCAGTATATATCAAGACTTTTCAGCCGTTATCACATAAAGTTCGACGGTATAGTAAACGGCACCCGCCATTTAAAGGAAGTTCAGCGTGACAATAAAGATACCCTTCCCCAGAAACTACCTAGCAGATATAGGATCTCACTTCATATTGATGATGAAGCAATAGTATGTACACTTGGCAGACAGTTCGGTTATAATGTATATCAGTTAGAGGCTCAGGACGACGAATGGAAAGAAAAGATCATACGTCAGGCTGAGATCATCAGGAAAAGAGAGTTTGGGGAATGAAAACGTAAGCTTATGGCGGTAAGAAAACGGATCGCACTGCTGCTTGGGCAGGCAGAAGAATTCTATCAGTACCGTTTTATTGACGGATTCCTTCGGCAGACATTTGATGCTGATCTTGATGTCTGCATTTTTTCCATGTATTTAAAATATCAGGATACAGAGGCAAGAGAAAAAGGGGATAAGCGTATTTATTCCCTTGTTAATTTTTCTCTTTTTGATGCGGTTGTTGTTTTGCCTGATACCATACAGACGCCGGGAATGGCTGGGGAGATAGAGGACAGGATAAAGGCTGAGTTTGACGGGCCTGTGCTTTATGTGGATCTGGCCAGCAAGACCTTTCCTTATATACTGACGGACAGCTATACCCCGGTAAAACAGCTGATAGAGCATCTTGTACAGGTGCATGGCTATAGGGATATTGCCTTCCTTACCGGTAAGAAGTGGCACGAGCATTCCAAGATAAGGCTTCAGGCATACAGGGATGTAATGACGGAGGCCGGGCTTACGGTACGGGAGGACAGGGTTTTTTACGGGGACTACTGGTATACGGGCGGAAAGAAGTGCGCCGAAAAGCTCCTTAAGAACAGGGACGACCTTCCGGAGGCTGTTGCCTGTGCAAATGACTTCATGGCAATAGGCTTGTGCGAGGAGCTGGCGGCGGCCGGTTTAAAGGTTCCGGAAGACATAGCGGTCATAGGTTTTGACACATCCGATGAGGGGCAGAGAAGCCCAAAGCCACTGACCAGCGCGTATATCCCGGCAAGGGCCACGGGGGCAAGGGCAGCTAGAAGCATACTGCGGCTGATGAAGGGCGGATCCGTAGATGAATCCAAGGATGAGACAGAGCTTTTCATAGGTACAAGCTGCGGCTGCGTGGATGACGGTAATATTTACAACAGCCTGAGGCGGGAATCCTGGACCACGGTTCTTTCTGAAGAAGGTTTCTATTCGCTTCATAACCATTTTGTCGAAGACATGATCGCCCAAAAGGATACCAGGGGGTTCTTAGATACAGTTTATTCCCATGTATATCAGTTGAAAGATATTGACAGTTTTCACCTGTGTATTCCAAAGGACTGGGCAGATCCGTCCTTGACTGACGACGATACAATGACAGCTTCTTCATATCCGACGCAGATGGTCCGTGTACTTGCTTCATATCGGGGCAGCGGACGTGTGGATCGTGTCGGGCAGACAGAAAGCTTTTCGTCGCTGGAACTTCTTCCGGAGCTGTATGAGGAACATGACACTCCTTGTTCATATATTTTTACACCACTTTATTTCGGAGCAAGAAATTTTGGATATGCGGTAATCAGTTACGGTAATCTTACACGCAGCTATGATGAGATATACAGATTATGGATATTAGCATTCTGCAGCGGTTTGGAGAGCCTGCGACGGACACTTATTATGAAGGCAATCCGACGGTCCGGTGTGCTGGCAAAATTCCCTTCAGGTTTTACGGGAGATATTACCAGGGAAGATGAAGAGGCTATAGAATGCGTAAGCCGTATTCTGGATGATAATCTTTTTACATATCATTTCCAGCCTATCGTAAGCGCTGTGGACGGCAGCATCTATGCATTTGAGGCTCTGATGCGTGCGAACACGGAGAAAAAGATATCTCCGCTTGATATCATAAAATATGCCGATATGCTCCGCAGACTGCATGATGTTGAAAAGGCTACTTTTATAAATGTGCTTGAGCATCTGCGGGAAAAAGAAGAAGATTTCGGTGACCGGCATGTTTTTATAAACAGCATTCCCGGAACCAAGCTTTCTGAAGAAGATGAAAAGAAGATAGAGGCTTTGCTGATAGCCTGCGGCGGACAGGCCGTGGTTGAACTCACTGAACAGGCTGAGCTTGATGACGAGGCTCTTTCGGCTATGAAAGCCAGATACTCTGATATGGGCATAGGAACTGCTGTTGACGATTATGGAACAGGTTACTCGAATGTTTCGAACCTGCTCCGCTATATGCCGGACTATGTCAAGGTAGACCGGTCCCTTTTATCAGGAATCCAGGACAGTCCGTCCAAGCAGCATTTCGTAAGGGAGATTGTAAGCTTTTCACATGACAACGGAATAAAGGTGCTGGCCGAAGGCGTGGAAACTGCCGACGAGCTCCGTACGGTAATAGGATTGGGGTGCGACCTGATACAGGGATACTATACAGGCAGGCCGTCACCGGAGATACTGCAGCAGATCAAACCGGAGATCATGGAAGAAATATGCAGGTATCAGAAGGAGCATCAGGAAGGTACAAACCGCAGGGGTTATAAGGCCGGAAGGGTAGGCAGGATTTCTGCCGGTTCCCTGGTGCGTGACGGTTATCAGAAGATAGTGACTACAGGTGAGGAGGTTTCCTTCAGGGATTATGTGCTGAGCGGAACCCCGGGGCAGAAGACCGAGCTTACGATAGAGGTACAGGAGGGCTATGACGGTCAGATCACCCTTGAAAATGTAAGCCTTGTGAGCCCGAAGCTTAAGCCCTGTATCGAAGTGGCGCCGGGGGCAAAGGTTGCGCTTATGCTCCGAGGTGAAAATAACCTCATCGGCGGAGGTATCATGATTCCCGAAGGGGCGGAGCTTACGGTATTTGGCGATGGGGATCTGACGATCCGTATGAAACAGGGAACATATGCGGCTGTGGGCATGTCAAATGGAAAGGCCGGACGGATAGAGTTTTACCAGGACGGAACTATATTGATCGAGACAAGAGGGGCTCAGGGCGTGGCTATCGGCGGAAGTGACGGCGCCGATGTACATATTTACCGTGGAAGATATGTGATCCAGCAAAACAGTGATCAGGCCGTCGCTATAGGAAGTCTGGATTCGGATGTGAAGCTCGATATAAATAAATGTGAAATGCACCTTGCCTTTTCCGGAAACTCCGGCGTGGGACTTGGCTCCCTTAACGGCAATGCTGATGTGGCGATCACGAAAACTTATTATAATTGTACCGCAGAAGGTGAAGAGTATGCGGTATGTGGCAGCTGTGGCGGCAGCAGGGCTAGGGTAAGCCTGAAAGACTTAAGTATGGATATGGATATAAATGCCACCTGTGCAACCGGAGCCGGAGCATTGAAGGGAAGCTCCGAGATCATCATGGATCTGGTTAGTTTCCGTTATACCGGAAAGGGAGCGCAGAACTATGCGTACGGCGGCATAACAGGTGAAGGCTCGTTTGAGTCTTCCGAGGAAAAGATAACGGCAAATATATCCAATGATGCGGGATGCATAACAATGATTTCAGATTAAATGGTGAACATCAGAATATATGTATCGTTACTATTTTGTACGCCTGTGACAGCAAGTGCTTTAGGGTGTTCCGAATAGTTACAAATAAATAAAAGAAGGAGGGGAAATATGAAATTTGACGAATTGCTGGCAAAGGTACGAGGAATGGCAGAAAAGGTGGATGCAAGCGGCAAAGATTTTCTGGCTGTGCAGGTTAATATTACCGGTAAGGACAGTGGAGTTTTCAAAGGTATTAAAATGAGTAACGGGGCTTTCGTCACAATAACGAAAAGAATCAGAAAAAATTCGTTGTTTGGTCAATAGACTGTAAGCGCTTACATAATTATAATAGCTATTGTTGGGTGGGAATCATATAGAGATTCCGGGCAAATAACTTTAAATTTTAGGAGGTAAAAAATGGCAAGTCTTTCATTAAAGAACATCTGCAAGGTTTATCCTAACGGATTTGAAGCTGTTAAGGATTTCAATCTTGAAATCGCTGATCAGGAGTTCATCATCTTCGTTGGTCCTTCCGGATGCGGTAAGTCAACAACACTTCGTATGATCGCAGGTCTTGAGGATATCTCATCTGGTGAGCTGCGTATCGGCGACAGACTGGTAAACGATGTAGAGCCTAAGGATCGTGATATCGCAATGGTATTCCAGAACTATGCTCTGTATCCTCATATGACCGTTTATGATAACATGGCATTCGGTCTTAAGCTTCGTAAGGTTCCTTCAGACGAGATCGACAAGATGGTTAAGGAAGCAGCTAAGATCCTCGACCTTGTTCCTTATCTTGAGCGTAAGCCCAAGGCTCTCTCCGGTGGACAGAGACAGCGTGTTGCCATGGGTCGTGCTATTGTTCGTAATCCTAAGGTATTCCTTATGGACGAGCCTCTTTCAAACCTTGATGC
This sequence comes from Lachnospiraceae bacterium, assembly GCA_017635395.1. GTDB lineage: Bacteria > Bacillota > Clostridia > Lachnospirales > Lachnospiraceae > NK4A136. The sequence continues at coordinate 14,535 of JAGBLN010000034.1, forward strand.
TAAGCTTCGTGTGCAGATGAGAATAGAGATCGCTAAGCTTCATCAGCGTCTCGGTACCACCATCATCTACGTTACACACGATCAGACCGAGGCTATGACACTTGGTACCAGAATCGTAGTTATGAAGGATGGTGTTATACAGCAGGTTGACACACCTCAGAACCTTTACGACAGACCTCAGAACCTGTTCGTAGCAGGCTTCATGGGATCACCTCAGATGAACTTCCTTGATGCTGTAGTTGAGATCCAGGGTGAGACAGCTTACCTGAAGATCGCTAACAAGGCAGTTCCTCTTCCTCCCGCAAAGAGCCAGAAGCTCATTGAGGGCGGATATGACGGAAAGACCGTTACATTCGGTATCAGACCTGAGGACGTTTATGATTCAGAAATGATGGTTGAGGCTTCTCCTACCAGCGTATTCGAAGCAAGCATCCGTGTATACGAGCTTCTTGGTGCAGAAGTTTACCTGTATTTCGATCTTGACGAGTTCCCTATGACTGCAAGAGTAGATCCCAGGACAACAGCAAGACCTGGCGATGTTGTAAGATTCGCTTTCGATACAGAGAAGATCCATGTATTCGACAAGGAAACCGAGCACATCATCACCAACTAATATTTACAGATTTTCAGACCCGCAGGGCTTTGCCCCTGTGGGTTTTTTATTGCGTATTGTTCATAAATCCCTTATAATTTATCAGAATGGGTGAAGTAGTGAAAAAAATAGCGGTCGTTGTACCCAGATATGGTCAGGAGGTAACGGGACCTGTTCCCAATTATGCCTATGAACTTGTACAGAAGCTTAAGGGGTTCTATTCTATTGATGTGCTCACAACGACAGCTTCCGATTATGAAACATGGTCAAATCACTTCCCGGAGGGAAAGAGCGAAGAAGAAGGAATAACCATCTGGCGTTTCAGGACCACCCAGAACAGGGATATCGAGGAGTTTGAAAAGCTTGACGCTATGCGTGAACGCCTGGGGGTACTTGGAGGATCACTGGATCAGAAGCGTATTTATGCCCAGGGACCTCTTACCAGAGGGCTGGCTGCTTATATAAAAGAGCATAAGGATGACTATGACCGTTTCATATTCATAACATTCCAGTACTTTACTACTGCCTATGCATATCATAATGTTTCCGACAAAGCCATCTTGATACCTCTTGTTTCACCTGAACTTGATGTGAAACAGATAAAGTACAAGGTTTATAAGGATATATTTAAATCAGTTAAGGGAATAATTTTCAGGAATGAGAACGAGCAGCGATTTGTAAACAACAATATGAAGCAGGATGAGAAGAAGCAGGCTGTGGTTTCCGTGGGCATAGATGTACCGGATTTCCTGACTGATGCAATGAAGCGTCTGCAGGCTGTTGAAGAATTTAAGGCTAAATACGGAATCGAGGGTGATTACATCATATACAGCGGAAGGATAAGCAATAAGCTGGGCTGTGATAAGATGTTTGATATCTACAGGAATTACCGCGGGGGGCGTGTAACCGCACCCATAAGCCTGGTTGCAATAGGCAGGGCTGATAATGACATGGTACTTCCAAGGAATATCGGCGCCCATTATCCGGGGTTCCTGTCGGAAAGGGAGAAGCTTACGGCACTGGCGGGAGCAAAGTTCCAGTGGATCCCGGCATCTGTTTCTGTGAATCCGGATTATTGCCTTATGGGAATGGCACTTGGGGTGCCGCCTATAGCAAACCGTGACTGCGAAAATATAAATGAGCAGATAAAACGCAGTGAAGCAGGCTATACATACAATAATGATGATGAATGCAGCAGGATCATAAAGGATCTGGAAGCCATCGGCGACGAGAACTATGCCAAGGTAAGAGTCAGGGCAAGATTCTATATTAAGAATAATTACAGCTGGGAAGCATCCCTGAAGAAGATGCAGGCTGTTATAGGATAGATAGAACAGACTATGAATAAGCGCGATGCGGCAGAAAAGATAAAAGACCTTAATGAGCTGACAGGGGCAGGTCTTAAGGTTGAAAGCATAAAGAATGACGAGATAACACTTCACGGGACTTTTCCGGCTGATGTTCTGGCAAGGATCATTGATGAGATAAAAGCCGCTGACAGCAGGGAAGGTTTCTTAAGGGCTGTTCTTGAAGGTCGTTTTTCTGAAGCAGAGATACAGGAAAGGGCTGAAAGATACGGCTTTTCTGCAGAAAAAAGGTATGCTGCGCTTATGATAGAGCAGTCAAAGGCGGGCGCATCGGCTACGCTTCTGAGTGAAATCTTCGCCGGAGACGGCGACAATCTGATAATGCCTATAAATGACCATTCGGCCATTTTCATAAAGGAACTCTCAGGAAAAAAAGAAAAAGACATGCTGAATAAAACGGCGGAATCCATAGTGAGTACTGTCAATACCGAGCTTATGGAAAAAGTAAGGGTTTCCTACGGCAGGTCCGTGACCGGAGTGGCTCAGATTCAGGAGTCATACCTTCAGGCAAAGCTTGCAATGGAGGTGGCCGGCATCTTTTATACCGAGCGCTATGTTATATCCTGTGATGAACTGGGAATCGGCAGGCTTATTGCAGAGCTTCCGGTATCCTTATGCGAGCTTTTCATGGATGAAATCTGCGGTGAAAAGAAGAAGTTTAGCCTTAGCGATGACGAGCTCAAGATGATAAACAGCTACTTTGACAGGAACTTAAGCCTTGCGGAGACTGCGAGGGATCTGTATATCCACAGGAATACATTGACTTACCGTATAGAGAAACTTCAGAAAAAGACAGGCCTTGATATCAGGAACTTCGATGATGCCGTGACGCTTAAGATTGCGCTTATGGTGGACAGGTATCTGGAATATAAAACCGCAAACAGCTGATCGCAATCTTTTGTTGTGAATGCTATAGTCTAATCTATGCCGCGCAGTTCTGCGTTAGGAACGTGATTTCTTACTGTTACGAGAATTTTGTTTAACTCGTCTTCAGAAAAACTTTCAAACTGTTGTGTATTCCCGTTAAGTTTATTTATTATCAGATCGCTGTCAGTATAGGACTGTAGGAAATAAGCCTTTGCGTTGCTTATCTGCATTGCCAGTTCTTCTGTCTGATTAATGTCGTGAAGTCCCTTTACAAGAGTGGTGCGAAACTCGTATTCTATGCCGCAGTTCATAATGAATTCAATGGATTCACTAGACTTGGCAAGGAGTTTTTCGGCCGTGCCTTCTGTTAATCCGCATACTTCGGCAAACTGTGCCGGGGCGGCCTTTATATCCATTGCTATCATATCGATAAGTGATTCTTCATACAGCTGCTTTAACACTTCAGGTCTGGTACCATTGGAATCAAGTTTTACCAATAAACCCATATCTTTGATCTTTTTCAGAAATTCAGCCAGGTCTGGTTGGTTTGTGGGCTCACCGCCGCTTACGCAGACACCTTCATATATGCCAGTCCGCTTACGGATACGTGCAAGTATGTCTTCCTCGCTGAATGATGTCTCGAATTTTTCCGGAAGGACCAGAGAACCATTCTGGCAGAAAGGGCAGCGAAAGTTGCACCCCTGTGTAAAGACGGTGCATGCGAGATGTCCCGGATAATCAAGTAATGTGGTTGACTGAAAACCGCCTATAAGCATGGACGTGGCTCCTTAGTGTTAATATCTAGTACATTATAGCTTAAAATAGTGTTTTTTGCAGATTAGGTGTTTCTGTTATAAAATAAAACAGTACCGTAGATAGTTTTTTGAAGTTATTTCTTGAAAAGAAGAATAGTATAAAATGACAAACACAACGACAAACATGTCAATCGAAGAGACAGATATAAAATACATGAAAGAAGCTATCAGGCAAGCTAAAAAGGCTGCAGAGGCCGGGGAAGTGCCTATCGGCTGCGTGATAGTTTATAACGGTATAAGGGATAAGGGAGACAGGAAAAAATTTTCAGACAAGACTAAGACCGAGTTCATAGGAAAGGTGATCGGAAGAGGTTATAACCGGAGAAATACCGACAAGAGCACGCTTTCTCATGCTGAGATCACGGCCATAAAAAAAGCAAGCAAAAAGCTTGATGACTGGCGTCTTGAGGGTGCGACAATGTATGTGACCCTGGAGCCCTGCCAGATGTGTGCTGGTGCCATTATGCAGGCAAGAATGGACAGAGTAGTGATTGGATGCATGAATCCAAAGGCAGGCTGTGCCGGATCCATTCTTAACATACTGGAGATGGACGGCTTCAATCATAAGGTGGAAGTTGCCAGGGGCGTATGCGAGGAAGCGTGCAGCAAAGTGTTGACGGATTTCTTCAAAGAAATGAGATCAAGAAAATAAGTTATGGATAACCGTATAGATATACTGTATGAGGATGAAAATATCATAGTCTGCCACAAGCGTCCCGGTATAGCTGTCCAGTCTGCGTCCATAGGCAGTCCGGATATGGTGACGGAGCTGAAAAAATATCTTGTTTCACAAAAAAACAAGAATAGTTCAGCACGTGCAGAGGAGCCGTATATTGCTGTGATCCACCGCCTTGACCAGCCGGTGGAAGGCATACTGGTTTTTGCCAAGGACAAGAAGTCGGCAGGAATATTATCAAAGCAGGCATCAGGCGAGGCCGCTGGTATGGAGAAAATATACAGGGCTGTGGTATACGGGCATATTAGGGAAAAGTCAGGAAAGCTTAGCGACTATCTGTTAAAGGATGGCAGGAGCAACAGTTCTTCTGTGGTTTCAAAGCCACAGGGCGGAAAGCTGGCGGAGCTTGAGTATGAAGTGAAGGAAGAAAATACGGTGGATGATGAATCCGACGGTAAGACAGAATGCGTAGACATAAAGCTGCTGACGGGAAGACACCATCAGATAAGAGTACAGCTTGCAAATGCAGGTGTTCCTATTGTTGGGGATCTTAAATACGGCAGTGAAGAATCAGTGAGTTATACAAAGGAAAACGGCATCAGGCAGCTGTGTTTGTGTGCGTACCACCTGACGTTCAGGCATCCTGCTGATGGCCGGAAAATGGAGTTTATTCTGGATGGGGCTTGATAATAAAGAAAGGGACATGACGCCATATGATATGTCGCGGAAACCGATAAAGCAGTTTCCGCCTTTGCTTTTGTTGCTCTGGGGAGCGGCATTCGCACTGACGCCGGGACTTAAGAAAAACAAGATCCGTATGGAAGGACTTGAGCCGCCGTTCCTTGTTTATTCTACGCACCAGGGTTTTTCTGATTACTACATAGTGCCAAGGATGCTCTTTCCACAGCGTGCGAATTATGTGTCGGATATGGAAGGCTTTGCGGCTTTCGGCAACGAGGCCTACCGTGCAGGCGGATGCATAGGAAAGAGGCGTTATGTTCCTGATGTATCAGTAATGCTGAATATCAGGTATGCGCTGAAAGAATTAAAGCAGACAGTAGTCATTTTACCGGAGTCCAGGCACTGTGATGCCGGGATCACGTCGCCCCTGCCGGATAATCTTGGGAAACTGGCAAAGTTTCTGGATGTTCCGCTGGTGGTGATATACAGCCATGGCTGTTATCTTGCGAATCCTTTCTGGGATGAGGACCGCAGAAGGAATGTGAGGATGGAGAGCACGGCAGAGCTTTTATATACAAGGGAAGAATTGCGTAATGCTTCAGCAGAAGAAGTCCAGCGCCGTGTTGAAGAAAAGCTTCAGTATGATGAATATGCCTGGCAGAAAGAGAACGGCATAAAAATAAACTTCGCTGAAAGGGCTGAGGGCCTGCATTTGCCTTTGTATAAATGTAAGGCGTGCGGTACGAAAGGAAAGATGAGAAGCGGCGGTGCCGACCTTTGGTGCGAGAAATGTGAAAACCGCTGGACTCTTACTGAAGACGGAGACCTGGTGGATTTTGATTCGGGAGAAACCTGTAATATTCCGGAATGGTATCGTCAGGAGAGAAGACAGGTAGAGGATGAAATTGCGAAAGGTACTTACAAAAATCTGGATATTACGGTAAAGGTAGATGCCTTGCCGAATGAAAAGGGTTTTGTGCCGATGGGAAGCGGGAGGCTGCGTTTCAGCCGGGAAGGGTTTTACCTTAGTATTGATGAGGAACAGAAAAAAACGGAGAATTACGAGCCCCTATTTTTCTCAATCAGGAAGTTAGAATCGCTGCAGACAGAGTATAATTATAGAAAGCGTGGTAAGTGCATAGTCCTGTCCACTAAGGACTGCTGTTACTACGTTTATTCGGAGGACGAGGCTTTTATCGTGACAGAGCTGGAGTTTGCAACAGAACGATATCATGCGCTGTCGCTGCAGGCTGTCAGGGATAAAAACAAGAACTAATCTAAAAATCAGGAGGGAGATAACATGCCACATTCAAGCGGAGGCGGATCACACGGCGGAGGTTCACATGGCGGATCACATGGAAGCGGGTCCAGGGGACACCGTACATCTCATACATATTTTCCGGGATCAACAAGGTATGCCTATTACCATAAAGGACGTATAGAGTATTACTACCGTGATGCAGAATATACTGAAAATGACCTTAAGGACAAAACAAAAACACGTCTGATCACGGCTTTGGTATTGGCTGTTTTTTATGCCTTTTTCATTATTGCCATAGCGGGCAGTACGATCAATATTCCCAGGAAGCTGAAAATGGATTATAAAGACACATCCATCAGTATTTCTGACGGGAAAGAGCTTCTAAGCGAGGATGAACTGGTAAGGATAGGGGATTCGTTTTCGGAATTCCAGGATAAAACCGGTATTACTCCGGTGCTGCTGATAATTGATAATTCCGAGTGGATGGGGCATTACTCTTCACTTGAGAATTATGCATATGAATATTATGTACAGCGCTGGGATGATGAAAAGCACTGGCTCATAGTATATTCAACCGATTCCAACCAGGAATGGGAAGACTGGCATTGGGAAGGCATGCAGGGAGATGATACCGATAACATTCTTACTACCAAGAGGACGAATGATTTCAGGGAGGCCTTCCAGAAGGGACTCCTGCAGGACAGACAGCCTTTTGCTGATTCTTTCCTGGATGCTTTTAACAGCTTAAGCGATGTCTGCATGGAAGTGAGTTTTGAGCCCATGGCTCTTATAGCAATACCTTTCATACTGTTACATGCGACATTATTCTTCTATGGATTAATTTTTGGCGCGAAGAAAAATGAGGAAAAGGCAAGAAATTCCGTCAAGCTGGAAAAAGACGTGCAGTACGTTGAGGATACCTGCAAGTGGTGCGGAGGCCTGTATATTCATGGCATACATCTGTCATGTCCTCATTGCGGGGGAACCATTGATCCTTTAGGCGAGCCGATAAATGTAACTTCACCGGAGTCACTTATCAGGTAGAAGGAGTCACATGTCATTTAATATTATCAGAAACGACATAACGAAAGTATCTGCGGATGCAATAGTAAATACTGCTAATCCAAAGCCTATATATGCAGGTGGGACTGACTCGGCTATTTATGCGGCAGCAGGTGCTGAGGCTCTGCTTAAAGAAAGAGAGAAGATAGGCGATATTGAGGTGGGGCAGTCTGCAGTGACATCTGCTTTTGGCCTGGATGCAAAATATATAATCCATACTGTTGGCCCGGAATGGACAGACGGGGAACATGGTGAAAAAGAAGCTGTAAAGAACTGTTATGAAAACAGCCTTAAGCTGGCAAAAGAGCTAGGGTGTGAGAGTATAGCTTTTCCGCTTATAGCTACGGGTGTGTATGGCTTTCCTAAGGATGAAGCGCTTAAGATCGCAATATCTGTATTCAGTGATTTCCTGGCGGGAGAAGATATGGAAATCACACTTGTGGTTTTTGATAAAGAATCCTTTGTACTGTCTGATGAAATTTTCTCCGGCGTTGACGAGTATATTGATGACAATTATGCAAAGAGTACTCTGGATGAAGAGTATGCAGCGGACAGGTGTGAGAGAGATACGGTTATTGAAGACGCTTCGCTAAATGAAACTTTTGCATCATCTGCGGATTCGTCCAGAGGAGGTCTGCGTAATCTTTTCGGAAAGCTTGGTAAGATGGGACGGAAGAATGAATCCGTTTCCATGCATGAGAGTGTAGCAAGGGAGACCGCTGCAGATGATTTTTGTGATGGCGGCTCTAATGATGCTTCGGATGAAGAATGTCTGGCTGAAGAACCGGAAGGCAGGCCGGATGCCGATGCGAATTTGGCAGAAAAAAATGTCGGAAGACAGACGGCTCCTCGGGAGGCCTTCTTTGGGGCGTCAATGCCGTCGGCTTCTGCACAGATGGCACGGTCAGCTATGTGTATGGAGCAGGCTTTTGAGGGACAGGTTCGCTGCATGGCTCCTGCCGGAATGCTAAATGCACCGGCAGCCGGAGCAAAAGCGAAGCAGACACGCAGCCTCGATGACCTTATGGCCAATGTGAGTGAAACCTGGCAGGAGAGCCTTTTCAGGCTTATAGACGAAAAGGGCTATACTGATACGGAGGTTTATAAGCGTGCGAATGTTGACAGGAAACTTTTCTCAAAAATCCGCAGCAATGCGGACTATCAGCCCAAGAAGATAACCGCGGTTGCATTTGCTTTAGCCTTGAATCTTAATCTGGACGAGACAAAGGACCTGATCGGAAGAGCTGGATATGCGCTGTCACCCAGCAGCAAGTTTGACCTGATCATCGAATACTTCATCGAAAATGAAGTCTATGATACCTACACCATAAATCTTGCTCTTTTCGAACACGACCAGCCGCTGCTGCTTTAAGACAAATATCATTTTTTTATAGCAATACGAGTTTTTAAAATGTCGCCTGCCGGGCGACCATTTTTATTTTGGATTTTTCTATACTTACCTCAGAACGAAGAAATGCAAAGCCGGACACCGGCAGAAAGCGAGGTAAGTTATGAAGAAGGGTTTAACAGAGATAGTATTTATTCTTGACCGCAGCGGATCAATGGCAGGACTTGAGGCAGATACCATAGGCGGGTTCAATTCCATGCTGGAGAGGCAGAAGAAGGAAGAAGGAGATGCCATCATTTCAACAGTGCTTTTTGATGATAAGACAGAAATTCTGCATGACAGGATTGATCTGAAAAAGGTTGAGAAGATGACTGACAGGGAGTATTTCGTAAGGGGATGTACTGCACTGCTGGATGCGGTAGGCGGCGCCATCCATCATGCGGACAAGATGCAGAAGGCAATGCCCGAATCAGAAAGGCCTGAGAAGACACTGTTCATAATCACCACGGACGGAATGGAGAATGCCAGCAAAGAATACACTTATGCCAAGGTTAAAAAGATGGTGGAAAAGAAAAAGAGAAAGCAGCACTGGGAGTTCATCTTTATGGGGGCAAACATTGACGCTATCGAGGTGGCAGGAAGATTCGGAGTGGCTGCTAACAGGGCTGTAAGATACGAATGCGACGAAGAAGGTACTGCGCTTAATTTCTCAGTAATGTCAAAGCTTGTAAGCTGTGCAAGGTCATGCGGAAGCGCTAAGATGATGAACGCGGCTTATGATGAGGCAGGGGATGAGATGCTTGATGAGATAAGGGCTGACTACAAAAAACGCCACGGGGCGTGAATTGATATTATTTAAAATAACCATTTGACAATCGCATACCGCAAAACTATAATAGACAAGTGTCACGGGAGTGCTTAATGAATTAGGCTGAGAGATGGCTGTTTCGTCATCAATCCTATGGGAGAAACCCAGAACCTGATCCGGATAATGCCGGCGTAGGGAGTATGATCCATTGATGATTTAAGGGCTCTTCCTGTGTGACAGGAAGGGCTTTTCTTATTTAAAAAAAGGGAGGAAAAAAATATGAAAAAACTAAATGCAAATGTAGCAATCCAGGTATTACCTTCCGTGCTGGAGGATGAAGAGATCGTCCGTATAGTCGACGAAGTCATCGACTATATCAAAAGCACCGGTGTAGAGTATTATGTAGGACCCTGTGAAACTGCAATGGAGGGAGACTACGAGGAACTGATGGAAATCGTAAAGCACTGCCAGTATATTGCAATTGAGGCTGGTGCTCCCAGTGTGATGAGCTATGTGAAGATCACATACAAGCCTGCAGGCGAAGAACTTACCATTGAGAGAAAGACTGCCAAGCATCATCAGGCATAAGAGAGTTTAGCGCCGTATATGAAGGGAAAAAACAAGGCAAAGGAAATACTGATACCGCTGGCTACGGTCATTGCATTCGTGACCATATGGCAGATTGTCTGTGTGCTTGGACTGGTTCCGGGCTTTATGCTGCCGTCGCCGATTGATGTGGGAAGTGCGCTTGTGAGTGACTTTCCGCTTTTGATGCATCATGCCGGTGTTACCATGCTTGAAGCCTTTCTCGGACTATTAACCGGTGTATTGCTGGGCTTTGGCTGCGCGGCATTAATGGATACTTTTCCGCTGGTAAAAAGCGCATTATATCCGATACTTGTGCTTACCCAGACTATCCCGCCGGTTGCCATTGCACCTTTACTGATACTCTGGTTTTCCTATGGCATAGTTCCGAAGGTAATCCTAGTGGTGCTGGTTTCGTTTTTCCCGATGGCAGTAGGCTTGCTGGAAGGCTTCCAGTCAGTAGATTCGGATATGGTAAAGATGATGAAGTCCATGGGAGCCGGCAGAAAACAGATCTTCTGGAATGTGAAATTTCCTTCGGCAATGGGAAACTTTTTTTCCGGACTGAAGATTGCCGTATCCTATTCCATAGTAGGTGCGGTGATAGCCGAATGGCTGGGTGGTTTTACAGGCCTGGGTGTGTATATGACGAGAGTGAAGAAGTCTTTATCATACGATAAGATGTTTGCCGTTATTTTACTGGTCTCGCTTATAAGTTTACTGCTCATGGAGCTGGTCAAATACATACAGTACAGGTCCATGCCCTGGGAACATCTTGATGAAGAGTAAAATATTTTAATATAAAAAAGGGAGAAAACTATGAAAAAGAACATTGCAAAGAAATTATTGGGATTAGGCGCTGCCGCTGTTACGGCTTTATCAATGACGGCATGCACACAGAACACTCCGGAGGCGCAGGGTGAGGCAGAGCCTGCTGAAATGACGGATATCACCCTTGTCCTTGACTGGACGCCTAACACTAACCACACCGGATTTTACGTAGCACAGGACCAGGGCTATTTTGCAGAGGAAGGCTTAAATGTTTCGATCGTTCAGCCGCCCGAGGACGGTGCCGTTGCAATGGTAGCTTCCGGCCAGGCACAGTTCGGAATTGATTTCCAGGATTATCTTCCACCCGTATTTACATCAGAAGAGGATATCCCGGTAGAGGCAGTTGCCGCACTGATACAGCACAATACATCAGGAATAATTTCCTTAAAAGAGGACGGTATAGATTCTCCTAAGGGGTTAGAAGGAATGAACTACGCCACATGGGATCTTCCCGTTGAAAAGGCTATGATGCAGAATATTGTTGAGGCTGACGGCGGTGACTTTTCAAAGGTTAATATGATCCCTGAGTATGTTGAGAATGAACCTGCAGCACTTCAGCAGGATATCGATGCTATCTGGGTTTATTATGCATGGGCAGGTATAAGCTGCAAGCAGGCCGGCCTTGATACAAATATGATCTATTTTAAGGACATCACACCTGAGTTTGATTACTACAGCCCCGTGATCATCTCCAATACTAACTGGTTAAGCGAGAATCCCGAAACAGCTAAGGCTTTCTTAAGGGCAACCGCAAAGGGATATGAGTATGCAATAGCTGATCCTGATTCAGCAGCAGAGATCCTGTGCAAGCAGGTTCCTGAGCTGGATGCTGAACTTGTAAAGGAAAGCCAGAACTGGCTTGCTGACCAGTACAAGGCTGAAGTATCACAGTGGGGCTACATAGACCAGGATAGATGGGATGCATTCTTCACCTGGCTGTATGAAAACGGGCTCAGTGATGAGATCCCTGCAGGTTTCGGCTTTACAAATGAGTATTTACCTGAATAAAAATGATGCTGTAGAACGGGTTTAGCATAAATGAACGAGATACTGCGTGCAGAGCACATCACAAAATCATATAGCGATAAAACTGTTCTTAAGGATATTGGGCTCACCCTCTCCACGGGTGAGCTCGTATGTCTTCTTGGCATAAGCGGCGTGGGAAAGACTACTTTATTTAATGTCCTTTCCGGCCTGACAATGCCGGATGAAGGCAGAGTGCTTTTAAAGGGTGACAGTGCTGAGGATTGGCAGGACATTACCGGCAAGTCGGGATACTTAAGCTATATGCTGCAGAAAGACCTTTTGCTCCCGCATAAGTATGTTATAGATAATGTAGCTTTGCCGCTTACATTAAAAGGAGTAAAGAAAAAGGATGCCAGAGAGCAGGTGGCAGAGTATTTTGAGCGCTTTGGACTGGCAGGCACGGAGAAGAAGTATCCGGCCCAGCTTTCCGGCGGAATGAGGCAGAGAGCGGCGCTTTTGCGCACCTACCTTACGGGGAGTAAAGTGGCGCTGCTGGACGAACCCTTCAGCGCCCTGGATACTATCACTAGGGCAGCCATGCAGGAGTGGTTTCTGGAAGTCATGGAAGAAATAAAGCTTTCCACTATATTTATTACCCATGATGTTGATGAGGCTATTCTGATCTCGGACAGGATATATATTATGAAAGGGGAGCCTGCGGGACTGTCAGAAGACATTCAGGTGACAGATCCCAAGCCTAGGGATCCTTCATATACAACATCTGAAGAATTTGTTACATACAAAAAGAGAATTCGTGGTATACTGTTTTCGTGATTTAAATATTATGTCTACCTTGTTTTTTACAAATTGCCATATGTAGTGTGTGTAAGGCATATGTTGTAGTGTCAAGGTTGACAAAATAGATGAACTGTGATATATTCGTAACAGTTTTAACAAAAATGTAACAATTTACAAGGGTTTAATATATATGTCAAAACAAAGCAAAAGAATCAAAGCGGTTATAGCCGGAACACTTGCGGTTGTATTCGCTTCGTCTGTTTTTTCGGGAACAAGGGCAAGGGCTGAAGTTCCTGTGGCAGAGGTAGAATTGGACCTGCCTCAGCAGGTAAAAATGGTGGATGCAGCATCTGTCATAGCTGTTAAAGGTGCGGCAGAGGCACTGGAAGAAAAGCCTGATGCTGTCTGCATTCCTGAGCTTTATTCAGTAGGCGCGGCAAAGGCACTGCTTACGGATGATACCGGAGCAAAAGAAGCTGCAAAGACTGCCGTAGGTGCGATCATTGAAGCAGAGATTGCTGTTGAGGATGTCAGGGAAGCACAGATTGTTTCAGAGAATGAAGCAGAGGCAAGAGATCCTGAACATTTCAGCAATTTAGTTATTGCGGATGTTGATAATTTCGTTAATGTCCGTGCGGTTCCTTCTACAGACGGTGATGTAGTGGGTAAGCTTTACGACAATTCCGCAGGACAGTTTATTGAAGAAAGAAACGGCTGGTACAAGATTAAGTCCGGTAACGTGACTGGATATGTTAAGGCTGAGTACTGTGTGACAGGCGAGAATGCCATTGAGTTAGCAAAGAAAGTCGGGACTCGTATGGCTACTGTTAATACCACTACATTAAGAGTGCGTATGGAAAAGTCGATGGATTCCGGCGTGCTGGGACTTATCCCCATGGGCGAGGATCTGGTGGTTCTTGAGGAGACAGCTGACTGGGTTAAGGTTTCCATAGAAGAAGGTGACGGTTACGTATCTACAGAGTATGTGGATTTAAGAACCGATTTTGTACAGGCTGAGTCCAAGGCAGAAGAAGAAGCGAGACTTGCCAAGGAAGAGGCTGAGAGAAAGGCTGCTATCGCAGCGGCTGAGGCAGCGGCTAAGAAGAACAGCAAGAAGAATTCTTCTTCCAACCCCAGTGCTTATACTGCACCTAATATTCCCGGAAGCGGCCTGGGTGTGGATGTTGCAAATTATGCTTGCCAGTTCGTTGGTAATCCTTATGTATACGGTGGAACCAGCCTGACCAACGGTGCTGACTGCTCAGGTTTCGTAATGAGTGTATACAAGCAGTTTGGTGTATCCCTGCCTCACTCATCTACTGCGGACAGAAGCGTGGGATATGAAGTTCCTGGCGGTATTGCGAATGCACAGCCCGGTGATATCCTTTGCTACTCAGGACATGTGGCACTATACATCGGCGGTGGAAAGATCGTTCATGCAAGTACCTCCCGTACCGGTATTGTTATCGGAAATGCAAACTACAGAGGAGTCCTTGCAGTAAGAAGAATCTTCTAAGACAGTAGTAGTCATAAAATATAATGTTAATGAAAGGGGCTTGAAAAGAGCCCCTTTTACATTAGATTGGATTAGATTGGTTTACATATTTGCATTTAAAAATGAGTTGTTATATAATACTTTTGTTTTTTGCGTGGTAAGGTCGGCATGTATGTGCCGTGATAAAAGTTTCTAAGTTTTGAAAGGGGAACAGTAAAATGAATTATTCGGATGTGGGAATCGATCTGGGAACAGCCAGCATCCTTGTATACATAAAGGGAAAGGGCGTTGTACTGAAGGAGCCAAGCGTGGTTGCCTTCGACAGGGATACAAATAAGATAAAGGCTATAGGTGAAGATGCCCGCTTGATGATAGGTAGGACTCCGGGAAATATCGTGGCAGTCCGTCCTCTTAGGCAGGGTGTTATATCCAACTATACCGTTACAGAGCAGATGATGAAGTACTTCATCGTTAAGGCTATGGGCAAGAAGACTTTCAGAAAGCCCAGGATAGCAGTCTGCGTTCCCAGCGGTGTTACGGAAGTTGAGAAGAAGGCTGTTGAGGATGCTACATATCAGGCAGGAGCAAGAGAGGTTGCTATTATTGAGGAGCCTATCGCTGCTGCTATTGGTGCTGGTATCGATATTTCAAAGCCTCAGGGTAATATGATCGTGGATATCGGCGGCGGTACTACCGACGTTGCTGTTATCTCTCTTGGCGGAACTGTTGAGAGTGCATCCATCAAGATCGCTGGTGATGACTTCGACGAAGCTATAGTAAGATATATGCGTAACAAATATAACCTGCTGGTCGGTGACCGTACTGCAGAGGATATAAAGATCAATATCGGTACTGCTTTTAAGCGTGCCGAGGTTGATTACATGGATGTTAGAGGACGTAACCTGGTAACAGGTCTTCCTGAGACAATCCGTGTTTCTTCTGATGAGACACAGGAAGCTCTTAAGCAGACTACCAGCCAGATACTTGATACCATCTGCTCCGTTTTGGAGAAGACTCCTCCTGAACTTGCAGGTGATATTGTTGACCGCGGAATCGTGCTTACTGGTGGTGGTGCTATGCTCAGAGGTCTTGAAGAACTTATTGAGGAGCGTACTCACATTAACACCATGACTGCTGATGAGCCAATGACCTGTGTGGCTATCGGTACAGGAAGATATATAGAATTTTTGTCAGGCTATAACGAAGACGCAACTAACTGACGATATATAAATTGATGGAGTGAGTATTAGCTTATCCATCTGTGATGTATCGGTGCAGGGAATGGCACTGTTAGCTGGCAGGGAAGCCTAAACACGAAAAGGGGAATATGCTGTGTTAAAAGGACTTTATACTGCCTATACAGGTATGATACAGGAACAGCAGCGTATGGATACGCTGACTAATAATCTTGCTAATTCGGACACGGTGGGATTCAAGAAAGAGGGTCTCACCAGTCAGTCCTTCGATTCCGTCTTTGTGGACAAGATAAAAGACGGTTCTGAATCTTATCACTATGGCAGACGCATTGGTACTGCCAATCCGGGAGTAAAAATCGGAGAAAGCTATGTAGACTGGTCGGAAGGCGCTTTTGAGGTCACCGACAATGAGGTTGATTTTGCCATAGGTGGCAAAGGCTTTTTTACAATTGAGTTCACAAATAAAGCCGGCGAGACCAAGACCATGTATACCAGGGACGGAAATTTCCAGGTTACTACAGACGGATACCTGGTAACTACGGACGGTGATTTTGTTTTAGGCAAAGGCGCAGGCGGCCAGGGCGAAAGGATTAAGCTGGATCCTACACAGAATTTCAGGGTTGATACGGAAGGCTATATTTACCAGAATGACCAGGTGGTGGGACAGATGCAGCTGACCGACTTTGCAGATTATAATTACCTTGAGCACTACGGTGAGAATTATTACTATCCGGTAGAGGGTGCTGAACTCCAGGATGCAACCGGTGCTAAGATTTTCCAGGGATACCTTGAGTCATCCAATGTGGGTATAGTGTCGGAGATGGTGGAGATGATAAGCGTCTCCAGACAGTACGAAGCAAATCAGAAGATAATTCAGACCTATGACAGGTCATTAGAGATTGCAGTAACACAGTTGGGCAGACTCAGCTGATGATTGAGCGGAAGTGGTTCGGGAGTACATAATTAACAGTCATAAGATAGCGGAGCTTATACTCGGAATGGAGGGTTAGTATGGTAAGATCATTATGGTCAGCAGCAACAGGAATGCTTGCACAGCAGACAGCCGTGGATACGATATCCAACAATATAGCAAATGTAAATACAACAGGCTACAAGACTAGCCAGAATGAGTTTAAGTCTCTGCTTTATCAGGAGCTGCAGACCAAGACTACTACGGCTAACGGCGATACAAAGCCTATTGATTCGCAGGTAGGTTTGGGTGTCAGAAGCTCGTCCATAACTACAATATTCAGGCAGGGCGCGTTCTTAGAGTCATCCAATAACTTTGCTTTTGCGATACAGGGTGATGGTTTGTTTGCGGTAAAGACCCCTGACGGCGGTACTGCTTATACAAGAAACGGCAACTTCAATGTGTCAATCGGAAAAGATGGACTGACACTTACAAATGCGGACGGAAATCCCGTACTTGATACTAATGGGAAGCCTATAGTGTTTGATAAAAATATGACAGCCAGCAACATAACAGTTACATCAGACGGTGAGTTCTGTTATCCGGATGATAAGGGCAATGCAAAGTCCCTTGGAATAAGGATAGGCGTATGGCAGTTCAACAATCCTTCAGGACTTGAGAAGAAGGACAGTTCCCTTTACTTAGAGACTGCAGCCAGCGGTGTTCCCTTGAATGAGAGCACATCAAATAACCTTAAGAAGAGCACTGTCGCACAGGGCTACTTGGAAAATTCAAATGTACAGCTGGCAGACGAAATGGTAAACCTGATAATCGCTCAGAGGGCATACGAGGCAAATTCCAGGGCAATCACTACTACCGATACGATGATGCAGCAGGCTAACCAGCTTAGGTCATGATGATATCTGAATAAAAGGTGGATGGAATGGATATAGGAAACATATCAAATCTTACGGATTATACATCATCATTGGCATCAGCATCTTCTGCTCAGAAGAAGGCTGAATCTGCAAATGCGGCCCAGACTGATGAGGAGATGCTTTCTGCGTGCAAAGAATTTGAATCCTATCTCTGGGAACAGGTCCTTAAGAGCATGAAGTCGGCCTCGGAAGTTTTTAATTCTGAAGAGGATGACCAGAAAGTAAGCTATTTCAAGGAAACTGCAATGGCTGACATTGCAAAGCAGATTACGGATCAGAACCTGGGCTCGAATTCACTGGCTATGCAGATGTATGAGCAGATGAAGAGAAATCAGGGAATAACGGCAGATGAGCTTGAGGCCAGGCTGGCAGGAGAGGGCAGTGCGGAAAATACTGCTCCGACTGATGATGCCATGGCGGCAGCGGTTTCATCAGTGATAAAGGATGAAACAGAATAAGCCTTATTTATGGGCTTGTCCTGTGATCATAAAAATTTGTCATTTTCATATCTTTTTATTCTGTTTTGCAGATTTTTGCAGACTGTTCGGGATTGAGCAATCCGGATTTTTTTTCAGTTCAAAAGATAAGGACAGCATAGCTGTTCTATATGGAGTATAACAATGGAAATAGTGTCGGGATACATAGACCATATTACGTTTCAGAATGAAGAAAACGGCTACACGGTCATGAAGGTTATGACTGAAAAGGGCGGAGTTGTCTGCGTGGGCGCAGCGGGAGGCTTTGGTGAAGGCGAGACTGTTGAGGTTGAGGGTGAATACATTGAGCATCCGACATACGGCAAGCAGTTAAGGATTTCCACGGTAAGGCCGGTGGCACCTACGGATAAGGTGTCTGTATTAAGGTATCTCGGGTCAGGCGCGATAAAGGGCGTTGGACCGAAACTGGCAGAACGCATAGTTGAACGCTTTGGCGATGATACCATGCGGGTGATGGAAGAGGAGCCGGAGCGCCTTGCGGAGATAAAGGGCATAAGCGGGAGGATGGCCAGGGCAATAACTGACCAGATGCTAGAAAAAAAGGGACAGCGAGCCCTATTGATATTTGTGCAGCAGTACGGGCTCAGCAGGAACCTTACATTAAAACTTATAGAACGCTATGGTGACGAGATTTATTCCGTGCTAAAGAGCAATCCTTATAGGATGGTGGAGGAAATCCCTTCTGTAGGGTTCAAAACTGCTGATGATATAGCTGCTAAGTCAGGCATAGTTGCCGACAGTGAGTACCGTGTACGTTCCTGCATAGTATATGTGCTGAAGCTTTTTGCTGCTGAGGGACATTGCTATGTTCCGAAGGCTGAAGTGATAGAGGAAACCATAAAGCTGCTTGGCCTTGAGACCGGCAGCGGATCTGCAGTAATGGAAGACTGCATACGCAGCCTTTCAGCCGACCGCCAGATAGTTATGCGGGATGATGAAAACGGCGGGACTAATATTTATCTTGAGTATTATGACCGAATTGAGAAGGCCTGTGCAAGACAGCTATGGGAACTGAAAAATGGATTTGAATCAATGGGCAGGTATGCAGGCTTATCTGTCAGGGCTGAAGAAGAAGGCATAGAACTGGACGGCCTACAGAAAAAAGCGGTTGAGGAATGCCTTAAGAACGGTGTATTCATACTTTCCGGAGGTCCCGGAACCGGAAAGACCACAACTATAAATACCATAATAGCTGAGCTTGAGGATGCAGGCGAGAATTTTGTGCTGGCTGCACCTACAGGAAGGGCTGCGAAGCGCATGACTGAAGCTACTTCTTTTGAGGCACAGACGATACACCGCCTGCTGGAGATAAGCGGTGAAGTTGCGGACGGGGACAGCCGGACTATTTTTGCCAGGAACCGTGAGAATCCACTGGAGACGGATACTGTCATTGTGGATGAGGCCAGCATGCTGGACATATGCCTTCTCAAATCCCTTCTGGATGCTATGGTGCCGGGGATGCGCCTTATCCTGGTGGGGGATGTGGACCAGCTGCCAAGTGTTGGGCCGGGACAGGTTCTCCGGGATGTAATGGAAAGCGGCGCATTTGCCTGCGTTAAACTTGATCGTGTATTCAGGCAGGCCGGGGAGAGCCATATAGTTTCCTACGCGCATATGATAAATGAGGGGAAGCACATGGACCTGTCAGTCAAGTATCCTGATTTCTTCCTGCTGGAAAAAGAGACAATAAAGCTTGTTCACGGCTATCTTGCCGCGCTCTGCATGGATGTTATTCCTAGAAAACTGGGATTGGGCGGAAATGATGTGCAGATCCTGACACCAATGCGTAAAGGTCCGCTGGGAGTAGAAGGGCTTAACCGCATGCTGCAGGAACAGCTTAATCCACCTAAGCCGTTCCTGGAAGAGGTTATTTATGGCGATACGGTCTTCCGTGAGGGGGACAAGGTCATGCAGATAAGGAATGACTATAACCTGGAGTGGGAAATCAGGGGGGACTATGATGTGAGCCTTAAGGAAGGCAAGGGCATTTTTAATGGCGATGTGGGTGTCGTAAAGAACATCAATAAGGAATACAGGATAGTTGAAGTGCTTTTTGATGACGGAAGGCTTGTCTATTATCCTGTCGATAAGCTGGAGGAACTGGAACTGTCCTATGCCGTCACAATACATAAGTCCCAGGGAAGTGAATATCCTGTTGTCATACTTCCGATACTGGACGGACCTAAGATGCTTTTTAACAGGAATCTGTTATATACAGCCGTTACCAGGGCAAAGCAGTGCGTGATAATCGTCGGCAGCGGGCAAAAGGTGATGGAGATGATCGATACGGATTCGGAGCTTCATAGGTATACGTCGCTTAGGCAGAGGTTAATTGAAACTGAGGAGATATTTGGATGAAAATGATGCCTGCGGGTCTTTCAGGCAGGGCTTATGCCGCTGTCAGGACAAAAGAATGTCTTGACCGTGTATTTAAGGAACTGACAGACCTGGTTTATCCAAGGCGCTGCCCCATCTGTGACAGGGTCCTGAACCGTGATGAACAGAAAAAACTTATCTGTCTTGAATGTGAAAACAAGCCGGTTTACATTCATTCCCCATACTGTTTTAAGTGCGGAAAACAGTTGAGTGATCCAAGTGAGGAATATTGTACGGATTGCAAAAAAAGGAACCATAGCTTTGTCAGGGGTGTGGCACTGTACGATTATTCGTCCGTAAGGATGTCTGTGTATAGGTTTAAATACTCAGGCAGGGCAGAATATGCGGAGTTTTACGGCCGGGAGATATCGGCTACGTTCACTGGGCTTTTCAGGAAGTGGGAGATAGAGGCTATTGTGCCTGTCCCTATGTATTCAGGCAAGGAGCGGATGCGCGGTTACAACCAGGCAGAAAAGCTTGCGAAGAGCATAGGCCATGAAATCGGGATACCGGTATATTCAGACCTGGTTAAAAGGAGGAAGAATACGAAGCCGATGAAAATGCTGGGAGTCGGCGAAAGGGCGGCTAATTTGAAAAATGCTTTTATTATGGCCTCAAATGATGTAAAATTTAACAAAGTACTTCTTGTGGATGACATATTCACCACAGGGGCTACAATAGATGCGGTGGCTGATGCCTTGATGGATGCCGGGGTAAGTTATGTCTACTATGTGACGCTGTCAATAGGGACGGGCTGCTAGCAGTTTATACGAAATGGAGGTTTCGGGGTTATGGAAGTTAAGAATTGCAGGAAATGCGGCAAGATGTTTAATTATATGGGCGGACAGCAGGTTTGTCCGGCATGCAAGGAACTAGCAGAGAAGAAATTCCAGGAAGTAAAGGAATATGTTCGTGAGCACAAAACTGCTTCCATCAGCGAGATATGTAATGACTGCGGGGTGGAGAACAAGCAGATTCAGCAGTGGGTTCGTGAAGAACGCCTGATATTCTCGGATGATTCACCGGTTAAGTTAAGCTGTGAACTCTGCGGCGCCCAGATAAAGACTGGCCGTTACTGTGATAAATGCAAGAAGGAGACTGCGAATAACATCAGTGCAGCTGGCAGACGTCCGGAAGCGCCTGTGTCGCGTGAGAAAAAGGATTCATCAAGCCATAAGATGCATACCTTTCACAACTGATAGGAACAGATGCTAAACGAATCAAGAATAAAACTCATGACGAGAATGGCTTCCTACGAGAAGGAAGAAGGAAAGCGCAATATGCGTATCGGAACTTATTTCCGTGGTGATTACATTGCCAAGGAAGTCATGAAGTCTATCGTGTATGGAACCATTGCATACGGAATCATGGTGGGCATGTATCTTGCCTATGATTTTGAAGTGCTTATGGAAGAAATTTACAGCATGGACCTTCTTACTTTCGGAAAAGTTATTCTGGAAAGATATCTTATTCTGATCGCTGTATATTCCGTTATAACATACATTGTATATGCGCTGCGGCACAGGGCTGCCCGCCGCAAGCTTCGCATTTACTATAATAATCTCCGCAGGCTCAGCTCTATGTACAAGAAGGAAGAGAGCGAGGCTGGGGATACTGAGCCCATGTCCAGAAGGGAACGGGCAAAATAACGACTGAGCAGGTTTTTGACTATGGTATTTTTACTTCAGGCGAGGGAGAGGATCCTTCAGTTTTATTCCAAATATGATAATTTTTGCAGACCGGCGCTTAAATTTCTGCTGGCGCTGGTTACCCTTATACTCATAAACAGTTCCATAGGGTATTCAAGAAGTCTGACGAATTTTGCGGTTACGCTGGTGCTGGCACTGGTGTGCTCATTTCTGCCTATAAATGTAATCGTTGTAATGGCTGCTGGAATTGTGCTGCTTCATCTTTATGCGCTTTCGCTTGAAAGCGTGATAATAATAGCGGCCCTGTTCCTTGTGATGTTCCTGCTCTATTTCAGGTTTACGCCAAGGGATGCAGTTCTATTGCTCTTGACGCCTATGTCATTCAAGCTGGGGATTCCTTATGTGGTTCCCATTGCAGCCGGGCTATTAGGCACTCCTGCGTCTATCGTTTCTGCAGGCTGTGGCGTGGTGGTATATTTCATGCTTTCATATATATCCGGAAGCGCTGCTAAGACTGCCGGTGACGGCGTGGATGCAGAGCTTATAAATAAATTCAGGTATCTGCTTGATGACATGATGTTCAACAAGCAGATGATACTTTATATTGCGGCATTCGGAGTAACCATACTATGTGTTTATTTTATCCGGAGGCTGTCAAAAGACCATTCATGGACCATTGCCATCAGCGCAGGTGCTTTACTTGACATCCTTGTTATGGTGGTTGGTGCGTTATATTTCAAGCTGTCGGTATCCATAGGAGGCCTGATCCTGGGATCCATGGTGGCTGTTGGCGTGGCCTTTGTGATCAAGTTCTTTGTATTTAATGTGGACTACAGCCGCACAGAGAGAGTACAGTTTGAGGATGATGAGTATTATTATTATGTAAAGGCAATACCTAAGAATACAGTAAAGGTTAATGACCGCAAGGTAAAGAAGATCAACGGTACTGCTGATCCTGCAAAAAAAAGCAGGGAAGGCAGAAGGGAGAAGGATCCTGAAAGACGGAGGCCAAGTAAGGATGAGCCGGTAAAGGAGAAAAAGGATGCTCCTGAGTACCGTATGCACAGGGCGCTTACCGAGAGGGATGCACAGGCGTCGTCATTGGAAAGAGATACTGCAGCAAAGGCAAGAGCAAATAGAGAACGCAGAAGGAACAGCCAATAAAGGATGCTCACACAGCTTACTTCATTTATTGAAAAGTATATATCGAGTTTCCGGGTTCCCACTATACGCATATCCGATGTTATAGAGATCGTGATATTATCTGTAGTGGTTTATTACATTATGGCTTGGATGAGAAAAACCAAGGCGTGGTCCCTTCTTAAGGGACTTCTTGTTATTCTGGCTTTTTTCCTTGTGGCAGCCATGTTCAATATGTCGACTATCCTTTTCATTGCTGAACGAAGCCTTTATGTGGCAGCGGTAGCAATGGTTGTGATCCTGCAGCCTGAACTGCGGCGTGCCCTTGAACAGCTGGGAAGCAATAAGATTTTTTCAAACATGTCCCTTCTTGATAGTGATAAATATTCAAACGCATATTCCGCACATACGATAGATGAGATTGTAAAGGCTTCTTTTTCAATGGGACGCGTAAAGACAGGTGCGCTTATGGTGTTTGAAAGGCTGCAGACGCTTTCTGAATATGAGAAAACAGGAATTAATATAGATGCCTCTGTTTCAAGTCAGCTGCTAATAAATATTTTTGAGCATAATACACCGCTGCATGACGGAGCGGTTATATTCAGGGGCGACAGGGTAATGTCAGCAACCTGCTATCTGCCACTGTCGGAAAATCCTAATTTAAGTAAGGCTCTGGGAACAAGGCACCGTGCAGGTGTAGGTATTTCAGAAGTTACTGATGCACTGGTAGTAATAGTTTCCGAAGAAAGTGGAAAAGTCAGTGTCGCATGCGGCGGCGAATTATATAATGGATTAAACCAGGAAGGCCTCAGGGAAAAGCTTGAGCTTTTAAGAGAAGCTGATGGCGAAGAAAACAGGAGAGGCCGCAGACTACATCAGAGAGGAGGACGGGGCGATAAAAAAGTTTCTAAAGAAAATAACGAATAACCTCGGCCTTAAGCTGCTCTCGGTGGTGGTTGCTGTTGCGCTCTGGCTGTTAGTCATCAATTATGATGATCCTGTAATAATGAACAGCTATAGCGGAATACAGGTGGAGATACTTCACCCGGAAGCTCTCACTGACCAGAACAAGGTCTATGAGATACTGGATGAGACTGATGTGGTAGATGTTACCATAGAGGGAAAGCGCTCTGTGATTGACAGCCTCAACAAGGAAAACATCCGGGCTACTGCGGATATGACGCAGATGACAGATGTGAATACTCTGACCATCAATTTTTCTACTAACAAAAATGACAACCAGCTTGAATCCATTGTGGGTGATCATAGCGTGGTAAAGCTGGCTATAGAGAACAGGAAGGAAAAGCACCTGCCTATAGAGGTGGAAGTAACCGGAACCCCGGAAGAGGGGTACATTGTCGGGGATGTGACAACCAACCAGAATACAGTCAGAATTTCTGGTCCTGAGTCAGTGGTTGATACTATTGCATCGGCAAAATGCAGCGTCAGTGTTTCAGGACGGAGCTCTGATATTTCATCAACGGCAGACATTGTCCTTTTGGATAAAAAAGGAAATGAGGTCGTGCATGAAAACCTGACCGCTAATATATCTTCAATAAATGTGAATATTTCCATACTTGAGCAGAAGGCTGTGGACATAATTTACAGTATGTCCGGCGTTCCGGCAGAAGGGTATGCAGTTGACGGGGATCCTCAGGCTGACAGGACAGCGGTAGTGCTGGCTGGCCGTTCGTCTGTCATGGAGACTTTAAACAACCTTGTCATTCCGTCGGAAGTGCTGAGTGTTACCGGAAAGAGTGAGGAGTTTACCGTACAGATAGATCTCAATGATTACCTGCCTGCAGGAGTGCAGCTGGTATCGCCTGATGGAAGTGACTTTAACGGAATAGTGAATGTGTACATATCTGTTGTGCCTCTTGAGGATAAGACCCTTGATGTGCCGGTGGATAATATTACTCTTCTTGATGTGCCTGCTGGTTATGAGGCTAAGATAACTACAGATTCCGACGACGATGATGCAAATGACTTTGTAAGCCTTACTACTTCAGCAATAGGGCATTATTATGACGGAGTATATGCAACTGACATAATGGGTGAAGTAGATATAGACGGCTATTTCCAGTCTGCAAATACAGATCCCAGTGAGGGAATATACCGCATAAAGGTTGATTTTGCTCTTCCTGAAGGCCTAAGTTCAAAAGCGGTAACATATGTGGATGTTAGGCTGACGGAAAAAGAATAATGGGGAAGGAAATACATAAAATGGCAAGATTATTCGGAACAGACGGAGTGCGTGGTGTAGCAGGCAAAGAACTGACAGTAGAGCTTGCTATGCAGTTAGGACAGGCAGGTGCCTGCGTCCTGGCAAAGAATTCAAACCGCAAGCCGGTTATACTAGTCGGCTGCGATACAAGGATATCAGGCGGGATGCTTGCAAATGCGCTGATTGCAGGCATTACCTCTGTAGGCGCAGATGTAATCTATGTGGGCGTGGCGCCCACTCCGGCGGTGGCTTATCTTACAAGAAGGTACCGTGCAGATGCAGGAGTTGTTATATCTGCATCCCACAATCCGGTGGAATTTAACGGCATAAAGTTTTTTGATGCACATGGTTTCAAGCTTCCTGATGCAACAGAGGATGAGATTGAGGCCATTATCAAGAACGGGCTGGATGTTTCTGCATCAAAGACCGGCCTGGAAGTGGGCAGGATAGATTACCGTTTCGATGCGGCCGATGAGTATATCAACCACTCTGTCAATGCTGTGGATGTGGACCTGATCGGCATGAAGATAGTGGCTGACTGTGCAGAAGGCGCATCCTTTAATACTTCAATACAGGCACTTAAGAGGCTGGGGGCTGAGGTAATAGCCATACATGACAGACCTGACGGTACAAATATCAATAAGGACTGCGGTTCAACGCATCTTGGGGAACTGTGCAGAAGAGTTGTGGAAGAAAAGGCTGATGCCGGCGTGGCTTTTGACGGCGACGCGGACAGATTTCTGGCAGTTGATGAAAAGGGACAGGTTATAGACGGCGACCAGATAATGGCAATAGTCGGGCTGGATATGAAGGAGCGCGGAAAGCTTTCCGGTGACCGCCTGGTTGTTACCGTAATGAGCAATCTGGGGCTTACCATAATGGCTGATAAAAACGGCATCAATCTGGAACAGACCAAGGTTGGTGACAGGTATGTGCTGGAAAGGATGAAGGAAATTGGATCGAACCTTGGCGGCGAACAGTCCGGTCACATCATTTTCCTTGATGAAAATACTACGGGCGACGGTCTCCTGTCAGCCCTGCATCTTCTTGAAGTAATGAAGAGAAGCGGCAAGAAGCTCTCAGAACTTGCAGGAGTTATGGAAGTACTGCCTCAGGCTCTTGTAAACGCCAAGGCATCTAATGATAAGAAGCATGATTTTATGCAATCGGAAGCTGTTGCAGGAGCTATTAAGGCCCTTGAAGAAAAGTATGCTGGCGGGGGCAGGGTGCTCATCAGGCCTTCAGGTACAGAGCCTTTGGTAAGGGTAATGATCGAGGGGCGTGACAAGTCTGTGATAGACAAAGATGCTTCAGATCTGGCAGCTCTTATAGAGAAAGAACTGGGTTAAGTTTGACTCTCAATGGATTGCGGGAAACCACTTAATGTGGTAGAATAAAACACAGATTTGAGAAGGTATAGCGGTTACAGGGGTATGCAAAATACATAGGGGGACATGCGTATGGTCAGCCAAAAAGTCAGGGTGATCAATTCGACGGGACTGCATCTAAGACCCGCAGGGGTTCTATGCAAGGAGTCGATGAAATTTAAAGCACAAACCACTTTCAAGTTTGGGGATAATATTGCGAATGCGAAGAGTGTCCTAAGCGTTTTGGGTGCGTGTGTTAAGTGTGGCGATGAGATAGAGCTGGTCTGTGACGGCGAAGATGAAGAAGAAGCATTGGAATATCTTGTGAATGCTATTCAGAACGGACTTGGCGAAGGATAAAAGATAATATTCCGCTACTCGCAGCCTGCTTTTTAAAAGTGGGCTGTTTTTATTATTAAGGCAGATTATTATGGCAGGTTCGGAAATACCTGCAAATGGAGGTCGAGATGTTAAACTACAAGAAGTATCAGAGAGTGCCGGTTGAGGATTTCAAGCAGCGTACATGGCCTGACAAGCAGATCATGAAAGCTCCCGTATGGTGTAGCGTGGACCTACGCGACGGAAACCAGGCGCTAATAGATCCCATGGTTGTTTCAGAGAAAATAGAGTTTTTTAATTATCTGATAAAGCTTGGCTTTAAGGAAATCGAGGTTGGATTCCCTGCAGCCAGCCAGATAGAGTATGATTTTATCAGACAGGTAATAGAGAGGAAGATGCTGCCGGATGACGTGAAGCTTCAGGTTCTTGCGCAGTGCAGAGAAGAGCAGATCATAAGGAATTTTGAGACTGTCCAGGGGACTAAGTCTTTCATAATGCATATCTATAATTCCACATCAACCCTTCAGAGGGATGTGGTGTTCAATGCTGACAAGCAGAAGGTTATTGATATTGCTGTAGGCGGCGTACAGATGGTTAAGCGTCACTTAAATGAGTACGATGGTGAGACTATACTTGAGTATTCTCCGGAGAGCTTTACCGGTACGGAATTAGACTATGCGCTTGAGGTGTGCAATGCTGTAATCGACGAATGGGGACCTACACCGGATCACAAGATGATAATCAATCTTCCGTCCACCGTTGAGATGACCACCCCTAATGTATTTGCTGACAGGATAGAGTTCATGTCAACAAACATGAACAAGCGTGACAGCATAATCCTTTCCGTTCATCCCCACAATGACAGGGGAACAGGCGTGGCTACTGCTGAACTCGCTTTGCTTGCAGGTGCAGACAGAATTGAAGGTACGCTTTTCGGTAACGGTGAAAGAACAGGAAATGTAGATATAGTTACCCTTGCATATAACATGTTCTCACAGGGCATCGATCCTGAACTTGCCCTTGATAATATAAAAGAGGCGGCAGAGCTTTTCGAGAGGACATGCAAGATGGACATACACCCTCGTCATCCTTATGCCGGCAAGCTGGTATTTACAGCTTTCTCAGGTTCACATCAGGATGCTATCAACAAGGGTGTTGCTGCTATGCGTGAGCGTAACAGCGAGATATGGGCAGTTCCGTACCTGCCTATTGATCCATCGGATATCGGAAGAGAGTACGAGCCTATCGTGCGTATCAATTCCCAGTCCGGCAAGGGTGGAGTTGCATTTGTCATGGATACATATTTCGGCTTCAAGCTGCCTAAGGGAATGCAGCGTGAGTTCGCTGATGTTATTCAGGTACTTTCTGAAAAACAGGGTGAGGTATCACCTGATACCATTATGGATGAGTTCAGGGATGAGTATCTTAACCGCAAGGAGCCTATCCACTTTAGGAAGCTTAAGGTTGAGGATCTTTCCGGTGAGACAGAGAGCGAGTTTGACACAAAGGTAGTGCTTACGTATACCGACCACGGAACGGAAAAGCAGTTTGAGGCTGTCGGAAACGGACCTCTTGATGCTGTCCAGAGAGGCCTTACTATGACCTTCGAGAAGCGCATAAAGATCTTAGATTACGAGGAGCATGCACTTCAGAGCGGATCCAATTCACAGGCAGCTGCATACATCCACCTGCTGGATGCCGATACCGGCAAGG
Source organism: Lachnospiraceae bacterium (assembly GCA_017635395.1). Lineage (GTDB taxonomy): Bacteria > Bacillota > Clostridia > Lachnospirales > Lachnospiraceae > NK4A136. The sequence goes on from JAGBLN010000034.1 coordinate 43,036, forward strand.
CAACTTACGGTGTTGGTGTAAGCTCAAATATTACCAGGGCATCCGTAAGGGCTGTGTTCTCTGCATTTAACAGACTTGACCTTGGCGGCAAGTAATAGATTTAGCTGATAACATTAATAAACTTTTATCACTGTTATGAGGTGAAATGTAATGGGGAAGAAAATAGTTGTTACAGGCTGTAACGGTCAGCTGGGGCGCGCACTGAAGAAGGAACTGGCTGCCGACACTGAATACGAGTATATAGGTACGGATGTTGATGAGCTGGATATCACATCGTCATCAGCTGTGCTTGATTATGTCAGGGGCATAAAGCCCTATGCTATAGTCAACTGTGCGGCATACACGAATGTAGACGGATGTGAAAAGAATGAAGACCTGGCAATGAAGATAAATGCCATCGGTCCCCGCAATCTGGCAGTTGCCGCAACTGATGCTGGTGCAAAGCTTGTGCATATTTCTACCGACTATGTTTTTCCCGGTAACGGTGACAGGCCTTATAAGGAATTTGATACACCTTCTCCTAAGAGTGCATACGGCAGGACTAAGCTTGAAGGGGAAAGATTCGTAAGCTGTTTTTCAGACCGCTTCTTTATGATAAGAACAGCCTGGCTTTATGGTGAAGGCAAGAATTTCGTAAAGACCATGCTGGCACTTTCAGAAAAAAATGACAAGATTGGTGTGGTGGATGACCAGCTGGGAAATCCTACATCAGCTGCAGAGCTGGCAAGAGCAATCCATCTGCTTCTTCCCACAGACGAGTATGGTACTTATCATGGAACCTGTGAAGGAATATGCAGCTGGGCTGAATTTACGGAGGAGATATTCCGTCTGGCTGGCAAGAATACAGTAGTAGAAAAGATCAGTTCCGAGGAATACAAGAGAAGATTCCCTGAATCTGCAGACAGACCGTCATATTCTGCGCTTGAGAATTATATGTTCAAGCTGAATACGGATATCAGATTTAAAGACTGGCATGATGCCATAGCAGAGTATTTAGCTGATTGATTATTACACAGGCATTGCAGGAAGAAGGTTACAAACCAGCAGTGCGATGAGGATTCCGACTATTGCGCCCACTGCTACCTGAAGGGGAGAGTGGCCGACGAATTCCTTGAGCTTATCTTCTGCGGATATATCGGTATCGATACCCATCTTGCTGATGGTGTCGATCATCTCATTCAGCACACTGGCCTGCTTACCGGCCTGGCGCCTTACACCGAGGGCATCGTACATTACGATCATTGCAAAAGCGGCAGCAAGAGCGAATTCCACACCGCCTGCACCATACTGATAGCATACAGCAGTAGCAAGACCGCATACGGTAGCAGAGTGGGAGCTGGGCATTCCGCCTGTTCCGACTAAACGCTCAGCATCAAAGTTTTTGGTCATTACCGTGTGCAGGATTGTTTTTGAAATCTGTGCAACGAACCAGCCGCCTGCTGCGGAGAGTATTATAGGGTTGTGTATAAGCTCTGTAAAAAACTCCATCAGTAGTGCCTCCAAACGAACACTTGTGGATGAGTAATATTATTCTTCTAAAAAACTAACTTTAATATTATAAGAGTATACGGATAAAAATACAACAAACAAAATATCATAATTTATGAAATGACATTGGAAAGGACATTGGAAATGGAAAAAACAGACAAAATCTATGTAGCAGGTCACAGGGGACTGGTTGGCTCAGCAATCGTCCGTTCATTAAAAAGAAACGGCTATGAGAATATCATAGGCAGGACACATAAGGAGCTTGACCTTAAGGAACAGGCTGATGTTCGTGCATTTTTTGAGGCTGAAAAGCCTGATATAGTTGTGCTTGCTGCAGCTAAGGTGGGCGGAATAAATGCAAATAACACTGCACCTGCTGATTTTGCATATGAAAATATGCAGATCCAGTGCAATGTTATTAAGTGCTGTCATGACTACAAGGTTAAGAAGCTTCTTTTCCTGGGAAGCACCTGTATCTACCCTAAGATGGCTCCGCAGCCTATTCCTGAGGATGCACTTCTTACAGGCCCCCTTGAGCCTACGAATGAGGCATATGCTATCGCAAAGATATCCGGCCTTGAGATGTGCAGGTTTTTCAAAAAGCAGTACGGCGATAATTTCATAAGCTGCATGCCTACAAATCTTTACGGACCTTATGACAATTACGAGTTACAGGGTTCCCATGTGCTCCCTGCAATGATAAGGAAGTTCCACGAGGCTAAGAAGAGCGGTGCTGCAACAGTGGAGCTCTGGGGAACAGGTTCGCCCCTCCGTGAGTTCCTGTACGTTGACGATATGGCTGATGCCTGCGTTTTTCTGCTTGAAAACTACGATGGCGAGCAGCATGTGAATATAGGAACCGGCAAGGAACTTACCATAAAGGAACTTGCTGAGCTTGTAAAGAAGACCGTGGGATTTGAAGGCGATATCGTATGGAACAGTGAGATGCCGGACGGAACTCCCAGAAAGCTTACTGATGTTACAAAGCTCCACAGCCTTGGATTCCATCACAAGGTGGACCTTGAAGAAGGCGTTAAGCTTGCCTATGACTGGTTTAAGGAAAATGTGGAACAGGCGAGAGGAATGTAATATATGGTCTATATACTTCCGGTATTCATGATCATTGTGGCTTATTTTTCGGGCAGGCTGCCGGAAGTTTTATTCAAGGTAAATAAAAAGAACCACGTACCAGAAAACAAAGGGGAAACATGCCTTAACGGGATGTTTCTCCTTTTTGTAATATGGGATATTTTAGCCCTTATCACATCATATTGCGGGATCGGCTTTACCCTGATAGTCAGGATATATGTTGCAATTATGGGCGTGATCCTTATTGCGTCGAATATTATCCTTTACCGGAAGAAAAAGCCTAAAAAATGGTATTCGGATGTAAGCATACCTAATATTTTTCTTTTTGCTGTTGCAGTGTTACTACTGCAGTTTGCACTGATTTTTTTTATAGCTCCTGACATTTCCGAGGATAATGTCAAGGTTTCGGTACTGACGATCATTTCTGACGGACGGCTCCATGTTACGGATCCGGGAACGGGAATATCTGAGGGGTACAGTATAAATTTTCTTGGACGTGTTCCGGAGCTGGATTCTTTTTACGCTATGCTTGCGTACCTGACGGATTTTAAGACAGAGGCGCTGATGTACCGTTCAGTTCCGGTAATAGTCCTTCTGTTTTCCTATATGGCTTACGGCATGTGGGTTGATCTCCTCTGCGACAAGACAGAGGACGGGAAAAGAAAAAAGAGCATTCTTTATGTTGTAATAGGAACGCTGAACATATGCGGGTCTATTTCCACCAGCGGGATATACTACTATCAGATGCATTGCGGCTTTAGGCCTGAAGTAATCATCTTCAGCGTGTTTGTGCCTTATACGGCGTATCTCTGCTGCAGGATATTAAGGGACAGGGATCATGTGTGCATTGCGTATCTTATACTGACATATCTCGCATCTCTGGGAGTGACAGGCCTGATAAGAGGGTTCGTTCCGCTTGTTGCTGTTACTGTGGTCAGTGCGGTGATAATAATTTGGGGAGACCTGGCGCGTAAGCATGGCTGGAACTGGAAGCCGAGAACGGGGGCTGGAAGATGACTTTTGAAAGCATATTCGATATCTTCCGTACTATGAGGGACACCCTGGAGAGTGCCGGCACAAGCGCAGGGCTCAGTGGACTCTTTCTCGCCGGCCTGCTTGCATTATGGTATTCCAAGGACAGGGTTTCAAGGCGGATCAGGTTTTTGTTTGTATATGCAACAGTTATGCTGATAATGGTAATAACGCCTTTTTACAGCGATTTCTGTAGCCTGTATCTCCCGGGGCTGACCGTGCTGGGGGCACATCTATGGTTTCTGCCTGTCACACTGGTATTTATGGGAACCGTCTATCTGATATCTGATTCAATAAAAGAAAGCAGGAATATCATGAAACTGGGCGCGGCATTCCTTGTAATAATGTTTCTGGCAGGGGCCACGGCATATACAGAGAGAAGCTTTATCCCTGCAAGTGCTGAAGGCGTATATACTGAAGGCAAGGCTTATATTGCAATGGAAATGGTGGAACGCTACATTGAGGATAAAGGCGAGGATTCCATGCTGCTTCTTTCTTCGGATGATGTCATGGAAACGGTGAGAAGGCATGACACAAGCGTCTGTGTGCTTTACGGACGCGACATATTTGAGGGCAATAAAAGTATGGTGCACGGCGTTATCTATAGTGAGGAACAGAAGGCGGCGTACAGGGCAATGCATGAAGGCTCGTACGATGTTGAGAGCATTACTGCCATAGCGGATTCATGCGGTGTAACGCTGATAGTCCTTGAAAAAGAAGATGAAGAAGAATCCCGGCAGGAAACGGAAGAAGCCGGCGAAGAAGAACCGGAAGAGCTTGACTTAAGCGGATATGCTGTATACTCGGAGAACGAGTCCTATATCTGTTATGCGAGAGAGGAAAAATGCAATGGATGACAGTCTGATAAGCATAGTTATGCCGGTACATAATGCGGAAAAGTACGTTCAGCAGACCGTGGCATCCGTTAGGCGCCAGTCCTATGAAAACTGGGAGCTGATACTGGTTGAGGACGCGTCGACGGACGGGACTCTGGAGGTGCTTGAAAAACTTGAGAAATCCGATAGCCGTATCAGGCTGATAAAAAATGAGGGTGAACACGGAGCCTCCTATGCACGGAATGCAGGAATTGCCGCGGCAACAGGCCGCTATCTGGCCTATCTGGATGCTGACGATATATGGAGCAGGCATAAGCTTGAAGAACAGCTGGCTTTTATGAAGGAAAAAGGGGCTGTGTTTACCTTTACAGCGTATGAATTCGGGGATGCTGACTGCAAAGGTACGGGAAAGGTTGTGCGCGTGCCGGAAAAACTGGATTACAAAAGGGCCCTGTCGAGGACTGTAATATTTACATCCACAGTAATGTTTGACCTGGGCCATATAGATAAGGAGCTTATCTATATGCCTCATATAAAGAGCGAGGACACGGCTTCCTGGTGGAAGATATTAAAGAGCGGTGTTATAGCATACGGCCTCAATAAGGTGTATGTCATATACCGCATAAGCGGCAACAGCCTTTCCTCGGACAAGATAGAGGCGCTGCGCAGGATATGGAACTTATATAGAAAAAGCGAGCATTTGTCACTGCCGTACAGCTGTGTGCTATTTGTCGGCTGGGCTTTCCGTGCGGTTGTAAGACGGCTATAGATTTGTTATAATACGAGTTAACATAACATAGGAAAATTATTCGGAAAAAGCAACTTTGATGAAAAAGCTAGAGACATCCAGAAGGATAATAAGACTGTTTTTGTCGTTAGTGGGGCTTGCTGTGCAGACAGCCGGCTTTGTTTTTGTCTGGTTCAACTACTATAAGCCCATGATGGAAGCCCGCCAGATAAGGTTCTGGATCAAGGGTGACCTGCTCCTTATTGCCATATATGCCATCATACTTCTGCTTATATCCGAGATGTACGGCGGTATGAGGATCGGCTATCTTAAATCCTGGGATGTGTTCTTTTCGCAGGTTTTTTCTACCCTGGGGGCGGACGTTATCATGTATGCCGTGCTCTCTCTTATGTATACGAAGCTTATTACTTTCGTGGTGCCGATGTTTGCGCTGATAGGTGCGCAGGTTCTGTGGATTGCAGTATGGACTGCCATATCTAATCTGATATGTTCAGGCCTGTTCCCGCCGAGGAACCTTCTGCTTGTATCCGGAGACAGGCCCACGGATGACATAGAGAGGAAGTTCGGAAGCCGTCCGGATAAGTACAGGATATGCAAGAAGATGACTATATCCGAAGGTCTTGAGGCAATTACTGAGGAGATAGAGAAGCGCTATGACGGCATGATCATATGGGACATACCTACCGGAAAGCGCAACCAGCTGCTTAAGTACTGCTACGGAAGGTCTATCCGTGTATATGTGATGCCCAAAATTTCTGACGTGCTGGTTAAGGGCACTGATGAGCTTCATATCTTTGATACCCCAATCTATTTCATAAGGGAATATGCCCTTACTGTTGAACAGCGCCTGGCAAAGAGGATAATTGATGTAGTATGCTCGTTCATACTGATAATACTTACGTCTCCGTTTATGCTTATCACGGCAATAATCATAAAGTGCTATGACGGCGGGCCGATACTTTACCATCAGACCAGATGCACCATCGGTGCAAGGAAGTTTGAAATATATAAGTTCCGCAGCATGCGTGTAGATGCCGAGAAAGACGGCGTGGCGCGCCTTGCGTCCAAGGGGGATGACCGCATCACTCCGGTGGGCAAGGTGATACGTACGATACGTTTTGATGAGCTGCCTCAGCTCTTCAATATTCTTAGGGGGGACATGTCTTTCATAGGCCCCCGTCCTGAACGTCCTGAAATAATAGAACAGTATACGAAGGAAATGCCTGAATTTGTATTCAGGATGAAGGTAAAGGCAGGCCTTGCAGGCTATGCCCAGGTATATGGCAAATATAACACTACGCCTTACGACAAGCTAAAGCTGGATCTTGCATATATAGAGAACTATTCTGTATGGCTTGATCTTAAACTGATGCTGCTGACACTGAAGGTTCTTCTGTCGCCTGACAGTACGGAAGGCGTGGAAAGCGGACAAATAACTGCTGAGCATAAAAGCAGCGGGGCATCAGATTTAAAAGAGGGAAAATGAAGACAGCGGCGAACGGAAATTTTGATATGAAAAGATTTTTGCTCCTGTGCTGGCAGAAACTCCTTGTTACGCTGGTTGTTTCTGCTGTGGCAGGGGCAGTGCTGTTTTGGGTTGCAGATATTGTGAGGGTGAAGGTTCTTCATGGCGAGAAAATATATCGAAGCGAGGCCCTCTATTACATTACCTTTGATGCTGAAGACGATGGAACCATAGTGCATTACTATAATGACTATACCTGGAATGACGTACTGGATACCGACCGTATCGCAGGCACAGCGGCACAGAAGCTGGGCATATCCAAGGAAGAAGTAGCAGCAGCAACAAGCATTCCCACGATGTCGGATATAAAAATGATAAAGGTATATGCGGACATGCGTGATGCTGAGGAAGCGGAACGGTGCCAGGATGCCATAGGAGAGGCGCTGGCTGACTTTGGCAGCAGTACGGAAGGATTTAGCTCGATAGAAGCATGGAACAGAGAGGCTGTGACAGAGCTTAAGGTAAGAGGTTATTATGGACGGTTTGTGGCGGCAGGAGCTGTAATAGGGATGATCTTCGGCGTGCTCATTATGATGCTCAAGTACTCACTGGACGATTCCATAAGAGTTGTTTCGGATGTAATGGCTTATACGGAGGTGCCGGTGGCCGGGGTCCTGTTTAATGGCGAAGCAAAGAACAAGATCTGCGTGAAGGCAGGTGAAGAACTGGCGGAGAACCTTAAGGAGCTGGGATTACAGACCGGTGGAATAAAGCTTTCTTTTGCAGGCATATATGCTGATGACAAGGAAGTTCAGGAAAAGCTAAAGCAGAAACTTAATATAGAAGGCGGTAAGATACAGGACGGCGGAAAAACAGTTCTGCTGGTACTTCCTTGGGGATGTGGCAGATCGGATTTAGAGAATGCCTTAAACGGCATAAAGATAAAAGATACAGAGTGCAGGGCTGTTGTTATTGCAGATGTAGAACAGAGTTTTTATACACTCTATACAAAGACCTATTTGTGATATGAAAAAGTTTGAGGTATTGGTATCTGCCCTGAATAACGATCCGGAGCAGCTTATTGGCAGAATGAATCTTGGCTCTGACGCAGTGATCATAAATCAGACCGATCATAGGGATAAGCGTGTGGTCAGACTTGATAATGACAATACGGTCAGGATTTTTGAGAATACCGATAGGGGTGTGGGCACATCAAGAAATAAGGCTATGTCTAAAGCTGATGCTGAAATAGTTCTTTTTTCTGATGAAGATATCGTATATGACAAAGGCTATGAAAAAAAGGTCCTGAAAGCATTTGAGGAGAATGCCGATGCCGACATCATACTTTTCAATATCGAAGTGGATGAGCGGAGACGGACATACTGGATAGACAAGAGGACGAAGGTGGGACGATTCAACAGCGGAAGATATCCTGCCTACAGTGCTGCGGCGAGACTTTCGAGCCTGAAAAAAACGGGAGTTAAGTTTTCGCTTTTGTTCGGAGGCGGCGCTCCATACAGCAACGGCGAGGACTCACTTTTCTTTATGGACTGTGTAAGAAGCGGGCTTAAGATAGTGGCTGTACCGGTAAAGATTGGAAAAGAAGAATTCAGGGATTCAACCTGGTTTAAGGGATACAACGAAAAGTTCTTTTTTGACAGGGGGGTGCTTTACCATTTCCTGTACAGAGGCGCGGCTGTTATATGGGGACTCAGGTTTGTGGTTACCAAGAGTAGGATTATGTGCAGGGAAGTGCATATGGTTAAGGCATTTTCGTTATTATGTGCCGGCATCCGTAAGGGGAAAAAGATTGATAAAAATGGCGGAGGAAGATGAGGCATGGCAGGCTATGTATTGTATATTATCATAGCGCTCGTTTCATGTTTCGTTGCATTCAGTGTACGTGACAGGGAAGGTCATGAACTGGCTAACAGGATAAGGCTGGCCATTATATTCTGGATACTTTTTCTGGCGTCAGCTTTAAGGATATATACGGGAAATGATTACCGGACCTACATATATCATTTCCATGATTCATATAGAGATATATTTGTGGTGACAGAGCCGGGCTTTAATGCCGTGGCAAAGTATGTGTATAAGTTTTTTGATGAGGAGTATTTCCTAGTACTTTTTGCGCTCTTTGCATTTGTGACAATACTTTTCTTTTTGAAAGCACTGTATGAGCAAAGCCGTGATTTCGGAATGTCATTTATGCTCTTCATGGCATACGGGCTGTATTTCCAGACTTATAATACCGTCAGGTATTACATGGCTCTGGCAATCGTATTCTATGCCATGAGGTTTGTACGTGACAGGCAGTATGTAAAGTTTTTGCTGGCGGTACTTGTGGCTGCGCTTTTCCACAAGACTGCTATTGCGGTACTGCTTATTTACCCTGTGTGCAGGATGAGGTGGCAGATATACCACTATGTGATGATCGTGATAGCAGGCATAAGCGGGCTGGTATTCAAGTCACAGTATATGGAACTTTTTGTAAGGCTTTATCCGTCTTATAAAAATGAGCCGGAGTATCTTGCAAGCGGCGGAATGAGTATCATAAATATCCTCAGGGTAGCCGCGGTAATTGCATTTGCGATAGTGATCATGATCCTTTGTAAGAAGGAACATGAAAAGAATGATGCCGTCAGGTTTTATTTTCAGATGAATGTGGCGGCACTGGTGCTTTATTTATGCTTCAGCTTTGTACCTTTCCTGTCGAGGCTTGGGTATTACCTGATAATTTCGCAGGTGTTACTGATACCCGAACTGATAAAGATGTCAGAGGGATTGAAGCTTAATGTTAAAAAAGTGCTTGTCGCAGGAGTGACACTCTGTGCGGCTGCATATTTTGGAATGTTTATGTACAAGGCAACGGCTGAAAATGTGAAGATACTTCCTTATTCAACATGGCTGACCTATGATAGCTCAGATATGATAGGTTATCCTGAACCGGAACAGTATATTTTGATCAGGGAATAGGTAACAGTTCCTAAGAGAGTCAGGGGTTATGAAATTTTCGATTATAATTGTCTGCCTGAATGCAGGCGAGGAACTTAAAAAAACCGTAGACAGTGTGTTGGCGCAGACTTACGGGGACTATGAGATAATAGTTAAGGATGGCGGATCCGGAGACGGTTCGACAGACGCAGTAAAGGATGAGCCTAAAGTCAGACTGGTAGTAAAGAAAGACCGTTCAATTTATAATGCCATGAATCAGGCTTGTAAATATGCTACGGGTGACTATTACTATTTCCTTAATTGTGGGGATTATCTGGCTGATGAAAAAGTACTTGAAAAAGTAGCACACTTTATGAACGGTACCAACGCTGATATTTTCTACGGTGACCTTTACCGCAGGAAGTTGGACAGTACTGATGTGGCACCGGACTATATAAGCAGTTTTGTGTGTTACAGAAATGTTCCCAATCACCAGGTATGCTTTTATTCAAAAAAGCTCTTTGAAAAAAAAGGATATGACACAAGGTTTATTGTTAGGGCTGATTACGAGCATTTCTTAAGATGCATGTACAGATACAATGCAGTTGCCGTGCATATGCCTTTTACAATTGCAGACTACATGGGTGACGGTTTTTCGGAAAGTGATGAGAACAGTAAGGTTTCCGACAGGGAACACAAGATAATAACAAGAAAATACCTTGGAAAAAAATGCCTGATCTACGAGCTGATAATGATAGTAACACTACAGCCATTAAGAAAGAAACTGGCAAACAGCAGAAAGTTTTCTGCAGTTTATCACAGACTTAAGGGCGGACTGTATGGTCAAGGGGGTAAGCGATGAAGATCCTTTGGCTCTGCAATATGGTGCCTGCATTTATTGCCGGTACCATGAAGCAGAAAAAACATTATAAGGAAGGCTGGATACTCGGGGCTTACGAGGAAATAAAAAATCAGGAAAGCCCTGAGGTTGCCTTTGCATTCCCTGTTTCCCAGGAAGAACTGGTAAAAGGTGACATACTCAGGGGCGAAGCCGAAGGTGCGCGCTATTACGGATTCTATGAGGACACCGAGCATCCCGAAAAGTATGACAAGGCACTCGAAGCTTCGTTGGGACTCATATGCGAAGAGTATCACCCGGATGTCATACACTGCTACGGTACGGAGTTTCCTCACACAAGGGCAATGCTAAGGGTGACCGAGTGGCGTGACAGGGTGATGATACATATTCAGGGAGTTATGTCAGACTGTGCAAAACAGTATTACGGCATGCTTCCGGAGCGCGTGATAAAGAGCGTGACATTCAGGGACCGTATAAAAAAAGACAGCATCGTAAGCCAGAAAGAAAAGTATCTGCTCCGTGCCGCCAATGAGGAAGAGGCCTTAAAAAATGTCCGCTACGTCTGCGGAAGGACAGAGTTTGATAAGAATGCAGTGGCCGAGATCAATCCTTCATGCAGATATTTCAGTCTCAACGAGACCATGAGGAATTGCTTTTACGATGGACGCTGGTCAGAGAAAAAGTGTATCCCTCACAGTATATTTATGACCCAGGGCAACATACCGTTAAAAGGTCTGCATGTGATGCTGGAGGCAATGCCGGCCATACTGGAGCATTATCCGGATACCATACTTGAGGTGGCCGGTGATGATGTGATCAGGGGGAAAAGCCTAAAAGACAGGATAAAGCTTCCGGCATACGGAAAATATCTTAAGGAACTTATAGAAAAGAACGGACTTAAGGAGCGGGTAAAATTCCTGGGGCCTTTGAGCGCACCACAGATAAAGAAAAAGTATCTTTCCTGCAATGTATTTGTACTGCCTTCATTTATAGAGAATTCACCTAATTCTTTGGGAGAGGCAATGCTGCTTGGCGTGCCGGTGGTGGCATCTAAGACCGGAGGAATTCCTTCGCTCGTGGAAGACGGCAAAGAAGTACTGCTTACGGAACCCGGTGACAGTGCAATGCTTGCGGAACGGGTTTTGGATATTTTTGATGACGGGATGTTTGCGGAGCTCCTGGGAGAGAATGCCGCAGCAAGGGCTGCTCTTACCCATGACCGTATGGCAAACTACAAGATGCTTACCTGGATATACGAAGAGATAGCAAAGGAAAACGGCTGAGCGTATGAAGATCACTTTTATCACAAATTATATGACGCCCCACCAGCGTCCCTTTTGTGAGGCTATGTACGCTCTTATGAAGGATGATTTTCATTTTATAGCTACAACCGTCATGGAAAATGAAAGAAAGGATATGGGGTGGTCCTCGGATATAAAGGATCTTCCGTATGCGTCGTTCTATGATGATGACTATGATGTAAGCGAAGGATATGTTATGGATTGTGATGCTCTTATATGCGGAGGCACACATTCCATGTATATAAGCAAGAGGCTGGAGGCAGGAAAGCTTACTTTCAGATATTATGAGAGGCTGTATAAAAAAGGCCGTATGCAGGCCTATCTGTCAGGCTCTTTTTTTAAAAATAAAAAGGAGCACGGAGCAGTAAAAGATCTGCCTGTATATCTTTTGTGTGCCGGGGCATATGTCGCATCAGACTTTGACCTTATAGGAGCATATAAGGGGAAGATGCTTAGGTACGGCTATTTTCCGGAATTTATAAAAAAAGATCCCGGGGAATTAATGGAGCTTAAGAATAACGATGTGCCTGAGATACTCTGGAGCGGACGGCAGTTAGACTGGAAACATCCCGGGGCTGCGATATTTGTTGCAGAGCATTTAAGGGAAAAAGGAATTGCCTTCCATATGACCATAGTAGGGGATGGCGAGTGCAGAGAAAATATTGAGCTTGCAGTAGAAGAAAAGCATCTACAGGACTGTGTGACATTAAAGGGCTTTGAAAAGTCTGCAGATATAAGAGCCAGGATGGACAGGGCTGATATATATCTGATGACCAGCGATATGCAGGAAGGCTGGGGAGCTGTCGTAAACGAGGCAATGAATGCCGGCTGCGCAGTTATAGCATCACATGAAGCAGGATCTGTTCCATATCTTATAGAACATGGCATCAACGGTCTGGTGTATAAGAGCGGCAACCTTCAGGAACTTTCCTTATATGCAGCAAAGCTCTGCAATAATAAAAGGCTTCGCCAAAACCTGGGTATGTCAGCCTATGCGACCATCGAGTCAGAGTGGAATGCAGAAGTGGCGGCTAAAAGATTCGTGGAACTCTGTGAGAAAAACTGCAGCGATGGGGTGAGTGACGGAAGGATGCTTTCACAGATAGAAGGAATAGAAAAGACAGGACCGCTTTCTATAGCGCCTGTCATAAAGACATCAGAAGGATATGATCACGTCAGGAGTGGAAGATGAACGTAATTGCAGCGGCTTTCGCATTTGAAGAAGACTATGGCAACTCACCGCAGCTTACCGGGCGGTCAGACGAGCAGAAGATAAGGGTATATATGAGGAACATCATAGTATCCCTTATTTCAGCACGCAAAATGAATCCTGATGATAAAACTGTCCTGGTAACAAACGCTGATATCCCTGAGGAATACAGGAAGGAACTGGAGGAGGGCGGCGTTTCGATAGAAAGGATCGAGTTCGACAGTTTCCGCATGCCAAAAAAATTCATATGGTCGCTTGCTTTCTTTAAGCTGTGCGCACTGGAATACCTTCTTAAAAATGATGAGTACGAGAGGATACTGCTAGTAGACAGCGACACCTATACCGTGAAGGATTTTAAGGAACTTTGGAAAGAGGCTGACAGGGGAATACTCCTTTATAGCGTGTGCCATTCCATAGAGCATCCGGAACGGGTAAAAATAATAGAAGATTACAGGAAGCTCTATCCCGAAGAAGATGAAAACATTGTCCATTACGGAGGCGAGTTTATTTGTGGCAGGAAAGAAAATATCAGTAAATATATTGACGAGTGCAGGGAGGCATATAAGCGGATCTGTGCGTCAGATTATGACGTGCAGGACAATATAGGAGACGAAACCCTGACGGCGATAGCTGCAGCACACTTAAAGAAACAGGCGCTTATTATAGAAGCTGGTGCATATGTGACCAGGTACTGGACGGAAGAAAAGTTCTATCTGGTAAGCACGAATACGGTTTACAATCCCGTATGCGTATGGCATCTTCCCGGTGAAAAGGACAAGGGGATGCTCATAATGTATGACTATTATATGAAGCATAAGGCTTTTCCGGAACTTCAGAAAGCTCTCAGGATCTACGGGCTTGCGGATGGAAAGAGACCTTATTTCTTTGATTCCATGTATGCAAAGTGGGTAAGAAGGAACGCTAAAAAATGACAGCTGAAAATGCGAAGGATACCGGAAAACTGGATGTCATAATCCCGGTATACAACAAAGAAAAATATTTAAGAAGATGCGTTGACAGTGCGCTGGCACAGTCATATGTTCCTTCACGCATTATACTTGTTGATGACGGTTCGACCGACGGAAGCCCGGAACTCTGTGACAAACTGGCGGCTGAACATGATACGGTCGAGGTCATACACCAGAAAAACGCCGGAGCGTCTGCTGCAAGGAATACAGGCGTCAGTGCTACCGACGGAGAGTTTGTAGGCTTTCTGGATGCCGACGACTGGGCTGACAGTGATATGTATGAAAAGCTTATAAAAGCCCTGAGTGAAGAGGGAAGGGAAATGCTTCCGGCTGCACAGCTTATGAACAGGCAGTTCAGTGAAGACGGGACGCTGGTACTTTATACCGGAACCGACAAAGAGTCTGAATATGTGATAAAGACAGAGGATTTCTACGAGCAGCTGATAATGCATACGGGTGATTCATCCATGTGCACAAAGGTGTTCAGGGGCGATTTTGTAAGACGGTATAAATTTGCAGAGGGTGAAAAGAACGAGGACTTTGAGCTTCTGTTAAGGATGCTTCCGGAAATGGGCGAGGGGATACTTACCCTGGATACTCCCGGATATAATATAGAACTGAGCGGCAGCAGCGTGACCAGGGGACGTTACGATCAGTCTCTTTATGAGAGCATGATGAAGAATGCTTTTACGGCACTGCGGGTTGCAAGGGAGAGATATCCGGAGCATATAAAGCAGGCTGAACGTTTTACATATGTACAGTCCCTGGATTTCATGCTGCATATTCCTATAGAGAAGATGACGGCTGACAACAGTTTTTATAAGCGGATCGTAAGATATCTGAGAAGCGAAAAGCGTAACATAAAGAAGAACAGTTATCTTACACAGAAGCAGCGAAACTATCTGATCCTGTTACTGGAATCACCGGTGACAGTGAGAAAGACTCACAGAATGATAATGAGTATGCGTGGGGCTGGCAAGACAGGGTGAGGAAGGCTTAGCGTAAAGATAAGTCTGTTCCGTATTTTCGGGACTGAGTGCGCCGGTAGGATATACCTGTTGGTATTTGACATCCCCCGGATAGCGGTAGATTCGCAATTTTGGTATAATTATTATTTGGGAAAAGCGTATAGGAAAGAGGGAGAGTTTCTGATGAAAAAGAAAGTGGTTTCGGCAATTATCTGTGCGGCAGCCGTGGCGGCAGTTGTATCAGGCTGTGGATATCACAATGGCGGTATTAACTTTGACGCGAATGCCAACGTGAATGTGAACGGAAATGAGATAATCAATACCCATGACGGTAATCCTACACCTACTCCTACGGCGGCAACTAACGGCGGTAACGGAGCTGAAGAGACTGATCTTGATGAGGAAAAAGCAGAGGAAGCTTATAACGAATTCCTTAATAACGGAAGAAAGGTAAAAACATCCAAAGCGTATAAAGAAGATGATGCTGACGGAAATTATGACGGGCTTCTGTATGGTGAATACAGTGTAGATGAACTGCGCGAGGCTTATGAAAATCTTGAGGGCATTGGAAACACTGTAAAGTACGTGATAATGGATCTTGGGGATGACGGAACTAATGAACTGGTTCTCTACTTTGATGCTGACAACCACGGCTATTTTTCCTATATGTGCTATATCTATTATGACAGGGGCGAACTGATCCTGGGTTCACAGACAGCTGACGGAAACAGAAGCTATGGAAAGCTCTATGACACTGGCTATCTTGAGCGAGGCACTGCTATGGGCGGACTTGGATCATATGCTATCTACAGCATATCTTCCGAGGGCGAGAACGAGATGGTAATGTCGGTCAACTCCTACAGCGGTTTCCAGGCCGCGAATGTGGCATACTATCTTGATGTGGAAGATCAGGAGGCGCTGTTTACGGAATTTGATAGTTTAATAAGCGATGCAAATGAATTCTACATATATGTTTATACCGATAATGGTGAAGTATATGTAAGCGTTGAGGAACTGGATACTACCGAATCAAAAAAGGCGTCAGAAGAAGAATTTATAAAGGCGCTGGAAGATAACGGCGTTCATGTGATCTCAAGCATGGAGATGCAGGAAATGACAGATACTTCCAAGTACAGAACAAAGGAAGTAAACTGGAAGATACTGTATGAATCAGAATCGGCAGGCAGTGATGCTGGGACCGGAGATTCCGATTATTCGGCTATAGTGGGCGAATGGGTGCTTTACTATATTGAGGAAGAAGGCACAGGTCTTTATGCATATGAGACGGAGCTGTATGAGTATTACCGCTTTTATGACGATATGACTGCGGATTATATGGAAGTGCTGGATGGCAATGTAGTGGAAGAGGTATCCGGACTTGAGGTGACAATAAGCGAGGATGGAGGATACGAGATAGACTACAAGAATTCACAGGGCAGACAGTTAGTAAATATAAGCGGATTTAACGAGGATGGCTACCTGGAGGTAACCAGGACATCATGGGAGGAAAATATGCCCTGGGGGTATTACGCACTCTTTAGTCCTATGGAAGGAAACTAAGTAACATTAAATAACTTGTGCATGGTGCGAAGTTATTAAATATAAATGCAAAAACAGGAGGGAAAAGTAATGGGATTATTTGATTCATTTGCCAGCCAGGCAGGAAACATGATCAAAAATGAGGTAAGAAAGACAGGAAGCGAATTTGTCAACAATGCATCAAGTGCGGTACAGAACGGTCTTGCAAACGCAGGCAACAGGTCGGAACAGTTCACATTTCCGAATCTGCCTACAGATGTTGCAAGCCTTATGGCTCTTCCGGAAGCAACTCTGGACAGCCCCTTTAAGACAGCAGCACTTACGCTTGTAGCTCTTCTTCAGTATGAGAACAATCCGGAAACATGTTTCGCCATGATAGATGCACTCAGGGGACCGGATCCCATGACAGCTATGGGTAGGAGTTTCATAAAGGACAGGATGGAAGGCAAGGCTTATAAAGCAAGATCTTTCTTTGCAGGCGCTACTGTAGCTAACAACTACACGCCTACTGCTCCTTATACAATAACAGTAAGCAGCAATCCTTATTCATATCCCGATCCTAACTGGGCTACACTCTTTGTACAGAGTGCAGGTGCTGATTCGCTGAGACAGATCAAGATGAGGCTTAAGCCCTCTACAGGCCAGTGGTTCCTGAATGATATTCAGTGCCTGAGCGATATCCGTACTCCGGCAGCTGATGATCCCTGGGCTTAAGAAGTGAATATTTTTAAATGAATATGGTTTAATGAATTGCCCGTGGGAGACCGTGGGCAATTTATATATTTATAAGATTCATATATGCAGTGATATTCATTTGACCAAGCTTTCTTTCGGATTTTTAGTGCAACTTCCTTCTGTCATAAATTTTTAAATCTAATATGAAATGGCTTGACATATATTAATCCGGTGGTATACTACACTTAAACATATGAATAACTGTTCATGTGTTCAGAGAACAAATAAATTACAGGTAGGGCATTGTGGGAGTGTCCGGGAAGGAAAAGAGATGAAGAAGACATACAAGATTGAAGTGGACTGTGCTAACTGTGCAAACAAGATGGAGGATGCAGCCAAGAAGACCGCAGGCGTAAAGGATGCTACTGTGAATTTCATGGCACTCAAGATGAGCGTGGAATTTGAGGACGGTGCAGACGTTAAGGCTGTTATGCAGGATGTTCTTAAGAACTGCAAGAAGGTAGAGGACGACTGCGAGATTTATTTGTAAAGTAAGAACGGAGTAAAGGGATATGAATAAAAAACAGAAAATAATGCTCATACGCATAATCATTACAGCAGTACTTCTGGTAGTCCTGCATTTCCTGTACCGTTTTCTCGGCACAGAGAATCTGGCTGAAGACGGTACAGTGATAAAGGAAAGCATAGTGCGTGAGCCTTTCTGGTTTATTCTTTATCTCATTCCCTATATAGTTATCGGTTTCGATATCCTGAAAAAAGCCGGCAAGGGAATACTTAACCGTCAAGTGTTCGATGAAAATTTCCTTATGGCTATAGCGACCCTGGGGGCATTTGCCATTGCATTGGTTGATAAGAGCAGCGACTATACTGAGGCGGTAGCAGTAATGCTTTTTTACCAGGTAGGAGAGCTGTTCCAGGGATATGCAGTAGGAAAAAGCAGACGGAATATCAGTAATCTTATGGATATAAGACCTGATGTGGCTCACATTGAGCGTGACGGCGAGCTGGAAACAGTTGATCCGGATGAAGTGGAAGAGGGCAGTCTTATAGTGGTTCAGCCCGGAGAACGTGTCCCACTGGACGGTGTCATCAAGGATGGACGCAGCACCCTTAATACATCAGCACTTACCGGTGAGAGCATACCAAGGTCAGTGGAGACAGGTGATGAAGTCATAAGCGGATGCATCAATATGAGTGGTGTATTAAAGGTTCGTACCACCAAGTGTTTTGAAGAGTCAACTGTTTCGAGAATACTTGAGCTTGTGGAGGATTCCACATCCAGGAAATCAAAATCAGAGGCATTTATATCAAGATTCGCAAAGGTTTATACACCGGCAGTATGTATATCGGCTCTTGCTCTTGCCCTTATTCCGCCGGGGGCAAGGTTAGTAATGCAGATTGATCCACTGTGGAGTGTGTGGATATACAGGGCGCTCACGTTCCTTGTAATAAGCTGTCCCTGTGCATTGGTTATCAGCATTCCCTTAAGTTTCTTTGCAGGTATAGGCGGAGCAAGCCATGAGGGAATACTTATAAAAGGTTCGAACTATCTTGAAGCACTTTCTAAGACTAAGATCGTGGCATTCGATAAAACCGGAACAATGACAAAGGGTGTGTTTGAAGTTGATTCCATACACCATTCAAGCATATCGGATGAAAAGCTGCTGTTTTACGCAGCACATGCGGAATGTGCATCTTCACATCCTATAGCAAAGAGCATAATCAGTGCTTATGTTTCAGGCTGGGGAAGTGAGGAGAGTGATAAGGAATCAGCTGTAAGAAATATTGACAGAAGCCTTGTGCGTAATATTGAAGAGATAGGCGGCAACGGTGTGGTTGCAGATGTGGAAGGCGTACACATTGCCATCGGAAACGGAAAGCTTATGGACCGTGAGGGCATTCCGTATAAAGATTGTCATAAGCCGGGAACTATCGTTCATGTAGCGTTGGACGGTTCCTATGCAGGACACCTTGTTATAGCGGATGTGGTTAAGCCAACGGCTGTTAAGGCTGTAACAGAATTGCATAGTTCCGGTGTGGAAAGAACGGTTATGCTCACGGGTGACGGAAAGAAGGTTGGTGAACATGTTGCATCCGAGCTTGGCATAAAGGAAGTAAGGTGTGAACTGCTTCCTGCGGATAAAGTGCACGAAGTTGAGAAGCTTCTTTCTGAGAAGGGTAAGAATGAAGTGCTTGCCTTTGTGGGAGACGGTATAAATGACGCTCCGGTGCTGACTGAGGCTGATGTAGGAATTGCCATGGGTGCAATGGGATCTGATGCAGCAATTGAGGCTGCGGATATAGTTCTTATGGATGACGATCCGCTTAAGATTGCAAAGGCAATTCGCATATCAAGAAAGTGCATGCGTATCGTATACGAAAATATCTACTTTGCAATCGGCATAAAGCTTTTATGCCTGCTGGCAGGTGCCTTCGGAATGGCAAACATGTGGCTGGCTATTTTTGCGGATGTCGGTGTTATGATAATAGCAGTACTTAATGCCATCCGTGCTTTATGGGTGAAAAAACTGTAGGATATGATTTACGCGCAGAGTACTAAACACCCGGATAAAAATGATTTTTTAAGAGTTAAAGTATTATAAATGTAACAGACGGTGTAAAATATAAAGTGTATTCCATAGCATTAGATGTGAGGAGGATACTATGCCAGCAAAAAAGAAAACATCAGTACCGCCGGAAACAGAGCTGTATGATCTGGCAGAACTATTTAAGATATTCGGTGATTCCACAAGGATAAGAATACTGTTTGTCCTTTTCGATACAGAGGTATGTGTATGTGATATCGCAGAGGCGCTGAATATGACACAGTCGGCAGTATCCCATCAGCTTCGCATACTTAAGGCAAACAGACTTATCAAGGGAAGACGCGAAGGAAAGCAGATATTCTATTCGCTGGCGGATGAGCATGTGCATTCAATAATTGCAGCCGGCCTTGAGCATATTGAAGAGGATGACTGATGAATAAATACGATTCTCTTGATGATGCTGTATCGGCAGTATTCGGAGATGATATAAGAATAATTGGGAAGACAGCATGTGCCGGGGGAGATATCAACCGTGCATATGCTGTTACACTTTCTGACGGACGGAACGCTTTTCTGAAAGAGAACAGTGCGGATAATCTGGACTTTTTCGAAAAAGAAATTACGGGACTTGATGCGTTAAGGAAAACAGGAGCATTTAGTGTTCCCGAGGTGTTGGCCTACGGCACGGATGGAGTAAATTCATTCCTGCTTATGGAACAGATCCTGCCGGGAAAACGGATACAGGGATACTATTCGGATTTTGGAAGAAGGCTGTCAATCATGCATAAGGCTGACTGTTCTGAATTTGTGAAGGACGGAAAGTTTGGATTCCTGCAGGATAATTATATCGGTGCCGGCTATCAGTACAATACACCGGAGGAAAGCTGGATTGAATTCTTCCGTGAGCACAGGCTGCTTCCGCAGATCAAAAGGGCTGAGAGGTACTTTGATCCATTGATGCTCAGAAAAATTGACCACCTGCTGGAACGACTGGATTTTATTCTGATAGAACCTGACAAGCCTGCACTGCTGCATGGAGATCTTTGGTCAGGCAATCAGATGCCGGGACCTGATGGAAGAGTGTGGCTGATCGATCCTGCTGTATATGTGGGGCATCCGGAGGCTGATATTGCTATGACGGAACTCTTCGATTATCTGCCTGAAGAATTTTATGACGGTTATTTTGGTGGCGCTAATCGGCCGTACGGCTACAAGGACCGAAAGAATCTCTATAATCTCTATCACTGGCTGAACCACCTGAACCTGTTCGGCTCAGGCTATCTTGGATTTGTGGTTTCAGTTGTCAACTTTTTTTAAGATATCCCATAAAAAATAGTTTTTCATTCGTATTCCTTATGTATTAGGAATCCGGAAAGAGTTTATGGGAAAATAACCGGAAACCGTCAATTACAGCAGAACCGACTATTGCTTCGGAAACAGAACAGGAAAATAATCCGGTTATAGGAGATATCGTGACCGAGGATGTGGAGAGCGTCTCTGTACGCTTTTATATCGGATACAATATAGCTTCCGGTGATGTGATAAGCGATGTGATTCCAAGCAATACAATGGAGGTTAACGGAGAAGATCTGGCAAAACTGTCGGAAATCCTGACGGAGTTGTCCAAGATCACGGCAGATTCGGATTCGGAAGAGTATGGCCATATCATTTATGACCATATTATGGATTATTATGAACTGACTATAAATGATGATCAGGTACTTTGTATTGGTGACGAGTATGGTGTTGACATTTCTTCCGGAGAGGTATTCGCTGTGCCGGAAGAATTATTCGATACCGTAGAGAGTCTTGTCGAAGACTACAGTAGGAACAACATCTACAAGTCATTGGGTGCGGAACAGGTTACGGTTACCAATATGGATGGAAAAGAGATAGAGATTACCGATCCGGATCAGCTTGAAATGCTGAAGTCATACGAGTACTACGTGATAAACGCTGATGCTGAGACATTTGAAGAGGAAAAGATTGCTTATGTTATGGATCTCCACAACGGAGATACGCTGGAAGTACATTATGCCGGTGTGACCGCAAAGCTTAACCATGCAGGTGGAACCTTTGAGTATGTGCATATTCAGGGAATGGAAGATTAGGCTAGGCGTTTTAGAAAGTAGATACACAAAGACATATATAGAAAGAAAAAATACGAACAAGAGTAAATTCGGATATATGGTTATTATTCGAATTGTCGTATTGACATATCATTTTCTCAGATATATATTATCTTCTGTATTATAAATTCTGTGATTTCTTTTTTCATGACTATTCAGTCGAGACTCACAGGTGACAAGATTAGGTGGAGACGGCTGTTGGCGTTCTATATTTTTGTCGTGGTCGTTCCTGCCGGAATGGAGGATTTATCATGGCAATGAAGAAATGGGAAGAACTGGATGTCCTGGACAACTATCTGATCAATGCGGTGGCATCTGATCCGGAGGTAGCAGAGCCGTTTTTCAGACGGTTATTATCCGTGCTGCTTCAGAGAAAGGTTGGGAAGATCAAGGTTGAAGCTGAAAAGTTTATTCCGGGGACAACATCTGAAAAGCGTGGCATACGCTTGGATGTGGAGGTGGATGAGTACTTATCGGAGGGTATTGGTGAGCCTACGGTTGCAAATGTCTATGATTTAGAGCCGCATCTGCAGGATGGTGCAAATTTTCCGAAACTTATGAGATTCAGGCAGGCAAAAATGGACAGCAGGCATATGAATAGGGGCGATTCAGACTTTGATCATATGCCGGATCTGTATGTAATAATGATAACGAACTTTGATGTGTTTGATAGGGATTACATGATATATACTTTCAAACAGACCTGTAAGGAAGAACCGGATATAATTTATGATGATGGGCTGACAGTACTCTATTTCAATGCGAACGGTACTAAGGGCGGTAGCAGGGATATAGAAAACATGTTAAAATATCTTCAGGACAGCAGGAATGTGATGGCTGTGGATGAAGCTACGAAGGAGCTTGACGGATATGTAGAAAGCGTGAAAAACAACGCAACGCTAAAAGGAGACTATATGGATTTTGGTTACTTAATAGATCAATATGTCAAGAGCGAGGTTAAGTCCGAGGTAGAGCGCGAAGTTAATATTAGGCTGGAGCGTGAAGTTAACATTAGGCTGGAGCATGAAGTAAAGTCCCGGGTTGAACGAGAAAGAGAAGAAACGACTAAGGATACACTACACTATGCTATACTGGATCTGTTGAATGATAAAGGTACCGTCCCGGAAGATCTGCAGATTAAGCTTAACGAGGTGACTGATCCGGAACGGCTTCGCTCTTTGCATTTATTAGCGTCCCGGTCACAGAGTGTTGAAGAATTTGCACAGAAAATAGACGAATAAAAGAGTTTATAAGGGGCTGTCGCAAAACTTAAAGCGGCAGCCTCTTTACACAAAGATACTGCATTCACGAGGAACTGAAATGAGCAGGATAGCAGTTATAGATACAGAAACCACTTGGGGCAATGTTGTAATGTCCATCGGTGTGGTGATAGCGGATAGCAGTGATTACGCCCCGCTTGATACCGGATATTTTGTATTGGATCCGGAGTATAGAGAGGGAGGCCTGTTTTCGCACGAGCTTTTTTTGATACCGGAAAAAGATACAACGGTTACATCAAGGAAAGACGCACTGGGGAAGATTGACGGATGGTTCAAGTCTGAGGGCGTAACACATATTTATGCCTATAATGCATCTTTTGATAAAAGCCATCTCAGGGAGTTTTCATCATTTGCTTGGTATGACATAATGAGGCTTGCAGCATACAAGCAGTATAATTCGTTTATTCCGGATGATGCTGTCTGCTGTAAAACTGGAAGGCTTAAAAGAGATTACGGTGTGGAGCCAATGACACGGCTTATATCAGGAAACAGGCGGTACTGTGAGATGCACAATGCACTTCAGGATGCCATAGATGAATTAGACATTATGCGGATGCTGGGCCTGCCGGTTGAGGCATATGAAATTGGGCGAATATAGTAGTACGGAGGCTTTATGAGCATATTAATAAAAGATACCACAAGGGAAGAACGTGAGCGTATAGTTGCTGAGTCCATCGGCAATGTCAATGGTTCCTGTGACGGCTGTGCAAGTGGCCTTGCGGAAATGTACCAGGACTACATAGACGGTAAGCGTGAAATAAGCGAGATAAATATGTCGTTCAGGGCTCATTACGAATCAGGGGAAGAGGCACCGGCGAGGTCTGGGTGCGGATATTTTGGTCAGTAGTAATAAATAATGAGGAGGAAATGGAAATGAAATTAGCAACAGCTTTATCGGAGAGGGCTGACCTTCAGAAGAGAATAGCTGATCTTGGAAACAGGCTTAAGTTCAACGCAAAGGTTCAGGAAGGAGAGACCCCTTCAGAAGATCCAAATGAACTATTAGCTGAACTTAATAAGGATTTTGTAAGGTTAGAGGAGCTTATCGCCCGTATCAATCATACAAACAATGTGACAAAGAGCGGTGATGTCACATTGACAGACCTTATTGCAAAGAGGGACTGTCTGAGTGAGAAGATCAGGATCATGAGAATCTTTCTGGACAGCGCCAGTGAGAAGGTCACAAGATACACTAAGACAGAGATCAAGATTAAGAGTACTATTCCTGTTGCTGAACTTCAGAAGGAAGTCGACAGGCTTTCCAAGGAATTACGCGAGACAGATGAAACTATTCAGGGGCTTAACTGGACAACTGAACTGATCTGATTATGTTTTGATTTTGTTGGTAGTCTTGCAGGGTGGACATGATCTCTGCGATTGAGAATGAATCGCGCCTCCTGGCAACATGAAGGGGCTCATGTGGGGTTCGACTCCCCTTCTTACATAGTACGCCCAGTACATACACATATGTACAGATTATTATGTATTTTTACTACTTATTGTCAACTGTAAGACGAGGGCTGGGAACGGGGATAAAATCAATACATGGTATTTAAGCTTGATGAGAACCGAATAGCTTTTCCGGATCCGACACTGGCGGATGATGACGGCCTATTGGCTGTAGGCGGGGACCTGTGCATTGACCGGTTGTTGCTGGCATATTCACATGGAATATTTCCCTGGTATGGGCCTGATCAGCCAATTATGTGGTGGTGTCCGAAGAAAAGGTTCGTCATACGGCCGGAAAAAATCCATATATCCCATTCTTTGTCAAAATATATGAGAAAGCATGATGTGGAGGTTGTGATAGAGCGGGATTTTTCCGATACCATGCACAGATGCAGGGTAAAGCGCGAAAGCAATGTGGGGACCTGGATAACGGACGAGATGGAAGAGGCTTATGCTACATTGAACCGTGAAGGTTATGCCATGGCGGTCGAGTCAAAAGTGGACGGAGTGATAGCCGGAGGTCTGTACGGCGTAGTTATTGGAAAGAATTTCTTCGGGGAGAGCATGTATTCGGACCATGAAAACGGATCGAAATTAGCGCTTGTAATGCTTGCAGGACTTCTTAATAAGGCAGGAACTCCCATGATAGACTGCCAGTTTCATACGGATTTCTTGGAAAGTATGGGCGGTGAGTACATATCCTATGAAGAGTATATGGAAAATTTGGTTCGATAATTATATATAGTAAGAAAAAACTCTTGACGGACGGTATGTACTTGTGGTATTCTTCTCGGGTACGCAAGTACGACAACAAGCAGAGCATTTGCTCTCACCCTGCGACGATTGGGTTTCAGGTGTTAAGTTTTGAACATTATAAGACACGATGAGTGTTGAATGATATAGAAACTTCGTGAGTGGATGCGCTGTGTAACGTATCCGCTTTTTTATTGTGCAAGAGCATATGTGGAGGGTAAGACAATTAGCGATTTATTGATCAACGGACAGATCCGTGAAAGTGAAGTGCGTGTTATAGGTGAGCACGGTGAGCAGATCGGTGTGGTTTCCATTCAGGAAGCTATGAGCATGGCTCAGGAGGCAGATGTAGACCTGATAATGGTTGCGCCTACTGCTAAGCCGCCTGTTTGCAGGTTAGCCGATTATGGCAAGTACCGTTATGAACAGATGCGCAAGGAAAAGGAAGCAAAGCGTAAGCAGCATGTGGTTGAGATCAAGGAGATAAGGCTTTCACCGAATATCGATACCAATGATCTTAATACCAAGGTAAATGCAGCAAGAAAGTTCATTACCAAGGGCGACAGGGTAAAGTTCACTTTGAGATTCCGTGGTCGCGAAATGGCTCATATGTCAGCATCCAAACATATTCTGGACGATGTCGCAGAAATGCTTAAGGATATCGCTACAGTTGAGAAGGCGCCGAAGCAGGAAGGGCGCACTATGACAATGTTTTTAGCAAAGCGCTGAGAACAGGAGAATTCAGGAGGAAAAAGAAATGCCTAAAATGAAAACCAGCAAAGCAGCAGCAAAGAGATTCAAAGTGTCCGGTACGGGTAAGCTTATCCGTAACAAGGCATACAAGAGTCATATTCTGACAAAGAAGTCTACAAAGAGAAAGCGTACTCTTCGTCAGTCAACAGTTACTGATATCACAAACGAGAAGAATATGAAGAAGATCCTGCCGTATATCTAACCGACGGGAAATGTTTTCGAAGATAAAGTAAGGAAAAGGTGACCGGATGGAACGGAAGCTTCTGAACGGTTACAGAAAAAGAAAGATATGGAGGCATAGAAATGGCAAGGATTAAAGGTGGCGTTAATGCCAAGAAGAGACATAACAGAGTATTGAAATTAGCAAAGGGCTATTATGGAGCAAGATCAAAGCAGTATCGTATCGCAAAGCAGTCTGTAATGAGAGCTCTTGCATCTTCTTACGAAGGAAGAAAGCAGAGAAAGCGTCAGTTCAGACAGCTGTGGATCACACGTATCAATGCTGCAGCAAGACTGAATGGACTTTCCTACAGCAAATTTATGTACGGTCTTAAGCTTGCAGGCGTAGATATCAATCGCAAGATGCTGGCTGAGATGGCTGTTAATGATGCAGAAGGTTTTGCATCACTTGCAGAACTTGCTAAGGGTAAGATCGCATAATAAGATCATTAGGTCAGGAATTATTCAGGGACCGTTCCGGCTATCCGGGACGGTCTTTTTGCATATTAAGCATTTCGCAGGTCATTTCGCGTAGTACAATTCTTGTATATAACAGCTATATAACATATTCTCTCCCTTTCATACATTTTCAAGCTTTCACCTTGTACAAATTCAATAATTATTTGTTCAAATTACGACCAAATTGTGGTAAAATTGTCCTATCCGCAAACAGGGGGGAGCGGAAAATATATAGCCAAAGGAGTGGGAGTTTATGAACGAAAAGAGTAATTCAAGAAAAAAAGGCAAGATTGACATGCGGGTTACGCTGGTTTTGTATGCATTGATTCCTCTTTTGTGCGCTTCAGTCATCTTAAGCGTTGTGCTTATCAGCAAGAGCACAAAGGAAATGAGCGATCTTACAAACAAGTCGCTTCTGCAGGTTATCGAGCAGACCGGCGCTGCATTTGACACGGCGGTTATCACCGATGAAAAAATACTGCAGTCATATGCTGCGGCACCCATAGTTAAGGAATATCTGAAGAATCCCAATGATAAGAAACTGGCCGAAGAAGCTCAGCAGTACACTGTTGATTTCGCTTCATCGCTTGAAGGCTGGGAAGGTCTTTATATAGCGGACTGGGATACGCAGGTTATGACGCATTCCGCAGCGCCTGCGATCATAGGCAAGGTACTCAGGGAAGGTGATTCTCTTACAACACTGCGTGAGCAGATCCTTTCTGCTGACGGCACATATAATACGGGTATAATGACATCTCCCTCGTCGGGGGAGCTGGTAATGTCGCTTTATTACCCGGTTATGGATAACGGTCAGCCTATAGGTTATGTCGGTGGCGGAATCTTCGTTAAGGACATTGCCTCTAAGATTTCGGATGTATCATCCCTGGGACACAGCACGGCGTATATTTACTATGTGGATACCGCAGGAACAATGCTTTATCACCCTGATGAGTCCAAAATAGGTAATCCGGTTGAGAATGAAGCTGTTAAGGGGCTGGTTGCAAAGCTTGAAGCCGGTGAACATCCCGAGCCGGAATGTATCACTTATAAGTACAAGGGTGCCAAGAAATATGCCGCATATTACGTGGGCAAGGACGAAGCATATATCGGTGTACTTACTGCAGACAGGAAGGACATAATGTCCGGAATCTCGGCCACAAAGAGATGGACGGTTATCATATGCATACTGTGTATCGTAATATTTATGGCAATCGCAATGATCATAGAGAATGTCATTGCAACACCTCTCATAAAGATTGCAAAGGCAGTGGAAACACTCAGTACCGGTGATGTGACGGTTGAATGTGATGCAAAATCCAATATCAAGGAGACGGTAAGCATAATCAATGCTTTTAAGGATCTGAAGCAGGCTCTGGCTTCTTCAATGAGTTCGGTTAAGGATTCCGCATTCAGGCTTAACGATTCCATCATAAGCGTTGATAACAAGACCGGGCAGAATGTTGATTCCATAACCCAGATCAATACCGCTATCAACGAGGTAGCTACCACTTCACAGAGCGTGGCAGAAAATGCCCAGACCATGGCGGAGAAGGCTATCGATCTTGGAAATGATGTAGAGATACTTAATGAGAATGTACAGAATCTCTATAATGCATCCCAGACTATAAAGAGTGCAAACAGTGAAGCTTCCGAGTGCATGGAATTCGTGCATAAGGTAGCTGATGATTCTGTAGATGCGATGAAGAGCATAGCTGATAAGATCGCAGAGACCAATTCCGCTATCGGTGATATCGGTTCCGCAATACAGGCTATAGAATCAATTGCAGAGCAGACCAACCTTCTTTCGCTGAATGCTTCCATAGAAGCAGCCCGTGCCGGTGAGGCAGGCAGAGGTTTTGCGGTTGTGGCTGATGAGATCAGATCCCTGGCTGATTCTTCGGGACAGTCAGCAGGCGAGATCAAGCAGATCATAGAAAACGTTATTGCTTTGTCAGCTGAGACCGTTGAAATAAGCAACAGGGTATTTGATGTCATCACCAAGGAGCAGGCTGATATAGAGCAGGCTCAGGAGAAATTCAATGTGCTGTCAGATTCAGTTGAGGCATCCATTACTGAAATCGACAGGATCCGCTCTCTTGCAATCCAGCTGGATCAGATCAAGGCAGAGCTTACAAGCACTACCACAGAGTTGGGCGCTATCTCTGAGGAGCTGGGCGCTTCTGCAGAAGAGGTTGCTGCCTCCTGTCAGACAGTTACCGAGGCCTGCGTAGATACGCAGTCATCCACCGGTGAGATGCGCACAATTAATGATGATATGTGTGCAGCAATAGAGTTCTTCAAGGTATAACCGGAATATAAAGAATAATGATAAAACGCAGTCATTTTATGGCTGCGTTTTTATGTGGTGAGAACAGTTAAAATGGGGTATAATATTTACATAAGTATTGGATAGTGGCAACCTTGTATGCCGCAGAATAAAAGCAGAGGATAATGTAACTGAGAGAACCTGACAGTTACAGAAGAGGATTGATCATGTCTGGCAGATTAGAAGGTCTTGAACCGTCAAAAGTATTCCGTTTTTTTGAAGAAATATGCAGCATTCCCCACGGCTCCTATCATGTTGACGAGATAAGCCGGTATCTGGAGGATTTTGCTGTCAAAAGAAATCTTAAGGTCATCAGAGACAAAGAGAATAATGTGATAATTTACCGTGATGCATCAGAGGGCTACGCGGATAAGCCTGTTACCATACTGCAGGGACATATGGATATGGTAGCCGTAAATGACGATCCGGAAGTTGACATGGATGTGACTCCCTTGGATGTCTGCCATGACGGTGAATATATTTATGCTAAAGGATCAAGCCTTGGCGGAGATGACGGCATAGCAGTAGCCTATATGCTTGCCATACTTGACGATGACAGCATAAAGGCGCCGGCTTTGGAGGCTGTATTTACCACAAATGAAGAAGTGGGCATGGACGGAGCAATAGCGCTTGATGCAGGCCTTCTTAAGGGAAAGAGGCTTATTAACCTTGATTCAGAAGAGGAGGGCATATTTATAGCCGGTTGTGCAGGCGGCATCAAAATGAAGGCTGGTATTGAACTGGCGCTTTTAGAGAACGGAGCAGCATCGGAGAAAGCCTGTGTCAAAGTCTCGGTAAGCGGTCTTTTAGGCGGCCATTCAGGCGAAATGATAATAAAGAACAGGGCAAATGCTATCAAGATATGCGGACGGCTCCTATATGACATATGCGGTAGATTTGATGTGGACTTTGTAGATATAAAAGGCGGAACAAAGAGCAATGCCATTGCAGATAAGGCTGAATTTGAGATACTTGTTAATAGCAATGACATTTCTGGTTTGAAAGTTGTTATAGCTGATATAGAACATGAAATCAAGAATGAGTACAGCCAAAAGGATGACGGCATAAAGATAATGGTTTCTGAGAGTTCATTGGGTGAAAGATGTGTATTTACAGGAAGTTCGTTAAAGAAACTTGCTTCATTCATTATGGCTATGCCTGACGGCGTTCAGGCTATGTGCGGCTGGACCGAAGGACTTCCTCTTACATCACTTAATGTAGGCATAATAGAAAGAAAAGACAATATTGTTTATACATACCACGAACTTAGGAGTCAGATGGGCAGCAGCCTGCGCAACTTAAACAAGAGCGTAACGGCGATAGCTGATGCTTTCGGTGCAGTCTGCGAGAATTCATCCCAGTATCCTGAATGGGAATATCGCGAGTCTTCGCCCCTGCGTGATGAAATGTGCCGGGTATATAAGGAGATGTATTCTGTTGAGCCGAAGATAGAGGTCATACATGCTGGCCTTGAGTGTGGCATACTTGCCCAGAAGATAGAGGGCTTTGATGCAGTTTCTATTGGGCCTGATATTTTAGATATACATACGACCAAAGAAAAATTATCGATAAAGAGTACAGAGCGGGTGTGGGAGTACCTGCTTAGAGTTTTGTCAGCGTAAAGGCAGTACTTTTATGGGGGACGGATCAGTCCGGTTTGGAGGGTTACAATGAAGGAACTCTGGAGCATTATGAATATTCTGGATAATGCCGATGATGTGGCATTGTTTGTTGTGGGAGCAAGGGATTCGAAGATCCTGTACTGCAACCACCTGGTAACGGTCTGTACGAATGCTCATGCCGGCGTAGATGCATCAAGGGTATGGGATCAGGAGGATATGCGTAAAGCTATCAGCCATGTGGACCAGGGCGGTGTATATCGCTACCTTGTGGAAAAATCAAACTTTGGCGGCCGGAAAAATGTGACGGTATGTAAGGTGGTATGGAGCCAGGGGATGCTTGCTTATGCATTTCTCCTGACGTCTCATGTTGATGACAGGGAGGAAGAAGAAAGGGAGAAGATATTTGGTATATTGGGCAGGTCTTACAGGAGCATTTTCCTGCTGGATATGATGAAAGGTGAGGTTACCACTTTATTAAAACCCCTGGATAATGGTGAAAGTCCATACCATGCGGTATATTATCATCCTGTACGTTTTGATGAGTGGTGTGGCGAGATAATGTCAAATTACGTTCATCCCGATGACCGGGGCCAGGTGGAAGAGTATTTTGATGCTGCCAGAATAAACCGTGAGATTTCTTCAGGCAGTGACTATGCATTCCGTTACAGGAAAAGATCCAAGGATGACTATATCTGGGTAGAAATGCGCTTCCTTCGTCTTGATGAGATGGAGGGCAAGGTGGTCTGTTCGGAGCGAAGTATTGACGGCGAAGAGACTGCCAATGAAAAGGAACGCGAAAATGAGATCATAATGAAGTCCTTAAGCAATGCGTATAGGTCTGTATATCTGCTGGACATGAAGACCGGACGGTATACCACTGTTAAACAGGATGAGTTTCTTTTCGGAATTCCTTTGGATGGTGATTATGAAGTTCTGCGTCAGCTTGTCAGTGAGTTTATACCTGATGACGGACAGAAGAATGATTATATGGAGTATTTTTCCCTTGATGGCCTGCGGTCTGCATTCAAGGACGGTGCGGAAAATGTGGGCAGGGAATACAACAGCAACATAAATACGGATGAAGGTTGGATGGGGGCCAATGCGTTCAAGCCGCCTTATATGCCGGGGATGGAGAATAAGTGTGTTCTTACATTTATGGACATAACCGAACATAAACGTGTTGAGGTAGAGCGTAACGAAAAGAGTATAGTAATCGATATTCTCTCATCAAGATATATCTGTGTTTATTTTGTGAGTGTGCTGGATGGTTCATTCCATTCCATAAGAGTGCCACAGGAATACAGATATATTGAAAAACAGTTTTCTAAGTTTGTGGATGCCATGGAGCATTATGCAAAGGCATATGTCATAGAACAGTACAGGGATTTCTTCAAATTTTCAAGCGAGGATGATTTCAAAGGGCGCATAGAGGAATATGCTAAGCGTGAATATGTATACCGTACTGTACAGGATAAATGGATAAGGTTAAATATTTTCCCTATCAGATCTGCGTCAGGGTTGTTGACCGAAGTTGTCATTGCCTTTGAGAATTATGATGACATGATGGAACAGCATGAACTGTCCCTTATATATAATGCAACGCTTTTGGCCGACTACGATGTTATGTATGAATACGATGCTGATACAAGCGTATTCTATATGCTGGCTTTTGACGGACAGCGCATAATAAGGGAGGCAAAATGGGAAAATGTTGAGAGCGATGTGCCTACAGACCTTACGATCCATCCGGACGATATGAATGTGTTTAGGATGGCTCTCTCGCAGGAGACCATAAGGGAGAATTTCAATAAGGGGAAAACTGTGTCCCACGTTTTCCTTCGGGACTGCAGGGGAACCGGGGAATACAGGCTTTTCATGTATGCATTCCATTATTATGAAGAAATGGGAAAAGGCCGCGTGCTTATAATGGGCCGTGATGCTGACAGGGAGAACGTTTAAGTTTAAGACGATATGAATGATAAAAGACTGAACAGATTTTTAACGCTTGCTATTGTGGCACTTGTTGTCATGATAATCGTACTGGTGGTGCTTTTGATTCAGAAGGGATCGATGACCCTTGCAAACAGCAAGGAGCCTATGCCTCTGCCTATGTCTTCGAATGGCGTTGTTTTTGCTTCTGAACAGGAAATTATAGATGAACAGATAGCAATGGAAGAAGCGCAGACCGAAGTTATGCTGGGAGCTGTTATATCAGCGAATACGGGTGTTAATATCCGTACCCTTCCGTCAAAGGAAGGGGATATAGTGCTCAGCGCTTCCCCGGGACAGTATGTCCAGGTTACAAAGCTTAGGGATGATGGATGGAATTTTGTTATGTACGGCTCGCGAGGGGGATATATAAGTGCTGATTTCTTGGTTTACGGCTTGATAGTAAAAAATGCTTCGGGGCGGATAGATTTTACGGAGATGCCATTGGATGATGCGATTGTTGAATATTTCTTGGCTAATCCCGATGTGCCGTCTGATACTTTTTCTGACACAGCTGAAACTGATGAAGAAAATGAAGGTGATGAGTAATTATTCAGAATAGTTTATATAACAACGAATTAAAAATGCCGGTGAGATGTAATAAATCTCATCGGCATTTTGTTGTTGTCTGTATTTTTACGCAGCTATTGGAAACTCTTAGTAGCCCTCAATTGAGAAGTTATAACCCTGTGCTGCTAATGCGGCCTGCTGCTGCTGCAATATTGCTACATGGGCGGGATCTGCGAAGAATGCTGCATCATGCGGGCATCTTGAGGTTCCGGTGTTGGAAGAACCTATGGATGCCGGTTCAGCATGTGGAAGCTCCTGTATGCCGGGGACTTTGAACGGACAGGTATCGCAGGCCGGGAGGCCGGTTGCAAGGCAGATGTTTCCATTATAGTGTACATCACAAGTCTGTGAAGGAACTGTGCCTTCTGCAAAGTATTCAGTGCGCAGGGTTCCGTCACAAAGTCCTGCCACAGGCAGGTAGCCTGACCTTGAGCAGACGGTAACCTGGGTTATGCCTGCAGGTATATCAAAGGACTTGTATTCCAGGTTCTCATGCAGTCTGCTCATAACGATCTTCCACATTTTCTTGGAAAGGGAAGTCTCCTGACCGGTGAGCTTTTCATTATTATCAAAGCCTGTCCAGGTGGTAGCAGTATAGTAGGGAGTATATCCTGCAAACCATACGTCCTTATTGCTGGTTGTGGTTCCGGTTTTTCCGGCTATTGCCATACCGCCGAAATTTACCGCACCGCCGGTACCGGAGGTAACAACGCCTTCCATTGCGTCCGTGAGCAGGAATGCTGTGGTTTCTTTGAGTACGCGGTGCTGATCCTGGATAGCGGTTTTATCTATAAGGATGTTTCCGTCGTGATCATAGATCTTGGTATAGAGTATGGGCTCCATGTACATGCCGCCGTTTGCGATCGTAGCATAAGCGGCATTAAGCTCCATATTGGTGACACCGTCAGTGATACCGCCGAGAGCAAGGGGCTGCTGGATATCGCTGGTGACACGGCCGTCTGCTTCTACACGCCGCTCAATCAGCGTAGTGAAGCCGAAATCCTTCAGGTAATCAAATCCGACCTGAGGTGTGATCTGCGTCAGAACCTTTACGGCGATGATATTCATGGACTGCTCTATGGCATAGCGTGAGGTAACTGCTCCTCTGTAATTAGCTCCGTACCAGTTGTTTACCGGACGTCCGTTTGTATAGTTAAAAGGTGCGTCAATATAAACTGATGCAAGGGTTGCTGCTCCGGTATCGAAGGCAGGCGCATAGGCGGCTACCACCTTGAAAGTAGATCCGGGCTGTCTCGTAGTATTGGATGCACGGTTAAGTGAACGGCTGGATTCCTTTGTGCCTCGTCCGCCTATCATTGCTAGTATATGTCCGGTATACTGATCCTCTATGGTAAGGGATACCTGGGGCTGCGGGGTCAGGCTTATGCTTTCTGCGACTATTTCATCTCCGGTCTGCATCACTGATTCGGAGTATTCCTTGATCGCTGCATAGGCATCATCCTGCGAGGCGTAGAGCTGATTATAATTGGAATTCTGCTCCTTATAGTATGCCTTGAACATTTCATTGGAGAAGCTTTGGGTCTCACCATCTGAATGCTGTATTGTAAGTTTGTAGTTCAGATACCATTTGGTCTCTTCGGGATAGTTGGTCTCATCTGCATATATTTCATCACACATTGACTGGATAGTGGGGTCAAGCGTGGTATATATGCTCAGACCGCCGCTGTAGAGCAGTGTGTAAGCTTTGGAAGAGGCCTGAGATTCCGTATAGCCGCTGTTTATGAACATTTCCGTGAGATCTTCAACTACCTGTTCGATTACTTCATCCTCAAAATATGTATATATGGTTTCCTCATTTGACTGTGTGTTGACTTCGGTTATGCGGGAATAAACATCATCTGCTACTGTTTCGTCATAGGTCTCCCGGTCTATGTATCCCAGTTTGAGCATTTTCTTAAGTACCGTAACACGGCGCTCATTGTTTTTTTCGGGATGGCTTATGGGATTGTATGCGGAAGGATTCTTTGTGATACCTGCAATGCAGGCACATTCCGACAGGTTGAGCTCATAAACGGGTTTGCCGAAATAACGCAGCGATGCTGCCTGCACGCCCAGCGTATTCTGGCCAAGATTTATCGTATTCATGTAGGTTACAAGGATATCGTCCTTGCTCATGTTTTTTTCCAGTTCCGTGGCGAGATACTGCTCCTGTATCTTACGCTTTACGCGTTCCATTTTTGTCTCGCCGGTTGCCCACTTGTCGAATACACTGTTCTTTATGAGCTGCTGGGTGATGGTACTTGCACCCTGTGAGAAATTGAACTTATTCTTGGCGCCAATGGCGGCGGCACGCATGATACCTTTGATATCGATGCCGTTGTGGTCATAGTAACGCTCGTCCTCGATGGCTACGAATGCGTCCTTAAGCTGCTGGGGGATCTTATCCGATCCCACATATGTTCTGTTGGAATTTTCTGCCACCAGCTTGGTCATGAGATGCCCCTCGCTGTCGTAAAGCATAGTTGCATAGCCGGTAGGTGTTACATCGATGGTAGCGATGCTGGGTGCTCCTGCGATTATGCCATTGAACATACCGATCCCCATACAGCTTCCGATAACGATAAAAGATATGGTACAGATGAGCAGCGCTTTTAGTATGGTGATCCAGATCATTTTTTTGAGCTTCACACCTTTGGAACTGAGCGCGTGCTGTTTATTTATGATGCCTCTTCTTGTATAATTCATAATCAGGTAAAAACCTCCAAAATTATATCTGATTATTATATCAAATCAGGACGCTGATAATCAACCGAAGGGTTATGGAGGTTTGACCGGCATGGCGGGATACTAAAGCTTGCGGGAATCCTTCACCGGGCAGTGCGGATGACAAAGAGAAGAAGCGTTAGAGAGTGAAAAAGCAGGCAGTTTTAGTGTATAATCTATAGCAGACAAAGTGACGGATACAGATACATTCGGAGGCCGGATGGCAGAGTACAGGATCGTAAGGACCGGGGGTACCGGTGAATATGAAGAAAAGAAATCCCGTTTTATAGCCAGGCTTTGTCCTGTAAAGGATGAGAACGAGGCAACGGAGCTGATAGCATCCGTCAAAAAAAAGTACTGGGATGCGAAACACAATTGCTATGCCTTTGTGATAGGGAAAAATAACGAAATATCCAGATGCTCTGATGACGGGGAACCATCGGGAACAGCGGGACGTCCGCTGCTGGAAACATTGGTTTCCGAGGGGATTCATGATGCGGTTGTGGTAGTCACCAGGTATTTTGGCGGGACGCTTTTAGGAACCGGCGGTTTGGTAAGGGCATATACGCAGGCGCTGAAAGAGGCAATCGTTGCCAGCGAGATAGTTCCCATACGGGCAGGGCTTGAGGCTGATATAGTTTTCTCTTATGCCGATGTTGGAGCAGTAAAGAATTATATCGAAGCTGCGGATGCAAGGATCTGCGCCCAGGAATACGGTGCAGATGTCACTTACACTTGTGCTTTTGAACTGTCCGTATACGAAGACGCGGTCAAAAAGCTTAAGGACCTGACAGGCGGGAAAATAGAAATATCCGAACCGCGTCCTGTGGAGATAGACTGGTAGATACAAATGGAACAGTACCTGAATACAGTAATATATGACGATTTTTCGGCAATGCTAAAGGGAAGATATGAAGAATCTTCCGATGTGGTTGCCCTGCGCTATTTTGAGGGCGACAAGATTGTTGATGTCACATACTCTGAAATGGTTGAGAGGGTGGCTGCGGTTTATGCATTCCTGCAGAAGGAAGGACTGGGCAAAAAGCATATTGCCATACTGTCAGAGAACAGGTACGAATACATAATAATTTATTTAGCAGCAATACTGGATGCGGTCATAGTTCCTTTGGATCGCGAGGCTGAACCTGGTGTCTTAAGTGAAATGATGGAACGCTTCGATGTGTTTGCCGTCTTTGTTACGGACAAAACCGCAAAGAAAATAGACCGGGAGACGAAACTAAAAAAGTTTAATATAGACCGGGATTTTCAGGGCATCCTAAAAACGGAAACTTCTGTCACTCAATTCTTTGAAGAAACCAAAAAGACAAACAAAGACCGCTTTGCCGTCCTTGCGTCTACTTCGGGTACTGACGGAAGGATGAAGGGCGTAATGCTGACACAGTATAATGTGATAACTAATATCAGGGGCACGCTTGAGAATAATGTGCTTGAATCCCCGACTCTTTCATTTCTTCCCATGCACCATACCTACGGATTTAATCCCTGCATACTTGCAACCTTATATAACGGTACAACGCTATGCATCAACCGTGATGTAAAGAAGCTGTTCAGGGATATCAAAGCTTTTGATCCTTTCTTTTTCGGTGCTGTGCCTATGGTCATCGAAGGAATGTATGACAATATATTAAGGGAAGCAAAAAAGCAGAAAAAAGAAAAATCCCTCCAGCGTCTTATAAAACTGAGCAACGCCCTGAGAAAAGTCGGAATAGACCTGCGGCATAAATTCTTCGGCAATATCATTACGCCAAGGCTTAGGCTGGTGGTTAGCGGCGGTGCACCGCTCCGAAGGGAATATGTTGATAAGTTCGATGAGCTTGGCATCACGATCCTTAATGGTTATGGCCTTACTGAATGCTCGCCTACTATAGCTGTCAGCCGTACTATAAATAATGTTCCCGGAAGTGCCGGAACAATTATGAAAAACATAGATGTCAAGGTGGCTGAAGACGGCGAATTATTAGTTAAGGGTCCTAATGTAATGCTGGGCTATTACAAGGATGAGGAAGCAACCCGTGCCGCAATGTCAGGCGAATACTTTAAGACCGGAGACATAGGTTATACCCTTGGAAAGCTGATATTTATCACCGGACGTAAAAAGAATCTGATCATTACGGAAAATGGTGAAAACATTGCGCCGGAATATCTTGAGGCCAAGATCAATTCCTTCAATGAAGTGGAGGAAAGCCTGGTGGTATCAAAGCGGGTAAACAATGTAAGCATTGTCTGTGCAAAGGTTTATTTGGGAGAGAACGGCAAGCAAAATGAGAAAAAGTTCAAAGAAGACCTGAAAGCATTGAATGAAAGCCTGCCATCGTATATGAGGATAGATGATTACGAGATCATGGCGGAAGAGTTTCAGAAGAACAGTTCAAAAAAGATAATCAGAAAATTATATTCATAGTAACGGAGACAGGGTGAGTATATGTTTGACGAGATAAAAAAAATACTTGATGAGGAGTACCACATAACGGGTGTCAGTAAAGAGACTAATTTCAGAAAAGAACTGGGTTTAAGCTCTTTTGATTTCCTGAATCTTATCTGTATATTTGAAGAAAGATACGGTGTGGAGCTGGACGAGGAAAAGTATATTCATGTCGTTACGGTAGGTGAGCTCTGTGATTATCTGGAAACACTGGTAGGAAATGATGCGGATTAAGGTCGTTGAAGGAAAAAGAGAAAAAAAGCAGTTTCTTTCCTTTCGTGAAAAAAAATATAAAAGCGAAGCCAGGTACATTGACAACAGTTATTACATGATAGAGACGATCTTTGCAGAGAAGCTTCATTTTACCAAAGGACTTAAGGTCATGCCGGTCATGATACTGGATGATGGGGAAAATGTACTCTGTGAAGCAATCATCGCATATGCACCGTTACTTCCTGAATATGTACAGGTATGTTTTTTTGAAGCGCTGGAAGGCTGCAGTGATGCGGTTGAAATGCTGCTTGATCATGCTGCTAAACTTGGCAGGGAATATGGCTGCAAAAGGATCGTTATAGGGCTTTCAGGACATGTTAATTACGGTCTGGGGTTTCTTGCTTCACATTATGATAAGGTGAATTCGTTTTCTTCTCCCGGAAATTCAGAGTACTATAACGAGTATTTTAAGGGGCTGGGCTGCCAGACCATAAAGCTGAATTCTTATTATGCACAAACACTCGACCACAAGCTGGACAGGTACAGTGCTCTGATATCTAAGCTCAGACGCAAGTACGATTTCAGGACTTTTGATAAAAGAAAATTTGAGTATTATGCAAAAGCGTATACCGATCTTAACAATGCATGTTTCACTGAACATAGATATTATTATCACAGGGATTATGAAGATGACCTGGAGATGCTGAAGGAACTGTTTTTCTTCATAAACGAGGATTCACTTTACTTTGCTTTTGACGGTGACAGGCCTGTGGGGTTCATCCTCTGGTATCCTGATTATAATGAACTGGCAAAGCCGGGGGAATCCTTTGGAACAAAGCATTTTTTCCTTAATAAGCTTAAAGGAAAAAAGATAAAGACAGTCAAGGTTATGGAATGGGGAGTGCTTGATGAATACAGGGGATGTGGACTTCCGGTAGCGCTTGTTGACTGTGTATACCAGACTTTATCGAATTATAACTGTTCCTTTATGGAGTCGTCCTGGATACTGGAGGAGAACGAGGATTCAAACAGCATCTGTGAGATGATAACTGACGGACGATATAAGCAATATGCCGTGTATGAAAAAGAAATCGGTTAAAAACGAAAAAGACAGAATAAAGGTTTTCAGCTGTGAGCAGCCGGACGAGATGCTAGCTTTTCTGAAAAAAAGGCCTGTGTTCCGTGAATTAAAATATCCGTATACGGAAGGGATGTTAAAACTGCTTAAGGAAACAAATCCTTTCAGGCAGACATACCATTACATTGAATCCGGTGAAAGTTTTGCTTTTTTCATAATCTACGAAAGCCGGATGAATATAATGACATTGGGGAATTCTGAATGGATGATGAATGTAAAGACTATCGGATTTCCCTGTTCATTGAGCAACAGCGGTTATATAACCAATGACCTTGAATTCCTGCTTTCGTACTGTAAAAGGATAAAGGGCGGTAAGCTTATCTTAAATGTGGATGAGCCGGTAAAAATGGAGGGCATAGGTTTTGGCGAGACACTGCCGAGCTGCGTGCTGCCGATAAAAGATGAATACCGCACGATTGATGACTATGTGGCGTCGCTGCGCAGTCAGTACAGAAGAAGGATAAGACTGGCAGAGAAGCGATGCAGGGATGTCAGCGTATACAGGGTTGAAGTATCAGATGGGAGCATGAAAAACGACAGCTGGGATATTTACCCACTGTATTTAAGTACATACCGGAAATCAGAGTATAAGCTGGAATGCCTGGACAGAAAGTTTTTTGAAGAAAGCGAAGGCACAAGGCTGGTATTCGTAAAGGATGATAAGCCTGCCGGTTTCGTACTGCTGCATGAGGAAGGTGAAAAGCTTGTTTTCCAGTTCTGCGGAATGGATTACGAATGCATGGCAAATACTGCAGATCTGTATTTTTTCATGCTGCTGCACATAGTCGGGTTTGCTATTGAAAAAAATAAAAAGATCATAGACTTCGGACAGACATCGGAGCTTACCAAAATGAAGTTTGGCGCGGAACTGTCAAAGAGATATTTTTATGCACACCATACGAATCCTTTCCTGAATATGTTTGCTATATTGGGAAAGAGACTGCTTGAATACAGATATGATTTTCCGGATTTTAAAGTATTTCGCAGAGGATAACTATTTTTAGAAATATCATATTCTGTAGCAAGATATCAGAGGAAACAATGAACGTACTTTTATTCAGACCAAGACCGGATAAAGAGACCATAGGCTTGCAGAACGTAATGATCTGTGAGCCCCTGGAACTTGAGTATATTTCTGCAAATATAGAACCGCTGGGGCATACCTGCACCATAATCGATATGATCATCGAGAAAAAAGATGTGAAGTATTTCGTGAAAAAGTATGCGCCGGATGTGGTGGGGATCACCGGTTATATTTCGCATGTAAATATCATGAAGGATTATGCGAGAAAAACCAAAGAAGTGGACCCTAACATAAAAACCATTATCGGCGGAGTGCATGCTGAGGTAAACCCCGGGGATTTTGAAAGCGAATATGTGGATTTTATAATCCGTGCCAATGGAATAAGGACTTTTATAGACATCCTGAATTCTTTGGAAGGTAAGAAGCCGGCAAAAGAGATAGAGTGCGTTTATTCCGGGGAGAAGCCTGCACCGAAAAAAGATACTGTATTCGATTACCGTTTCCCGGACAGAAGCAAGGTGGATGCGTACCGCTCGAAATATTATTACATGTTCCACAGGAACTGCAGCCTTATCAAGACATCATTCGGCTGCCCTTATAACTGTAAATTCTGTTTCTGCAGGCAGATAATGGACGACCAGTATTTTGCCAGAAGCCTTGAAAGCATAGTGGATGAACTGGAATCCATTAAGGAGACTGAAATATATATTGTGGATGATGATTTCCTTGTAGACAGAAAGCGGATACTGGAATTCTGCGATATGCTGGAAAAAAGGGGCATTATGAAGAAATACCTGATATACGGCAGGGCGGACTTTATCGCAGCAAATGAGGATGTCATCAAGCGTTTTAAAGAAGTGGGCTTGCGTGCAGTAATTGTAGGACTTGAGTCCTGCGACAGCAGGCAGCTGGATGATTACAATAAGCGGACTAACGTGGAGATTAATGAAAAGGCAGTCGGGACCCTTAAGAAATATGATGTTGAATGCTACGGAACATTTATTCTGGGACTTGACTGGACCTGGGCGGATTTCTCGGCACTTCATAAATGGATAAAGAAGCTGGGACTGGTATTTGTAAACCTGCAGCCTCTGACACCTCTTCGAGGGACAGATATTTATGAAAAGTACAGACCGAGATTTATCGTGGGAGAAGATGAGTACGAGAAGTGGGACCTGGCACATCTGGTGGTGCGGCCGGACCATATTTCCGTAAGACGGTATTACTGGTATACGATGGTGCTGTATTATCTGATCACGGCCAATCCTGTAAGCTGGTGGTATATGGTGAAGAAATACGGCCTGCATGATACCCTTAAGCTGACCTGGGGAGCTGGCATGGTTAATAATCAGTACTGGAAGAAACTGATAATGGGGGAGAGGAAACGCAGATAGAAAGAGAGTATTTATGTCACAGTTAAACAGTGAAAAAAAAGAGTTGAAGGTTCTTCTCATACGCCCGAAATATTCATCCCTGGTGGCACATCTGGAGCCGTTAGGATTGGAGTATCTAGCGGGGCTGGCGAAGGAGTTGGGGATTCCCTGCGAGATACATGATGAGTTTGACAGGCCCTGGACTTTCCGTTTCAGCAGGATGTGCCGCATCATTAAGAAGGGCGGATATAATTTTGTCGGGCTGAATGCTAATGCCAATACTGTTGACTACATAACAAAAAGGGCGAAGCAGTTAAAACAGAAGTTTCACGGAATAACCATAATGGTGGGCGGCCCGGAAGCAGAGATGAATTATCGTGAGTTTTTAACTGATGATATCGACATAGTCTATTATGACAATGGTTTAAGATCTTTGAAGGCAATATGGTCAGCCGGTCTTGATATTGATGTGATGGACAAACAGACAGGTATTGCTTTTAAAAAGGACGGAGAGTGGATTGTAAAAGAAAAGGGGGATCCGGTCTGCGGTTTTATCAACAAGCCTGACAGGACTGCTTTCTACAGAGGGCTTAAGAAAAATTATATTTTCATGAAGGGCAAATATGCCCTTAGCAAGGCGTCTTTTTCCTGCCCCTTTAACTGCAGTTTTTGCTACTGCACAAAGATGAACAGTGGCGTGTACACTGAGCGTGACATGAATGAAGTCCTGGATGAACTGGAAGAAATTAAGCACGACAAAGTATGGTTTGTTGATGATACATTCTTCTTCAACAAGGAGCGTGTCATAGAGTTCTGCAACGAGGTAATACGAAGGGGCATAAAGAAGGAATTCATGGCATATGCCAGGGCTGACTTTATTGCGGAGAATCCTGATGTGCTGCCGCTTGCGTACGAGGCCGGGTTCAGGGATATTCTTGTGGGACTTGAAGCTATTACGGATGAACTGCTGGATGAGTATAACAAGCAGACTTCAAAAGAAATAAACGAAAGGGCTATAAAAAATCTTCTGGATAACAATATAGTCTGCGACGGACTTTTTGTAATAAGCTATACGGCTACAAGAAAAGATTTCCGTAATCTTATGAAGTTTATTAAAGACAATAACCTTTTGTGGGTGGTGTTCGGAATATTTACGCCCTATAAGGGCACGGATGCCTATGACGAATACAAGGACATGGTAGTTCATTTCAAATCATGGAGGCTTGACGGAACACACATCACCATCAAGCCGACTAATATGTCATCCTTTGAGTATATGTTCCGTTACTACTGGATACATGTGCTGACATATCCGAAGATCATGGTAAGGACATTTTTCGGCACAGGTTATGACGCAAAGAGAACAGGCTGGTTTTAATTTATGAAGCAGAAATACATGTTTGTGCGAGTTCATTACGATAAGAGAGTGGCAAGCCTAGAACCGCTGGGGCTTGAGTACCTTATGGCCTGTGTCAAGGCAGAGGATAGGGAAGGTTTTATCTATGACGAGAGCATTGAGAGTCCTATAGGAAGATACTCCAGGCTCTTAAAAAAGATTGATGACAACGGAGTTACTGTTGCCGGTTTTTCGGTTATGTCCAATACAGCCTGGTATGTTCTGAAACTCATTAGATTCTTAAGGAAAAAACGCCCTAATGTAAAGATAATGGTAGGCGGCCCTGAGGTAGTCATTAATCATGAGGATTTCCTGCTGGATGAAGTGGACTATGTTTCCTATGATAACGGCCTGGATTCCTTCAGGTTTGCTGTCAGGAATGATATGGAGATTGAAACACTTAAAAAGTGCAGCGGAATTTCATTCCGTGATGAAAATGGAAAATGGGTACAGAACCTTAAGGGTGAGCCTGTAAGCGACTACGGGATACTGCCGGACAGAAGTCATTTCTATGATAACAGGAATAAGTTCAAGGTGCTGGCAAAGGGTTGCTTTTCCATGATGAAGACGGCTTTCTCCTGCCCCCAGAACTGTAAGTTCTGCATATCCAGGCAGTTCAACAGCTGTGCCTATAGGGTAAGAGAGCTGGATGATGTAATAAATGAAATCGTTAATCTTGATAATGACAAGATTTTTATAATAGATGATGACTTCCTGGTTAATAAAGAGAGGGTTAAAGAATTCTGCGAAAGGCTTCTGGCACTGGGCTGTCACAAGACATTTATGATCTTTTCCAGGGCAGACAGCATAGTAAATTGCGAGGATATCATGCCCCTCATTTACAAGGCAGGCATCCGGGACATGCTGGTGGGGCTGGAGGCTGTGGAGGATTCTACTCTTGAGAAATACAATAAGCATTCAAGTGTAGTGATAAATAAAAATGCTGTCCGTATACTGAGAGAACATAACATGCTCTGTGTGGGGCTTTTTGTCATAAATTATGATTTCAAGCATAAGGATTTTATGAACATAAATAAGTTCATAAGGGATGAGGGGCTGATATGGGTTCTCTTCAGCATTCTTATTCCTTTTAAGGGAACGAGTGTATATGAGGAAAACAAGGACAGGCTTTATAACTATACATACAGAAGGACTGGGGGGACCAGTGTGCTGATGAAACCCAGCGCCATGCCTATGCTTCTGTTTAAGCTGGAGTTCCATTTTCTGTAT
The DNA here is from genome assembly GCA_017635395.1 of Lachnospiraceae bacterium. Taxonomy (GTDB): domain Bacteria; phylum Bacillota; class Clostridia; order Lachnospirales; family Lachnospiraceae; genus NK4A136. Next base: position 87,808 of record JAGBLN010000034.1, read on the forward strand.
TATGTGAATTATCCGAGGATCTACTGGGCAGGTATTACGCACCTGTTTAATAAGAAGTATAAGAATAAATGAATTTGATTGAGGATAGTGAA
>JAGBLN010000035.1 GCA_017635395.1 Lachnospiraceae bacterium
GAAAATGAAGCAGAAGAAGACTATTATGATGAGGATTCATATATCGAGATAGAACCGCTTGACGAGGATGTCACGCTGGAAGGTGAATGAAGACATAGAGCAACTGGAAAACCTGAGGGGGCTGAACAGTTACGATAAACGGAGGATTATCATGGAATTAAAGGGGAAAAAGGTAATCGTAGTTGGAGCTGGTAAGAGCGGGATAGCGGCGGCGGCCATGCTTAAGGCTAATGGTGCTGATCCTGTGATATTTGACGAAAACAGTTCCCTTGATGAGGAGAAAGTGCACGGCAAACTCATATCTGCAATGACAAGATATGCGCTTTTAAACATCAAGCCGGGCCCTGATGCAAAATATGCCACCAGCAGGGATATAGCAAAGAAGAGTACTGCATATGCCATGAAAGCGGCAGGGGAAATTGTTATCAAAAAAGATAACCTGTCAGACATGGATTTAGAAGGTGCGGAAATGGTGGTAATGAGCCCGGGAGTACCTTTAGATACACCTTTGGTTGACCGTTTCAGGAACAGGGGGATGTACATTTCCGGCGAGATAGAGCTGGCATACTCCTGCTCGAAGGGGCGTCTTATAGCCATAACCGGCACAAACGGCAAGACCACTACAACAGCACTTACGGGACAGATAGTAAAGGACTATTATGGCGGAGCAAAGATAGTCGGCAATATTGGTAATCCTTATACTGATGCGGCAGTTTTTACCAGGGATAAGGATGTGACTGTGGCAGAAATCTCAAGCTTCCAGCTGGAGACCATCCATGAGTTTCATCCCCAGGTTTCTGCAATACTCAACATTACGCCTGACCATTTGAACAGGCACCATACCATGGAAAACTATGTGGCCTGCAAGGAACTTATTGCGAAGAACCAGACGGGAGAGGATTTCTGTGTGCTGAATTACAGCGATCCCTATACTAAGGACTTTGGAAGCAGATGCCCTGCAAAGGTTCTGTGGTTTTCTTCCGAGTGCGAAGTTGAGGAAGGATGTTTCCTGCAGGACGGCGACATAATAAGGGTAAGCGGCGGACAGAAAAACAGGCTCATGAATGTGAGTGAAATGAAGCTGTTAGGCAAGCACAATGCTGAAAATGTTATGGCTGCGATACTTATGGCAGAGGCTGCAGGGATCCCTATGGACAGCATCATAGAGACCATAAAGAACTTCAAAGCTGTGGAGCACCGCATAGAGTATGTGCGCAGCTTCAAGGATGTGGTTTATTACAACGACTCAAAGGGGACCAATCCCGATGCGGCAATTAAGGCTATACAGGCCATGAACAGGCGCACTGTCCTTATAGGCGGCGGCTATGACAAGCAGAATACCTATGATGAGTGGATAGAGGCTTTTGACGGAAAGGTTTCCAAACTCATACTTCTGGGACAGACAAAGATAAAGATTGCCGAATGTGCGGCAAAGCACGGCTTCAATGATTACATACTCGTTAATTCCCTTGAGGAAGCAGTAAAGAAAGCGGCCGAGGTTGCTAAACCCGGTGAAGCAGTTCTTTTATCTCCTGCCTGTGCAAGCTGGGGAATGTTTAAGGATTATGAGGAACGGGGAAGGATATTCAAGTCATTAGTAAATGACCTGAAATAGCATAACGATAGGTACTAATGGGAAAAACAGCGACAGCAGACAGCAAAATAAAAAAGGTGCCGGCCAGGCAGGAATCTGGCAGTAAGGGGAAAAAACGCAGAGGTTATTCTTTAGTGCTGCCCCTTGCCCTTGTGATGGCAGGACTTCTTATTTGGGGATTATTCATGATTTTTTCCTCCAGTGCATACAGCGGCGGCGTGGGTGATTCCGAGGATATCTATGAATTCCTGAAAAGACAGCTGCTCGCTGAGGTTGTGGGTGTGATCATGATGATTATCATATACAGTGACCTCGGCGGATTTGTAATATCTTTTGCAAGGAGAAAGATCCCGAGGATAATGATTGTGATTGCAGCGGCATCCTCGGTTATAATGCTGCTCTTTTTCGGAATTACGCGAAATGGTGCCACCAGGTGGTTTCAGGTGGCGGGACTGAGTATCCAGCCGGCGGAGCTTGTTAAGATCGCCGTGATAATATTCCTTGCGGGACTGGCGGCGGATTATCCAAAGCTCTGTGATACCTTCCGCGGATATTGTTTTTTTATGCTGGTTCCGGCCGTGCTTGCGATACTGGTTTATTCCATAACGGATAATCTCTCCAGTGCACTGATAATAGGAGGCATAGCTGCCGCATTGGGGTTTGTTGCTTCTTCTGATGTGAAGGTTCATCTTATACTTTTGGGGGTTGTATCCGCTGGCGTATGGGCTTACATAGAACATGTAAGCAAAATGACATACACGGATGATATAAATTACCGTGTAAAGAGGATAATGGTATGGCTTCGTCCGGAAGAGCACCTTAGGGAAGGCGGTTACCAGCCTCTTCAGGCATTATACGCTATAGGTTCCGGCGGACTTACGGGGAAGGGAATAGGGCGCAGCATACAGAAACTTGGAACTATCCCGGAAGTTCACAATGACATGATCTTTTCTGTTATATGCGAGGAAACGGGGCTTGTAGGTGCGGCTCTTCTTCTTATGGCATTTGCGGCGCTTATAGTCATTATGGCCGCTATTGCCTGGAAAATAGATAATATTTACGGCAAGATGCTTGTTATCGGAGTTATGGCCCACATAGCCATACAGGTTATACTAAATGTTATGGTAGTTACCGCGCTTATGCCTAATACGGGTGTGAGCCTGCCGTTTATAAGTTACGGCGGATCTTCAGTGCTTTTCCTCATGATGGAAATGGGAATGGTGTTCAGAGTTGCGAAGGACAATAATGCATAGCCGGTCTGCCGGTTGTTTTATGGAATATGGATTTAGACGGAAAGATAGCTGTAAAAAAACGCATAGTGTTCGTGCTGCTTATCCTGTTTATGCTGCTGTCGGCAGCCTTATATGCTGCTAACCGGTATAAAGTCAGTGATGTGACGGTAGAAGGTAATGTACATTATACTGCTGCAGATATCCGCAACATGGTGGAACGTGGATGGTTTGGTGATAACACACTTATGCTGTCATTAAAGTATCGCGATAAGAGCCTTACAGATGTTCCTTTCATTGAGACTATCGACGTGAATGTGGTAAGTGCCAATGCGATAAAGATTACCGTCCATGAAAAGCAGATTGCCGGATACGTGAATCATATGGACAGCTATATGTATTTTGACAAGGACGGAATAGTGGTGGAGTCATCGGATATTCCTACGGACGGACTGCCGCTTGTGACAGGGCTTGAGTTTGACAGCTTCAATATGTATGCACCCCTTCCTGTATCGAATGAAAGCATTTTTCAGACCATACTTGATCTTACACATGCGCTTGAAGTAAACGGTTTGAGCACCGATGAGATCAATTTTGATTCTTCGTATCATATCACTGTTTCCGTAGGCCGGATAAAGCTAAGCCTTGGCTCCGGCGAACAGCTGGCCGAGAAGGTGCAGATGGCATCGAAGCTTCTGAAAAAGAAGGAACTGGCAGGAAAGACAGGTGTCCTTCACCTTGAAAATTACAGGAACGGTAATGAAAAGTATTATTTCAAGGTTTTGGAAATAGATTGACCGGTTTAGTCAAAGTACGCTCAAATGGCTTGATTTTATGCCTTATATCGGTTGATAAAAACGCTGAAAGAAGATAAGATTTAACTTGTTCGGGTATTACGGACTAAAGAATTCACACAAAGCGGAGGGAAATATAGTGGGAAACATTATCGAAATTTCTGATCCTGATACAGACAGGCTGGCAAAAATAGTAGTTGTCGGTGTCGGTGGTGCAGGTAATAATGCGGTAAACCGTATGATCGAAGACGGAGTCCGTGATGTGGATTTCATAGGAGCTAATACAGATAAGCAGGCACTTGTGCTTTGCAAGGCTGATAAGCATATACAGCTCGGTGAAAAAGAAACCAGAGGACTTGGTGCAGGAGCTAAGCCTGAAGTTGGTGAGGCAGCTGCAGAGGAGAGTGCTGAAGAGATAGAAGAGGCACTTAAAGGCGCTGACATGGTATTCGTTACTGCCGGCATGGGTGGAGGAACCGGAAGCGGTGCTGCTCCCGTGGTTGCACGTATTGCCAAGCAGAATGTCGGAGCGCTTACAGTTGCTGTTGTTACAAAGCCTTTCCTTTTCGAACAGAAAAAGCGTATGCAGAATGCTTTGGTCGGCATAGACAAGCTTCGTGAGAATGTGGATACGATGATCGTAATCCCCAACGAGAAGCTTCTTCAGATTGTTGCAGCGGATACCAGCATAAGGGATGCTTTCCATAAGGCTGATGAAGTTCTTACACAGTCAGTAAGAAGTATCACCGACCTTATTAATAAGGTTTCACTTGTAAATCTCGACTTCGCCGATGTCACCACTGTCATGAAGGACAAGGGCGTAGCTCACATCGGTATTGGTGCAGGAAGTGGTGAGGACGGTATGATCAAGGCTGTTAAGGCTGCTGTTGAAAGTCCGCTGCTTGAGACCAGCTTAGAGCATGCAACAGATATTATCCTCTGCATGTTCGGTAATGTATCACTGCTTAATGCCCGTGATGCTTCAGAGTACATAGAGAGCATTACCGGAAACGACTGCAACTTCATCTGGGGTGTTAATGATGAGGATGCAGATCTTGAAACCGGAAACTGCTTTGCTATCCTTATTGCAACAGGAATAGATGAGCCTAATGATACTCATAGTACAGTACTTAGGAGTTCTGATACGTACCGCTCAAATAGGGGTGCATTCCGCAGCAGCGGCATAAGGCCTGCTACAGCACCTGTCGGACAGGATAGGGATCCCGGGGTACAGAGACCTGTACAGAATCAGGGATCTGTTCGTCCGGTACAGCCTTCAGCACCTGCTGATTCTAATCCGGCACCTGCGTATAACAGGGATGCGGTAAGAAGTGCTTTTGCACCGCAGGATAACGCTCCTGCCGGTGATGTTGCGGCTGACAGACAGAATATCGGTACTACAAATATACCTCGCGTGACCAATCCTGTGAGACCTAAGCGCAGGTCTGAGCAGCCGGTGATACCTGATTTTTTAAAGAGCGGCGGCAGAAGAAGAGGCAATGACGAAGAATAATTTGCAGACCGGAAATTAAAGGGAAAAACGAAAGGGGGTTCCTGAGTGGGCGCCCCCTTTTATAACGCGGAAGAGGAAATAAAATGGCAGCATTAAAGGATGAAATAAACAGAAGACGGACTTTTGCGATAATATCTCACCCGGATGCAGGTAAGACTACACTTACGGAGAAACTGCTCCTGTACGGAGGGGCTATTAACCTTGCGGGTTCAGTAAAGGGAAAGGCAACTGCAAGACATGCGGTATCAGACTGGATGGAAATCGAGAAGGAAAGGGGTATTTCAGTTACCAGTTCCGTACTTCAGTTTGAGTATGACGGATACTGCATAAATATACTTGATACGCCTGGACATCAGGATTTCTCTGAAGATACTTACAGAACGCTTATGGCGGCAGATTCTGCAGTCATGGTAATTGACGCGTCAAAGGGTGTGGAGCCCCAGACCAGGAAACTGTTCAAAGTCTGCGGAATGCGGGGAATACCTATTTTTACATTTATCAACAAGCTGGACCGTGATGCTAGAGAGACCCTTGACCTTCTGGATGAGATTGAGAAGGAACTGGGGATAGAGACGGTTCCGATGAACTGGCCCATCGGTTCAGGTAAAAATTTCAAGGGCATATATGAACGGGAAGAACGCGACATTGTAACCTATTCCGATACCCAGAAGGGTACAAAGGAAGGCGAGGAAAGGCATATTCCCTGGGATGGGAATGATGACATCGTAAAGGCTGAAATAGGCGAGGCTGCCTATGAAAAGCTTAATGAGGATATTGAGCTGATCGATATGGCCGGAGCTGCCTTTGAACTGGAGAAAGTAAGGGAAGGAAAGCTTACTCCTGTATTCTTTGGCTCAGCACTTACAAATTTCGGCGTTGAGATTTTCTTAAAGCACTTTCTTGCTATGACGACGACTCCGCTTCCGAGAAAGAGCAACGGAGAGCTTATCGATCCTGTTGATAATGATTTTTCTGCCTTTGTATTTAAGATACAGGCTAATATGAATAAGGCTCACCGTGACAGGATAGCATTCATGCGTATCTGTTCCGGAAAATTTGAGGCGGACAGGGAAGTAAAGCATGTACAGGGCGGCCGTACCATGCGCCTGCTTCAGCCCCAGCAGCTGATGGCGGATGAGAGAAAGATACTTGATGAAGCCTATGGCGGCGACATAATAGGCGTATTTGATCCGGGAATCTTTTCCATAGGAGATACGGTATGTGCGCCTGCCATGGATGTGAAATATGAGGGTATACCCACTTTTGCACCGGAGCATTTTGCAAGGGTGAGACAGGTGGATACCATGAAGAGAAAGCAGTTCGTAAAAGGCATTACTCAGATCGCCCAGGAAGGCGCTATACAGATTTTCCAGGAGCTGCAGAGCGGCATGGAAGAGATCATAGTGGGTGTTGTGGGCGTGCTGCAGTTTGAAGTTCTTAAATACAGGCTTGAGAATGAGTACAATGTGGAAATCCGCATGGACCAGCTTCCTTACGAGTATATCAGGTGGATCGAGAATAAGGACGAGGTGGATGTCGCAAAGCTTACGGGTACATCCGATATGAAAAAAATCCAGGATCTTAAGGGCAATCCGCTGCTGATATTTATCAATGAATGGAGCATAGGCATGACCCTTGACCGGAACGAAGGACTTAAGCTTACTGAATTCGGCAAAGACTGGTAATCCAAAACAGCTTTTGCCGGCGCGGATAATATGCATAGAGTGGGGAATGATAACAATTTCATAAGGTTAATGTCCGTGCTGGTTGCCGGTGTGATATTTTTTGCAATTGTTTATGGCTGCGGACGTATGAATGCCACAAAGAGCATGTCAGAGGCGGGGAAGGGCGTTACTTCATCCGGGGACTACAAGGCTCCGGAAATTGAAGAAACTACCGGTGAGTATACGGACATGGAGGCATTGAAGGATGCCCGCATCGCCCTGGGGATAACTCCTGATACCATAAGCCAGAAGTGCAAGGACCAGGCCGGAAATTATTATTATGACAATATGGATGCGAAGTACCATGAGCTTTATGCTGAAATTCTTATGATATTAGAAAAGCATGCTTCTGAGGTGCTGATTGATGCATCAAATACAGAGGAGATAAAATACGCTTTCCTCTGCGTATTCGGTGACCACCCGGAGATATACTGGATCGAGGGGTATTCTTATGGTCACTATAGCGGATTCCTTAAGGAAGTCTTTGTTTTTTCCGGTAAATATACATATACGGAAGCTGAATGTGAACTAATGCAGCCCAAGATAGATGCCTATGTGGAGGATGCTACCAGGGGCCTTTCTGCCTATACTTCCCAGTATGAAAAAGTAAAGCATGTATATGATTACGTCGTAAAAAATACGGAATATGACAAGAGCGCGAGGGACAACCAGAATATACTTTCCGTATTTGTGTATGGAAGATCCGTATGCCAGGGATATGCCAAGGCGATACAGTACCTTCTGAATGCAAAGAAGATACAGTGCTGCATGGTTACCGGACGAACCTCTGACGGCACGGGTCATGCATGGAACCTTGTCAGCATAGATGACGAGTATTACTACCTGGATGCCACATGGGGGGAAGGGTCAGACATAAGGGACGTAAATTATGATTTTCTTAACGTTTCTGATGCCGAGATGGCATCAACGCATTTCCCTGATAATCCGGTAGAAATGCCGGAGTGTACCGCAACGGATGCAAATTACTATGTTAGGGAAGGACTGTACTATTCTGCATATAATGAGCAGAAATTAAAGGATGTGTTCAGGAAAGCGAAAAAAAGCGGTGAAGGCTATGTTGCCATAAAACTTGATGATAAAGCGACTTTTGATAACTTTTATGAAAGGCTGATAAACCAGAGCGGGGTATTTAACCTTCTTCCGGAGGGAGTGGGATCTGTTCAGTATACGTCCAACGAAAGCCAGAACATCCTGATCTTCATTTTTCAATAAATCATGTATTAGAAGATTCTTGACGATATGAACAGAATCTGATATAGTTGCAATTGTTTTTGCGAGGGAGCAGACGGTATGTTTGGCTCCCTTATTTTTGGTTTTATAGTTTGTCAAACTATGGAGGAGGAAAATTATGAAAAAGAGATTTATGGCATTAATGTGCGCGTCAATTGCAACACTCGGACTTGTTGCATGCACATCAGAGACAGGTTCAGGCACTGTTCCTGAGACAACTGAGACAGAGGCAGCAGAGACAGATTCAACAGAAGCTACAGAAGCAGAGGGTATGGAAACAGAAGAAACTGATGTACAGGAAGCGCCTGCTTCAGCTATTGACCTTTCCGGCGTGACGCTTAAGAGTGACGGAGTGCTTTCCGTAGGCTGTGAAGTTGGATACCCTCCCTTCGAGGATTTTGCAGATGACGGAACAACACCCATCGGATATGACATTGATATCATCACGGCTGTTGCTGACAAGCTTGGCCTTGAGGTAAACATCATCAATACAGCATGGGATGGCATATTTGCAGGTATTGATGTTAACTATGATGTAGTATGCTCTGCTGTTACCATCACACCTGAGCGTCAGGAGACAATGCTTTTCTCTACGCCTTATATCAACAACTATCAGTCTGTAGTTCTTCTTGCAGATGATGACAAGACAATCAGCTCTTTCAATGATCTTGACGGCATGACCATCGCGCTTCAGAAAGAGACCACTTCAGACATACTTATGAGCGACTACAAGTCAACAGGAACTATCGACATCCAGATCGTTGCAAACGAGAAGGTTACAAGCTGCTTCACACAGCTCCAGAACGGTGAAGTTGATGCGGTTGTTGTTGACAGCACTGTTGCAGATGGATACATCAACAGCTCAGATGATTTCGTTATCGCATATAAGGATACAGCAGAGGCTGAGCAGTTCGGTATAGCAATGGGTAAAGAAAATGCAGCACTTCAGGCCGCAATCAACCAGGCTCTTGCAGAGCTTGAGGAAGAGGGCTACATCCAGGAAACATACGATTACTGGTTCGGTGCTGCAGCAGAATAATATAAGCATTAATTTGGAGAAAGATCCTAAGCAATGAAAACCGGTTTTTTTAAACAATATTCCAAGCAGCTGATCGCTGCGGCAGTGATACTGGTCATATGCATAGTGCTGGCAATACTTAAGCCTGCCAAGGATGAGCTTATGTCCCATACATCTCCTGAGATGCAGAAGATGATAGAGGCAGACGAGTCCAGCAGCAGAAAGCGTGTTACGGTCACATACAACGACCTGTTCATTATCAACTATGCGTCACTTTCTACATCTGGCGCAAAGGTGATGAGCGAGAAATATGTTGGTTTTGTGGGTAAGGTATATCCGGCGGACGAGGGCGTGATGAAGGTCACCGGCCAGATGGTGAACTATACTTATCGTATGCTGGGCTGCGGCGAAAACCTCATGCATGGTGCAAAGCTCACTATACTGCTTACGACACTTACTGTCATATTCGGTGTGGTCTTGGGAACGATCCTTGCCCTTGCAAAGATTAGCAAGAAGAAATGGCTGTCGGGACTGGCAAGCGCATATATCTTCTTTTTCAGGGGCACGCCGCTGCTGATACAGCTCTTCGTGGTATACTTCACGGTTCCCGGCGTATGCGGATTTGCATGGCGTGACATCTTCAGCGCTTCCGATGCTGAAGCTGTGTACAAGGGCGCTTTTACCGCTGCATTAATAGCTTTCGGACTGAATTCAGGTGCGTACTGTGCGGAGATAGTAAGAAGCGCCATCCAGTCAATAGACAAGGGGCAGTTTGAGGCTGCAAAGGCATTGGGCATGAATTACTTCCAGACCATGACCAGAATAATCATTCCCCAGTCTGTAAGGCGTATGATACCTAATGTTAGTAACGAGTTTATCATGGTCCTTAAGGATGCGTCGCTGGTATTTGCCATATCGCTGATGGATATCACCACGATATCGAAGAATATCATGACATCTGAAGGGTCATACCTGGTTTTCATTCCGGCACTTGTAATTTATCTTGTGATAACCGCATTTTTCGGATTTATCTTTGACAAGATCGAGAAGAAATTCTCGGTGTATGAGTAAGGGGGGCAGTTACCATGAGTGATAATTACGAATACATACTTAAAACAGAGCATGTAAGCAAAAGGTTCGGTACGCTTGAGGTTTTAAAGGACATAAACCTCCAGGTAAAGAAGGGCGAGGTTATATGCATAATCGGCCCCAGCGGAGCAGGCAAGTCTACTTTCCTGCGTTCCCTTAACCAGCTGGAAAAGATCACAAGCGGTAAGATCTTCATAAAGGATGAGCTTTTTCTTCATCGTGAGAATGACCATACGGTGGATAGGCTTCTCCGTGAAAAACAGCAGGAACTCCTTCTCGAAATGGGAATGGTATTCCAGAGATTCAATCTTTTCCCTCATAAGACGGTACTTCAGAATGTCTGCGAGGCACCTGTAATTGTAAGGAAAGAAAATAAGGATGAAGTGGAGAAAAGGGCCAGGGATCTTTTGGAGAAGGTTGGGCTTTCCGAAAAGGCTGATGAGTATCCCAGCCGTCTGTCCGGAGGACAGCAGCAGAGAGTGGCCATCGCAAGGGCTCTTGCCATGAATCCGGAGATCATGCTTTTTGACGAGCCAACATCAGCGCTTGACCCGGAGCTGGTCGGCGATGTACTCCAGGTAATGAAGGAACTGGCTGAATCAGGAATGACCATGCTGTGTGTTACCCATGAGATGGGCTTTGCAAGGGAAGTTGCCGACAGGGTACTCTTTATGGCAGACGGAATCATTGCTGAAGAAGGTACTCCTGAAGAGATATTTACCAATCCGCAGGCAGAGAGGACTAAGAACTTCCTGAATGCGATACTCGAAGCGTAAGGACTAAAAATAATTATGACAAAGAACCTTAAATATTCCCTCATGTTGCTGCTGACTGCAGCAATATGGGGTTTTGCTTTTGTAGCACAGACTACCGGCGGCGATGCTGTCGGGCCTTTTAGCTTTAATGCAATCCGCAATATCATAGGTGCAGCGGTGCTTGTGCCGGTGATAGCTTTTCTTGACCGTCTGGGTTATGGAAAGAAGCCGGAGAGCAAAGAAGAAAAAAAGAAGCTTATTATTTCAGGCAGCCTTATAGGAATAGTTCTTTTCCTTGCAACGAATCTCCAGCAGCTGGGCATCACATACGGAAGGAGTGCAGGGAAGGCGGGCTTTCTTACGGCCTGCTATCTAATACTTGTTCCTGTCATAGGTTTATTCCTTGGAAAAAAGTGCGGAGCCCATATCTGGGCGGCTGTGGCAATGACCATGGGCGGCATATATCTTTTAAGCGTGACGGATGCGTCGGGGATTTCCTGGCAGGATATACTTCTGCTCCTCAGTGCGCTTTCCTTTGCAATACAGATAATACTTATTGACAGGTTCGTGGCGGATGTTGACGGGGTGAGGATGGCTGCCATACAGTTTCTGGTGTGCGGGCTTCTCACAGCTATCCCTATGGCAATATTTGAATGCAAGGAGGGATGGACAGAGGCATTTAAAGGATTTGATGCATGGGGATCCATACTTTATGCAGGACTGTTTTCCTGTGGCATAGCATATACTCTTCAGATTGTTGGACAGAAGAATGTTCATCCCACGCTTGCGTCGCTTTTAATGAGTTTTGAGTCTGTTTTCTGTGTACTGGGCGGCTGGCTTTTGCTGGGGGAGAAACTGTCAGGGCGTCAGATCGTCGGCTGTGTAATTGTTTTTGTGGCTATACTGCTGGCACAGTTCGGCGAGTTGAAAAAAAAGTGAATATTTGATATAATTCGCATAATTATTTTGGACAGCCCGAAGCACTTGCTGCTGAGGGCGTACAAAAGAGTAGATTTACCCATGGCAGCCTGCTGTTTGCGAAGCAAACTTTTAATTGCAGGCTGCCGTAACTGGAAGAACCCGAAGGGTTCTGAACAGTTACTAATCCGTAAATGTTTGGTATAGGATTCTGTTAAGGCATCAGGGAGGTTTTTATGGATGCAAATAACATAAAACTGGGCGTGGATACAAAGTGTTCCGGCACTGTGGCAGTTGCCAATGATGTCGTTGCGATCATTGCGTCATTAGCAGCAGCAGAGGTTGAGGGTGTTTCCTCAATGTTCGGAAATATAACGAATGAACTCATGAGCATGGTGGGAATGAAGAATCTTACCAAGGGCGTGAGAGTCAGCGTGCTTAATCATACGGTTACTGTGGATCTTTACATTGTTCTGGATTACGGCTATCCGATTCCGGATACCTGCAGGAAGGTTCAGGAGAAGGTTAAGAGTGCCATTGAGACAATGACGGGGCTTGATGTGGCTGATGTTAATATCAGGATAGCATCTGTTGAGTTTCCCCAGTCTTCACAGTCTACAAATACAGCAAAGAGAAGAAAAAGAAAGAAATGAGCAGACACGCCATAAGGAAGCGGCTCTTTATGCTGCTTTTCCGTTCGGAATTTCATAATGCTGAAGATATGCCGGAGCAGGAAGATCTTTTTTTCCAGCAGGAAGATATTGAGGATAAGGATATCGCACCGGATCTCTGGGATGAGGAGCCGGCTGAGGAGACTTCCGATCTTCTGAGTGAAGAAGACAGAAAAGAGGTATCCGAAAAATTCCATTCCATTATGGAGCTGGTGCCGGAGCTGGACAGGCAGCTCAATGAGAAGATGACCGGCTGGAATACAGAGCGTATAGGCAAGGTTGAGCTTACGATACTTAGGTTAGCTTTATACGAGATAAAGGAAGATGATAACATATCCAGTGCTATTGCCATAAACGAAGCGGTGGAGCTTGCCAAGAGATACGGACAGGAGAAATCACCAGAATTCATTAACGGCGTGCTGGCGAAGTTTGCATAACCTGCCCCAGTGCTGTGTTTTCCATAGGTGCAGGACAGTAAAGTGAGGCAGACAGGTATGCCTGTTAATAAGTATACAGTTACCCAGGTAACAAATTATATCTTAAAGATGTTCAGAAGTGATCCGTTTCTCGGATCAGTGGCGGTGAGCGGTGAGGTAAGCAATCTCACTTATCACAGGTCAGGCCATATTTATTTCAGTCTCAAAGATGAGAATTCCATCATAGCGGCCGCAATGTTTAAGAATAAGACTTCAGGCCTTAAATTCAGGCTGGAAGAAGGCATGAAGGTGGTGGCATACGGCAAGATAGATGTTTATGCCCCTTCCGGCAGGTACCAGCTTATTTCGGAAAAAATAGAGAATGCCGGAGCCGGTGACCTTGCAGAGCAGTTTGAAAAGCTTAAGAAAGAACTGGCGGAACGGGGCTTATTTGCGCCGGAATACAAGCAGCCTATCCCTAAGTATGTTAAGACTCTTGGAGTCGTGACTGCGCCCACAGGAGCTGCAGTAAGGGACATAATAAATGTTTCCAAAAGGAGATATCCGGGAATACAGATAGTCCTTTATCCTGCGCTTGTTCAGGGGGAACAGGCCGCGGATAGCATTGTAAAGGGCATAAGGGCTCTTGAAAGACACGGCGTGGACCTGATGATAGTAGGCAGGGGCGGAGGCTCCATAGAGGATCTCTGGGCTTTCAACGAGGAAAAGGTTGCACAGGCCATATTTGACTGTTCCATACCGATCATATCAGCGGTAGGACATGAGACTGACACTACTATAGCGGATTATGTGGCTGACTTAAGGGCTCCGACTCCGTCAGCTGCGGCAGAGATTGCAGTATTTGACTATCATGCCCTTGTCCGTCAGTGGAGGGATATGCAGGACAGACTGGACTCGCAGATGGACATGCGCATAAAGTCCGAGAAAAGGAACTCCGGGCATTTGGAGGCAAGGCTCATACAGCAGATGTTTGCAGTGCTCAGGGACAAAAAGCACAAGTATGAAGAATTGTCTATCAAGAATGACAGCCAGTCTCCTGAAAACAAGCTGAAGAGCTTTAAAGAGAAGGCTGAAAGATACAGAAAAGAGCTGGACCGCAATATGGATGGTGTTCTGGCTGAAAAGAAACTGTGGCACAGTGAAATGCGGGAGGATGCGGATTCACTTATGGAAGAGCGGCTTAAGGATATCCGTTTGAGATACGAGAGGTATCCGGACAAGGCTGATACCCTGATCATGAAACAGCTGCAGGACTCCAGGCACAGGTTTGATATCATGAAGGAGAGGCTGAAGGCTGTTTCACCCTTGGAAAAAATAAGCAGGGGGTATGGATATCTTACCGACGGAGAGAACAGGCCGGTGAAGAGCATAGAAGATACCGGCGCTGGACAGAACCTGATAATAAGGGTCAGTGACGGTGAAATAAGTACGGAAGTTAAAGCGACAAAGAAAGTGCAGTTAGCATAATTTTCGGAGGGAAAAACAATGGCAGAGGAAAAGATCACTTTAGAGGAAAACTTTGCGGCAGTAGAGGAAAGCTTAAAGAAAATGGAGCAGTCAGATCTTCCGCTGGAAGATGCATTTAAGCTGTATGAGGACAGCGTTAAGAGGCTGAAGGCCTGCGCCGATGAAATCGACGATGTGGAAAAGAAGGTAAAGGCACTTATGTCTGACGGCAGTACTGCTGATTTTGAATAAATAGGGTTGGAGTTTGTATGGATTTTGAAGCTGAACTTAAAAAAAGAACAGAGCGGGCAGAAAACATCATAAAGAATTACCTGCCGGAAATTGCCGGCCCCCAGGCCACTGTAATAGAGGCTATGGACTATAGCGTGGGTGCTGGCGGAAAGCGCCTGCGTCCCGTGATCATGATGGCAGCATACGAGATGTGCGGAGGGGAAGGCGAGCTGGTTGAACCTTTCTGCGCGGCCATTGAGATGATACATAACTATTCCCTTGTACATGATGACTTGCCGGAAATGGATAATGACATGATACGCAGGGGAATTCCTTCGACCCATGCCAAATACGGCCCGGGAATGGCTGTGCTTGCAGGCGACGGGCTTTTAAACAGTGCTTTTGAAACTGCGCTTAAGAGTACTGCTTTCGCTGGCTCAGCGGATGATAATGCGAATATACTCAAAGCGCTTTCAGTGCTCGCAGACAGGTCGGGAATCTATGGAATGATAGGCGGACAGGCAGTTGACGTGGAGGCTGAGGAAAAAAATCTGGAGCTTCCCGAAGAAGATATACTGTTTGTTTATGAGAATAAAACATCAGCCCTGCTGCAGGCATCCATGGTGTGCGGCGCATTGCTTGCAGGCGCAGACGGGAAAACTGCGGATGTATTTTCAGAGGCCGCAAGGTGCCTGGGAGTTGCTTTTCAGATACAGGATGACATACTGGATGTTACCGGTACGACAGAGGAAATAGGCAAGCCTGCCGGCAGCGATGAGAGAAACGGCAAGAAAACCTATCTGGCATATCTGGGGATGGAAGGCGCAGAAGCTGAGCAGAGAAGGCTTTCTGCACAGGCCCATGATCTGGTGGCAGGGATCAGCGTGGCAGACGGCGGTGAAGCGGCAGAGGCAAAGGAGTTTTTGACTGAGCTTATTGACGCCCTTGTGGACAGAAGAAAATAATTGATCAAAGCAGGAATGTGTAATGCCGATTTTAGATAAGATAAAAAAGGAAAATGACATAAAGAAGATCTCGTCGGAGGACTATGAAAAGCTTGCGGCAGAGATAAGGTCGTTTCTTATTGAACATATAAGTAATACAGGAGGACATCTTGCATCCAACCTGGGGGCAGTTGAGCTTACCATGGCCCTGCACCTGTCCGTTGACTTGCCAAAGGATAAGATCGTGTGGGATGTGGGGCACCAGTCATATACGCACAAGCTTCTTACCGGAAGACGCGAGGGCTTCGATAACCTTAGAAAATATGGCGGCATGAGCGGATTCCCTAAACGGAAGGAAAGCGACTGCGACGCTTTCAATACAGGACATTCGTCCACGTCTATTTCAGCGGGGCTGGGATTAGTGGCAGCCCGTGAACTGAACGGTGACGATTATACTGTGATCTCTGTTATCGGGGACGGTTCCATGACCGGCGGAATGGCTTATGAGGGTCTTAATAATGCCTCTAACGAAAGGCTGAAAAAGAATTTTATAATCATACTGAATGATAACAATATGTCCATCGCAGAGAATGTGGGCGGAATGTCCAACTATCTGACAAAGATAAGGACCAGCTCCAATTACCTTGACCTTAAGGATAATGTGTACTACAAGCTCATGGATGCGAAAAGGTATGGCGCCGTAAGGTCTATCCGTACAGCAAAGAGCACCCTGAAGAACCTCTTTGTGAAGAACATGCTTTTTGAGGATATGGGCATCACATATCTGGGACCGGTGGACGGCCACGATGTGGATGCGATGGTCCGACTGATAGAAGTAGCCAAGAAAGTCAGGGGAGCTGTAATTGTCCATGTGATCACTGAGAAGGGTAAAGGATATCAGCCAGCTGAGAAGCATCCTTCAAGATTCCATGGCGCTGAGCCTTTTGACATCGAGACCGGAATACCAAAAAAAGTAAAAGAAAAGCCGGGCTATACTGACGTGTTTTCTACGGTTATGTGCAAGATGGGACAAAAACGGGAGGATGTGGTAGCCATCACTGCAGCCATGCCGGATGGTACCGGGCTTAAGCGTTTTCACAATATGTATCCGAACAGGTTCTTTGATGTGGGCATAGCGGAGGAGCATGCTGTGACATTTGCGGCTGCGCTTTCCACCGGAGGGAAAAAGCCCGTAGTTGCGATATACTCATCTTTCCTGCAGAGGGCATATGACCAGATACTGCATGATGTCTGCATACAGGATCTGCCAGTTACCTTTGCGATAGACAGGGCAGGGCTCGTAGGAAGCGATGGGGAGACCCATCATGGGGCATTTGACCTGTCGTACCTTTCTACCGTTCCGAATATGACAGTCATGGCGCCCAAGAATAAATGGGAGCTTTCGGATATGCTTTATTTCTCAGTGGATTTCGGGCATCCCATAGCTTTCCGTTATCCCAGGGGAGAGGCCTATGACGGGCTTAGGGAATTCAGAGCGCCCATAGAACTGGGCAAATGCGAGGTCATATACGAAGAAGAGGAAATATGCCTTTTAGCAGTAGGTTCAATGGTTAAGACTGCTGTTGAGGTCAGGAATAAACTTATAGAGAGCGGGCATAAGGCAAGCCTTGTCAATGTGAGGTTTGTAAAGCCAATAGATCCGGAACTTGTGAACATAGCAAATAAAGGGCATAAGCTTATTGTCACGCTTGAAGAGAACTCGCTTTGCGGAGGCTTCGGTGAGAGGTTCGGATATCTGTATGACAGCAAAACAGCTATTGGTGACAGAAAGCCGGTTATTAATATCGCCCTTCCCGATGCTTATGTGTCCCATGGCGATGTGCCTTCATTACAGAAGGAATGCGGAATAGATGCGGACTCTGTTTATGAGAAAATAATGGAGGCCCTATGAAAGAAAGACTTGATGTTCTTCTTGTAAAAAACGGGCTTGCCCCCTCAAGGGAAAAGGCGAAGATAATGATCATGGAAGGCAATGTCTTTGTTGCAGGACAGCGCGAGGACAAGGCCGGCAGTACATTCTCCGAAGATGCTGAGATAGAGGTAAGGGGCAGCAGCTTAAAGTATGTAAGCCGGGGCGGGCTTAAGCTGGAAAAGGCCCTTGCATCATTTCCGATTGATTTAAATGACTGCATATGCATGGATATAGGTGCATCCACCGGCGGTTTTACGGACTGTATGCTTCAGAACGGTGCGTCAAAGGTCTATGCCATAGATGTGGGATACGGGCAGCTAGCATGGAAACTCCGTTCTGATGAACGGGTGGTCTGCATGGAAAAGACCAATTTCCGCTATGTTACGGATGAGCAGATAAGGGAGCCGGTGGATTTTGCATCCGTGGATGTTTCATTTATCTCTCTTTCCAAGATCCTTCCTGTGGCTTATCCGCTCCTCAAGGAAAATGGTGAGATGGCCTGCCTTATCAAGCCGCAGTTCGAGGCCGGCAGGGAGAAAGTCGGTAAAAAGGGTGTGGTGCGGGACCCGAAGGTCCATGAGGAAGTAATTAATAATGTTTTCGGTTTCGCGGCAGATGCAGGCTTTGCTGTATGCGGCCTGGAGTATTCGCCGGTGAGAGGACCGGAGGGGAATATAGAGTACCTGATGTACCTAAGGAAAAATGTGGGGGAAGCTGATGCCTTTGGTGACGAGCAGATTTCTGAAGTCGTGAACAGGGCGCATGAGAGCTTATAAGAATTCAGTGACAAATGATGCGTTCTTTGCCACATCTGTATGCCGCAATAACACGAGGTTCTAACCGACGAGTCGGTTAGAACTCGCTACCTTCGTTTTGCTTAGCATACCGACGGGCAAAGAACTTACACTGTGATGAATTTTGAAGACTAACACACTGCATAGTTTCAGTTGTCTTTGGGTGACGTACCGGATATGAGGTGAACTGTGAAGAATATTTGTATACTGTCCAACAGCATAAAGGATGAGAATCTTGAACTGGGTAAAAAGATCCGGAAAGATATTGTGAGGCTTGCTAAAGAAGCAGGCATAGAGGGAATCAATACACCCTTGTTGGATCTTTGTGATGATGAAGATATTGATACTGAGGGGATAGAGGCTATCATTGTTATCGGTGGTGACGGGTCAGTTCTGTCGGCTGCAAAGCGTACCATAGGAAGCGGTGTGCCCCTTATCGGCTTCAATCTGGGAGCAGTAGGGTTTCTTGCGGAAGTTGAGCCTTCTGACAGTGAGAAGGCGCTGAAAAGGCTCCTCACGGATGATATAAAGATAGAAGAGCGAATGATGCTCCGGGGCTCAGTATACAGGAACGGAGAAGTCGTGGAAACAGGACATGCGCTTAATGATGTTGTGATAGCCAGACGTGGGGACATGATGTTATCCGGATACAGCATAAGCGTAAACGGATCGTACCTGAGTGACTTCCGGGCTGACGGGATCATAATCAGTACCCCTACCGGATCTACTGCATATAATCTTTCTGCCGGCGGCGCCATAGTAAAGCCTGATGCAAGGCTTATCCAGATGACACCAGTGGCTGCACATCTTTTAAATAACAGAAGTGTTATCTTTTCCGGAGATGACGTGGTAGCTGTTTCCATACTGCCGTCTACGGGGCGTCATCCGGTGGCAACCGGTGTCAGCTTTGACGGCAATCAGCATGCGGCCCTTCAGGAAGGGGATGTGGTCAAAGTGACAAGTTCCGGGCAGGTTACCCGTATCATTCGTCTTTCTGACGACGGATTTCTGCAGATTCTCCAAAAGAAGATGGTTTGACGGAGGAAAAATAAATGCTTGAAAGCTTAACGGTAAAGAATTTTGCCCTGATAAAGGAAGCTGATGTGGAGTTTACCAAGGGGCTTAATATACTTACGGGTGAAACCGGTGCGGGTAAGTCTGTGGTCATCGGTTCTATAGCGCTGACACTGGGGGAAAAGGCTGTCAGTGACATCATACGCGAAGGGGCAGAGTATGCTTTTTCTGAGCTTGTTTTCCATGTGGAGGATGAGAAGCTTATTTCTGCAATAAAGGCATTGGACATGCCGGTAGAAGAGGATGGAACAATAATATTAAGCCGGAAGATACAGCCGGGCAGATCTGTGATAAAGGTATGTGGTGAAACTGTGACATTAAAGCAGATGAGGGAACTTTCATCGCTGCTTATTGACATACATGGCCAGCATGAGCACCAGTCTTTGCTTAAAGAAAGCCGCCAGAAGGAGCTTTTAGACCTTTACTGCGGTGCGGACATGGAAAAGCTCCTTTCAGAGATAAAGACGTCGTATACGGCCTATAACGGCATCTGCAGCAGGATAGAGGAACTGTCTGTTGATGACGCTTCCAGGCAGCGGGAGCTTAGCCTGGCTGAATATGAGATAAATGAAATAGAGGCTGCAAATATCGTTCCCGGAGAAGAGGAAGAGCTGGAGAAGAGATACAGGAAGATGAAAAATTCCGGGGCTGTGTTTGAAATCCTTTCCAGGGTAAGGGAAGCTCTTGCGCCGGACGGTGAGGGAGCAGTGGAATATGCCGGAAGGGCTGTCCATGATATAAATGCTGCGCTTGCGCTTGACGAGGGGCTTTCGGATATTGCCGGGGAACTTGCGGACTGTGAGGATATGCTTAGGACCGTGGCAAGGGAGCTGGATGACTATATGGAGGATTCGGAGTTTGACGAGGCGCTTTTCAAGGAGACGGAGGAAAGGATGGATATCATTAACCATCTGATGTCAAAGTATGGCGGCTCTACCGAAAAGATTGCCGAATACCTTGAAAAGAGACGGGCTGAGTACGAAGAATATAAAAATCTGGATTCTGTTCTGGAAAAGCTGGGCAAACAGAAGGATGAGGCGGAACAGAAACTTAGAAAACTGTGCAAAAAGGCTCATGATATGCGTGTGAAACAGGGCACAGCGCTGGAAAAGGAGATAACGGCAGCACTTACGGACCTTAATTTCCTGAAGGTGTCATTCACGATTGATGTTACGGAGAGGGGAAACTATGGCAGTGACGGAAATGATGATGTCAGGTTCATGATATCCCTTAATCCCGGGGAGAAGAAAAGACCTTTATCCGAGGTAGCCAGCGGCGGCGAGCTTTCCAGAATAATGCTTGCTCTCAAGGCTGTACTGGCGGACAAGGATGAGATAGGGACGCTGATTTTTGATGAGATAGATACCGGCATATCCGGCAAGACTGCATGGATGGTATCTGAAAAGATGGCGGCAATAGCTAAGTCCCATCAGACCATATGTATAACGCATCTGCCTCAGATCGCAGCCATGGCGGATACACATTTCTGTATCGAAAAGTCTGAAGTGGATGGCAGAACTGAGACCAATATAGGCAGGCTTGATGATGAGCAGTCGCTTAATGAACTTGCAAGGCTTCTTGGGGGCGGCAGCATAACGGATACCGCAATTGCCAATGCACAGGAGCTTAAGGCAGAGGCGGAAAGGGTTAAGGCTGGCTGATGGACTGCGAAAAATCCACCCGGCGGGGTAGTTGCCACTTTAATAAAATTGCAGGATATTATATAATAAAGCTTGGATTGTATCGGTAATGGGGGACCGGTATGACATACTTAAAAATGTGACGGAATATTCTTTGCAAAAGGTTTATTTTCATAACACACGGAGGGTTACAGCAAAATGAAAAACATCTTATTTGTCGCATCAGAGGGCGTTCCTTTTATTAAGACAGGCGGTCTGGCTGATGTAGTGGGTTCCCTGCCTAAGTGCGTTGACAAACGCTACTTTGATGTAAGGGTTATAATGCCTAAATATACCTGCATGAAGCAGGAAATGAAGGACCTGATGAAGTACAAGACGCACTTCTATATGGACTTTCACTGGAACAATGAGTATGTAGGCATCCTTGAGGCTGAATATGACGGCGTAAAGTATTATTTCATCGATAATGAGATGATGTTCGGCGGTTTCAAGCCTTACAGCGGAAATGTATATGATGATATCGTAAAATTCTCATTCTTTTCAAAAGCGGCTCTTTCCGCAATCCCGCTTCTTGATTTTGAACCGGATCTTATCCATTGCCATGACTGGCAGACAGGACTTGTTCCCGTATACCTTAAGGAACGTTTTTCGGACAATCCTATGTTCTCAAGGATGAAGTCCGTAATGACTATCCATAATCTTAAGTTCCAGGGCAAGTGGGATGTTAAGGATGTGCGTGATATTACAGGTATTCCTGCAAGTTTCTTTACTCCGGATAAGCTGGAGGCATATAAGGATGCGAACCTTTTAAAGGGCGGTCTGGTATATGCTGATGCCATAACCACCGTGAGTGATACATATGCGGAGGAAATAAAGACTCCGTTCTATGGCGAGGGCCTGGACGGACTGCTTAGAGCCCGTTCCGGAAGCTTAAGAGGTATCGTAAACGGTATCGATTATGAGGACTACGATCCTTCAAAGGATAAGTACATAGAGTATAAGTATGACGCGAAGAATTTCCGCAAGGAGAAGATAAAGAATAAGAGGGCACTCCAGAAGCAGTTAGGATTAGACCAGGATGACAAGGTCATGATGATCGGTATCGTATCGAGACTTACGGACCAGAAGGGCTTTGACCTGATCGCATATATCATGGATGAGCTTTGTCAGGACGCCGTACAGATAGTTGTTCTGGGAACCGGCGAGGAGCGTTATGAGAATATGTTCCGCCATTTTGACTGGAAATACGGCAATAAGGTGTCGGCAAATATCTATTATTCGGAGGAGCTTTCCCACAGGATTTATGCAGCCTGCGATGCTTTCCTTATGCCCAGCCTTTTCGAGCCTTGCGGGCTTTCACAGCTTATGGCGCTCAGGTATGGTACAGTGCCTATCGTAAGGGAGACAGGGGGACTCAAGGATACGGTGCAGCCCTATAATGAATTTGACAGTACCGGTACAGGGTTCTCATTCATGAATTACAATGCACATGAGATGTTAGCCTCCATCAGGTATGCTGAGCGCATATATTATGACAAGAGACGTGAATGGAACAAGATGATAGACAGGGCCATGGCGGCTGATTTCTCCTGGCACGTATCCGCACAGAAATACCAGGAGATGTATGACTGGCTGATAGGTGATAAGGCCTGACAGGGGTATGAACAGTTACGAATAATGAAAATATGAGCCGGAAATCTATATGGTTTCCGGCTCATTATGTGTAATAATAGAGATTATGTGTGAAACATGGTTTGTACCACAGACTTTACTAAATAAGCGTGGAGGTTTTTGTGTCAATTGTTTAGGTTCCTATACATGAAACGGGAGTATGGAATGCTTCATACGGATTGCGGATGCAGGGACGGATTTTGTTAGGGCACAGAAAAAATCCGGATTAATAAGGAAGATTATTACGAGCTGATGATAACATGGCATACGATGGAATCACGGTAGCGGCCGTTACCGACGAACTGAATAGAAAGCTGACCGGAGGCAGGGTATACAGGATAGCCCAGCCTGAGAGTGATGCGCTTGTTCTGACCATCAGGGCGCAGAGCGGCCAGTACAGGCTGCTGCTTTCGGCGGATGCATCCCTTCCTTTGGTTTATCTTACGGAAGAGAACAGGAAGAATCCACTCAACGCACCGGGATTCTGCATGCTGCTCAGGAAATATATCCAGAACGCAAAAATACTGGCGGTTACCCAGCCGGGGCTTGAACGCGTGATCCGCATCGAGATGGAGCATATGGATGAAATGGGGGATATGCGCAAGCTCTGCCTTATTACGGAGATCATGGGGAAGCACAGCAATATCATACTTACGGATGATAAGGATGAGATAATCGACAGTATAAAGCGTATATCAAATCTTGTGAGCTCCGTCAGGGAAGTGCTGCCCGGCAGAAAATATTTCATACCGGAGACCAGGGGCAGGATCAATCCTATGAGCGTAAAGGATGGCGGATACCTGGATATGCCGGAAATGGCTAATATGTCCCTGCTCAAGGCTTTGACTGCATACATAGGTATTTCCAACACTGCAGCATCTGAATTTATAAGAGTGGCCGGGGCAGACGGCGACAGAACTGTTTCGGATATTGATGCTGCTGAAAAGGAACGCGTAGAAAGTGTTTTTTCATCTGCGATGGAAAAGATACGTACAGGTGATTTTTCGCCGGTGGTCTATTACCATGAGGGCGTGCCTGCTGAATATGCTGCTATTGATACTGGGATGTACCCTGAGAAGAAGACTGGTTATG
The DNA here is from genome assembly GCA_017635395.1 of Lachnospiraceae bacterium. GTDB lineage: Bacteria > Bacillota > Clostridia > Lachnospirales > Lachnospiraceae > NK4A136. Next base: position 23,819 of record JAGBLN010000035.1, read on the forward strand.
GCATGTCAGAGACGTTGGAAATTTTCTACAGGGAAAAAGAACTCCATGTACGCATCAGACAGCGCAGTGCGGAACTTAGGCGTGCGGTGCAGAATGCCACCGAGAGAGTGTCTAAAAAGCTGGGACTGCAGGAAAAGCAGTGCCGCGATACGGAGAAGAGGGAGAAAAACAGGCTTTACGGGGAGCTGATAAGAGCCTATGCCTGGCAGATAGAAGAAGGCGCAGATAAGTGCGTGCTGCAGGACTACAATACCGGTGAGGATGTATGCATAAGCCTTGATCCCACACTGTCTCCACAGGATAATGCCAATAAATATTTTGATAAATATAAGAAACAGAAAAGAACCTATGAGGCACTGTCTGTATATATACAGCAGTCCGTGAAGGCTTTGGAACATCTTGAAAGCATTCAGGTGGCGTTGGATATGGCGCAGAATGAGGATGACCTGAAGGAAATCAGGCAGGAGCTGTATGATGCAGGATATATCAGTGCCGAAAAGGGTACGTCCGGCAGAAACGGTAAGGAGTCAAAAGGCAAAGGCAAAAATGCCGGATCAAAGGCTAAGGGGCTCGGTTCAGCACCGCTCCACTATGTGACGGAAGACGGATATCATATATATGTGGGCAAGAACAATTATCAGAATGAGTATATAACCTTTGAGCTGGCAAACGGCGGCGATATGTGGTTCCATGCAAAGAAGATCCCGGGATCCCATGTGATCGTAAAGACAGACGGCGCAGAGCTTCCGGACAGTGTTTATGAAACGGCGGCTGCTGTTGCTGCTTATTATTCCAAGGCGGGCGGTCAGGGCAAAGTGGATGTGGACTATACCGTCAGGAAGAATCTGAAAAAAACGCCCGGAGGTGCTCCGGGATTTGTAATATATCATACTAATTATTCCATGACGGTGAAACCGTCGTTAGAGGGGGTAAAGCCGGGATAATAGTTTGATAGAAAAGTGCTTTCTATTGGGAGAGGATAAGCATGCAGAATAATAATGGGTTTGAGCAGGCAGAGGCAATGGAAGGTGCATATGCCGGTGTTGACATGCGTGAAATCTATGAAAAAAAGCCTGTGTTATATAAGATGATAAAGAGGCTTTTTGATATTTTCGGGTCTGCAGCGGCAATGGTCATCCTGTCACCGGTATTTATAGTGGCTTCAATAGCTGTTAAAGCCTGTGACGGAGGTCCCGCCTTTTACAGTGGTATGCGATATGGAAAAGATATGAAGATCTTTCCAATGCATAAATTCAGGTCAATGTGTGTCGACGCTGAGAGCAAGACGGAGAAATATTTAAGGGCCGGTGATATAAACGGCCTGGCGTTTAAGATAAAGAATGATCCGCGGGTAACAACTGTTGGTCGGTTCATCCGCAGGACCAGCATAGATGAGCTGCCACAGCTATGGAATGTATTTAAAGGAGAGATGAGCCTGGTAGGTCCCAGGCCAATACAGGTTACAGATAAGGAAATCAATGAATATGAAAAACAGCGCTGGATCGTAAAGCCCGGTATTACCTGTTTCTGGCAGGTCAGCAGGAGAGAATTCGTTCCATGGGATGAATGGGTGGATATGGATCTCAGGTATATCCGGGAAATGAGTATTCTCACTGATATAAGGCTTTTGTTTGAAACAATCGGAGCTCTGATATACAAGGCAGGGCGCAGATAAGCATTTTCTGCCGTGAAAGCGCAATAACTATATCAGATTATTATAAATGGTACAGGATATGTATGGAAAAAACAGCTGCTGTCATTCTGACACACAACAGAAAAAAACTATTATGTCGCTGCCTTGATGCCGTTATGGGGCAGAAAGGAGCACACTGTGACATAATTGTTGCCGATGGAGGCAGTACGGACGGTACAGAGGCTTTATTCGGAGCGGAAGGAAAGTATCCGGAGGTCATCTATTATGACCTTGGTGCCAATATGGGCAGTGCGGGCTTTTATTATGCCATAAGAAAGGCTGTCACGCTGGGGTATGAAAACCTCTGGCTGATGGATGATGATGTGATCCCGGATGAGACAGCGCTTAAACAGCTGTTAAGAGCTGACAGATATCTTGAAGGGCGATGGGGTTTTTTAGTGAGCCTGGCCTGCTGGAAGGACGGCTCATTATGCAAGGCCAATATCCCAAAAACTGCACCATTAAGATTTGGCCGGATATCAAAAAAGCGAAATCTTATTCCGGTGAAGATGGCCTCCTGGGCATCCATAATGATAAAGGCAGAGACTGTAAGGAAAGCAGGGCTGCCGATAAAAGAGTATTTCATAGGGACTGAAGATTATGAATATACAGCGAGGATCAGCAGGAGATTTCCGTCATACTGGGTCACAGCCAGCCGTGTATTGCATGCAAAGGATGAAAATATAAAGGCAGATATCACAAAGGCAAGGGGAGACAGGCTGGAAAGGTTTTCTTATCTGTATCGGAATGATGTGCATTTTTACAGGAAATATGGACTGCAGGGGCATGTATACCTGGTGCTTAAGTTTGTATATACCTTTTTCCGCATAATCCTGTTTGAAAAAGGTAACCGCAACGGGAAAATAAAAATACTGATAAAAGGCTATGCGGATGGATTCAGTTTTGATCCGAAGCCGGATCGGATATAGGTTCAGGCTGTTTTTGTTCGGATATATTTTCTTTGAGGCATGAATCAGGAAGCAGCTCCCTGTCTCCGGCAGACAGGGAATCAAGATTTGCGAAAGCAAGTACCAGGAATGTGTTATAAGCTATTTCAATGATGTGGTGTTCGATCATTAAGTCAAGAGCGATGACTGCCATCAGAAACATCCCGAAATAGTTCTTTTTTTTCATCAGCCGGATCACTATCCAGGTAAGCAACCCCATAAAGATCACAAAAGCAACTATGCCGTACATTGCATATAATCTGGTATAGGAACAGTCAACCCAGAAATAGTAAGTAGGTGCGCCTTCTACCCAGCCGAGACCATTTTGAGGAAAGTCGGTTCCAAACCATGAAAAAGGGAATGCTTTTAGCAATAGGTAATTTGTATAAATGCGGTTTTGCAGGGAATAGTATCTGTTGTACCATATATCAGGATCATCCTTATAAAGAATTGCCCATATGAACTGAGCAGCTGCACAAACCATATAGGAAGAAACTGCGAATATGTTCCATAATTTCAGTAATCCCGCGGGAATGGTTATTTTTTTATAATTGACTATAGCGGTAAAGAAACATCCTGCAACTGCAAGGATTACACATATTGCGGCTATCTGTCCATCTACAAAAATAATATTTATGACAGTTAGCAAAATGATGGCCATGTACTCAATGATATTTAGTCTTCCTCGTTTAAGGAACATATACAGGAAGATAAGGAACATAACATGGGACGCAAGATTGGTACAGTAATTCATGCCGAAAGCATGTCGGTTACGCATCCCTTCACCGGGGCGCTGCCATACAAGGTCATCAATGATGCCTGTTTGGGACAGGATAAAGGATATGCTGATTACTGAAATACCGATAATAATGGCCAATTTTATTATTTTTTTTATATCTCGGTTTGCACAGGCTACGATAACCAGCAGGGCAGCAGAAACAGGCCATTCTATTTGATTCCGCCAATACAATGCATAATACCAACCGATTATAAGTAATGTAGATAGTATCGTGCGGTATCGTTTGTCTTTTACCTCGAAAAAAACCGTATAGACGGCGGGAAAAATGATCAGATATCTTAAATTTAATATACCGTAAAACAGTATCTCAACGATAGGTAGGGGTAAAAAAGACAGCATAGACAGGATGAGATTCTGAAACGAAATGAAGAGCAGGGACGATGTAAGATATTCATAAAAAAAACCAAGCGCAAAGAAAAAGTAGAACAATTTCTCCATAGGCTTGCGATAGGTGATGAGTTTTTTCTCTAATTCAGTTTTTAATGCTTCATGTTTCAATCGGGAATCCTCTGGTACAAACCTATCTATGATTGTACCATAAATACCGTATATTAGTCGGTATATTTGTCATTCCTGAGCGGGGTTCTGATAGTGAAAACTAAGCAGGTTTTATGCGTTATATCGGTTCATTCAACGCAATATAATGTTTATACCGTTTAAGGTTTGATTATTATTGCGTTTTTTCTGTCAATAATGCTATAATACAGCCGTTGTGAAAAAACAGGCACCAAAAGTGCAGGGGGCAGACATGGGGTTTGAAGAGTCTTTTACGGCGTTTACGACCGGAGTTGGTGAAAAAGTCAAAGGTAATACCGAAGTGATGAAGCTTCGCAGCCAGATAAGCTCTGAGCAGAAACAGGTAGATGAGCTTTTCAAAAATCTGGGCAAAAAGTATTACGAGGCTCATAAAGAAAGCGGAGACAGCGAGTTCGGACTGCAGGAGACAATTGATGCCATACGTTTCCATGAGTCAAAGATCATGGAAATGGAAAAAAAGGCCAGTGAAATAAGACAGGCAACGGATGCAGTATCACTTACACCCCAGCCGGGGACTGAGTACGGAGGGACACCGAAGAGTACTGTCACGGCAGGACCTAACAGCTTCTGTACAAAGTGCGGCGCACCCATCAAGCCGGAGCAGGCTTTCTGCATAAAATGCGGAAGCAAGCTGACGTGATGTCGATGAATCAGGTTACGGATCTGCGGCTTATAAAGAGTCATCAGATTTAGATATAAACAGATCAACGGAGGAAGAAAACAATGGCATTGACATTATCAAAGAGATCAGAGCAGGTAAAGCCTTCATCTACACTGGCTATTACCGCAAAAGCCAAGGAGCTTCGTGCTCAGGGCAGGGATGTAGTGGGCTTCGGCGCGGGCGAGCCGGATTTTGCGACCCCTAAAAATATCTGTGATGCTGCCATTAAGGCCATTAATGATGGTTTTACCAAATATACTCCGGCTTCAGGTACAAACGAGCTTAAGGAGGCTATATGCAAAAAGTTTGAGAAATTCAATCATCTGCATTATGAGCCTAACCAGATAATAATCTCCAACGGAGGAAAGCATGCGCTTACAAATATATTTGATGCACTGCTCAATCCAGGTGATGAGGTTATTATTCCTGCACCGTACTGGCTCAGCTACCCTGAAATGGTAAAGCTTTCTGACGGTGTTCCTGTATTCGTATACAGCACGAAAGAGCAGGGGTATAAAGTGACAGCAGAACAGATAGCGGCAGCTGTTACGGATAAGACTAAGGCACTGGTGCTTAATACTCCCAATAATCCTACCGGTATGGTATACAGCAAGGCCGATCTGGAGGCTATTGCGAAGATCGCCATAGAGAAGGATTTCTATATAGTTGCAGATGAGATGTATGAAGCACTTATCTATACAGGTGAGGAGCATGTAAGTATTGCTTCTCTTGGAAAAGAGATTTATGATCGTACAATTACCTGTAGCGGACTTTCAAAGAGTTATGCAATGACAGGCTGGAGAGTCGGCTATGCAGGTGCTCCTTTGGATATAACAAAGAGAATGAGTGCTATGCAGTCCCATGCAACCAGCAATGTAAACTCCATCGCCCAGAAGGCTGCTGTTGAGGCTCTTACAGGTCCTACCGATGAGATGGAAGCAATGAAGGCTGAATTCGACCGCCGCAGGAAATATATGTATGAGAGACTTACCGCAATGCCTTTGTGTGATTGTCTTGAGCCCGAAGGCGCTTTCTATGCATTCATTGATTTCAACGAGGCATGCGAAAAATCATATAAGGGTGAGAAAATCGGAAGCGGTGCAAGGATGGCAGAGATACTGCTTAACGATTTCGATACAGCGGTAGTTCCCTGTGCTGATTTCGGATATCCGAATCACGTAAGGCTTTCCTATGCTATCAGCATGGAGCAGATTGAGAAGGGCCTGGACAGGATAGAGAAATTCTTAAAGAGCCTGTAATTGGTATTTTATTGTGAGATAACATAATAATTCAGACGATTTCAAGTGGGGCTTTAGCTTTAGTTTATACGATAGGGCTAAGGCCTTTGCTTTTTGGGTGTATCGGTTGTTTTGATTGCAGAATGGTTTTTGTATGGGTAAAAGGATAACTTCACTACAGGCAGTAAGGGCATTGGCTTTTATTGGGATTTTTGCCTCTCATTCAGGCATATCGTGCTTTGAAGCGGGGGGATCCTGGGGGGCGTCTGTTTTTTTTGTGCTATCCGGATTTCTTATGTTTTATTCGTACTATGGCACAGGCAGGATTAAGACATATGGTTTGCTTCATAGTATAAAATTCGGGGTTAACAAAATAAAAAAAATATATCCCCTTCATATAGTTACTATGTCTATGATGGTTTTACTCACCCTGTTTGTATATCGGGATAATCCGGGAATAATAATAAAAGATATCTCGTCAAAATTTATTGTTGACTCATTGCTTTTACAATCCTGGTTTCCCAATATGGACATTTATTTTTCATTAAATGCGGTTTCCTGGTACCTGTCTGTTTCTGTCTTTTTGTATATAGTTTTTCCCGCTATTTTATTCTGTTTTGAAAAGTACAGGGATAAGAAGACAGCAGTCAGCGTTATAGTCATATTATTATTGTTACAGTTCATAATGGCTTTTGCTGTACATTATGCACAGCCACGCATTGGTTGTAATATTAATATTGTGCATTGGTTTGTATATATTTTTCCATTATCCAGAATTCAGGAATTTATAATTGGATGTAATTTAGGCTATATATTTGTCAAGAAAAAGAATAATGAAAAAATAAGTGACAGGGGTTATACATTATTAGAGTCTGGTGTTTTGCTATTAATTGCTATAGAGTTAGCGGTATATCTGACTGCGGTTATTTTCTTTGGTCAGGGGAAAAATGAGAGCAGTTATGAAATGTGGTGGGGATTGACGGTTTTATGGTCTCTCTCGTCGATATTACTAATATATGTATTTGCCGGGGAGCGGGGAAAGATATCAAAGTGGTTGTCAGGCAGTGTCTTTTTGCATATTGGTAATTTGAGTGCAAGTGGTTTTTTAATACATTTTGTTGTTTTTCGTTATCTCGTTAACATTGAAAAAATAATCTTTGGCAGGTCTGATAAATATATTAATATTTTTTTGTGTTTTATTATTACTATGATTTGTTCATATTTGTGGGAAAAAGCCGTTTCTTTTTTAGTCAAAAAAGATTCCGGCTTCTGACAATGTGCATTTCATAACAGGAGATAAGCTGATGAAGAATAATAACCATGAATTATTTCACCAGGATGAATTGGAAAATATGCGTACCGAGAGGCTGGAAAGGGTGGAGGTAGCGAAGGGAGCTATTATCACATACTGCCATGATAAGATAAAAGCACCTAACGGCCATATCTGCGAATATGATTTCATAAGGCATCAGGGAGCTGCGGCTATTCTTCCGGTGCTTGATGACGGGAGGCTGTTGCTTGTAAGGCAGTATAGGAATGCATTGGACCGATTTACTTTGGAGATACCTGCCGGCGGACTTGATGGACCGGATGAGCCTACCAAGGACGCGGCTGTCAGGGAGCTTGAGGAGGAGACGGGGTATACATCCGATAAGGTGTCTTTTCTTATTTCTACCTATCCAACTGTTGCTTACGGAAATGAAAAGATAGATATTTACCTGGCTGAAGATCTGAGAATAGGCGAGAGAAGGCTTGACGAGGATGAGTTTATAAATGTGGAAGCTTGGAGTATAGAGGATCTTTCGGAGTTGATCTTCGCGGGAAAACTCCAGGATTCCAAAACTATAGCGGCGGTAATGGCATATAGTTACAAGAAAAGAACCTGAGTACACTTGAAATTTGTGAAAAATGCCGAAGAAGGAGTGAGAAAACTGCTTTTTTGACCTTTTTGGTCAAAGGAAAATTTAATTTTTTTCAATATGTGGTGTACATAAAAATATTATTTCCGAGATGTTGTGTTAACCGAAAAAATGGACTTTTTTTGCCCGAAAAACCCTTGAAAAACGGTTTGATTTTGGAAAATTTCGTCTTTATAATTTAGCTTGAACAGAAAAACAATGCTTGAAAAACATAGCCCTATCGGGTTTACGAAAAGAGCAAAAAAAGACAGGACGGTAACATAAGATGACAGTAGAAAGTATTTTGGATGAGTTCATAAGCTACATGGGGGAAGTAAAGAAGACCTCCAGCAACACGGAAATGTCATACAAGAGAGATCTGCACAAGTTCAGTGCGTATCTTTTAGCTCATGGCGTTGATGATGTTACTGATGTGACACTTACGACACTTCAGGGCTATGTGCTTGATATGGAAAAGAATCATTTTGCGGCGGCAACTGTTTCAAGAAACATAGCTTCCATAAAAGCGTTTTACCATTTTCTTTTCCGTAATCATTATATCCAGGATGACCCTTCGGACGGACTGAAGGCACCGCATATAGAGAAGAAGATACCGGAGATTCTTACTACTGATGAGGTAAACCGTCTTCTCGACCAGCCCAGAGGCAGTGCGCCCAAGGATCTCAGGGACAGGGCTATGCTTGAGCTTCTGTATGCTACCGGGATCAGGGTTTCCGAGTTGATAAATCTTAAGGTTACAGATGTAAACCTTCAGGTATGCTATATCATGTGCCGGGATGCAAGGAAGGAAAGGGTGATACCTTTTGGTTCTCCTGCTAAACGTGCGCTTACGGATTATCTTAAGAATGCAAGACCTGTAATGGTGGCAGATCAGGACAGCGATGTGCTTTTCACTAACTGTTCAGGACAGCCTATGAGCCGTCAGGGATTCTGGAAACTTGTAAAGTACTATGCGAAGAAGGCAGGGATTACTTCTGACATAACACCGCATACACTGCGCCATTCGTTTGCCGCTCACCTGGTTGAGAACGGTGCGGATCTTCGTAGTGTTCAGGAGATGCTTGGTCATTCGGATATCTCTACCACACAGGTTTATGCTAATATGTCACAGAATAAGCTTAGAGAGGTTTATGCTAAGAATTTCCCCAGGGGATGATGTGATATTTTAAGAAATGAATTAAACAAATAGATAAATGCTATTAAATTTAAAAGAATGTGAGGGCGTGGCTTTGGTCACGCCCTTTCAATTGCTGAGAGTCCATTCAGGGTTTTGACAAAAGATCAAAATCTTGACATGTAATATATCGTGATATATCATATTAGATATAAAGGAGGCAAACACTATGGAAGCAGTAGCGTTACATACAACCAAACCTTTTATGTCCGGACGCAGTCAGGCAATAAGGATTCCTAAAGAATACCAGTTTGAGGATACAGAGGTTATAATTAACAGGGTAGGTGATTCGCTTGTAATCACGCCGAAAGCATCATTGAAAGATGCGTTTTATACAGGCATTTCAATACTATCCGATGACTTCTTTGCAGATGGCAGACCGGAAGAAGTATCAGGTACAAGGGTGGAATTGTGATTATGTACATGCTTGATACCAATATACTTATTTTTTGTCTTAGGCACCCGGGCTCTAAGTGTACAGAAACACTTGCATCGCATATAGGTCACGATGTATGCATTTCTGTTGTAACATATGCGGAACTTGAATATGGTATAATGAACAGTAAATATCCGGATAGGAACAGAGAGGCTATAAACAAGATTTTGGCGGGAATCCCTATTTTGGATTTTGATACGAAAGCAGCGGTTCATTTCGGTAGGATCCTTGCCGAACTTAAGCAGAAAAAAAAAGAAAAGCAGAATCAGGACAGGGATAAGATGATAGCTGCACATGCAAGGTCAAAAGGATACACGCTTGTTACCGATAACACAAAGGATTTTGTGGATATAGATAATCTTAAGCTGGACAACTGGAGAGAAGTGGGAGATCTTGATTAATAATTATTAGCAGGTTTTAATAAAATCACTGGAATTGTGTACAAAGTGGGGATTTAATCCCCACTTTTTTGTGGTGAAATGGCGTATGATTTGATACAATTAATAATCAGTTGTGGAATTAGATAAAGTAATTATGAAAGGCAAAAAGCAATGAAGTACACAATTTCACTTTCAAAGATGTACAACCCGGATGATTTTTATGATCAGCTGGAAAAGAATATAGATATACCACCGTATTTCGGGCGGACTCTGGAAGAGCTGCGGGATGTTTTCAGACTTATAGGTGAGGATACGGAAATAGTCTTTACGGATACTGCAGAGGCTGAGGTGATGATGAGCAAGTATATGAAGAACCTGAAGAAACTTTGTGAGGCTGCTTGTAGGGAAAATGATAAGTTAAATATAAGTTTCGAGTGAAATGTTTTTGACCGGTGAATAGATACAGAACGGATATCTGTATTGTATGATGATACGGGCTTATGTATCCGGGCGTTTTGTTTCAGGAAAATAGTGAATTTTTGATCACGAAAGGAATAATATGACAGATCAGTCACATATAAGGAATTTTTGCATAATAGCACATATCGACCACGGCAAGTCAACGTTAGCTGACCGTATCATAGAGAAGACCGGTCTTCTTACGGAACGTGAGATGCAGGATCAGGTCCTGGACAATATGGACCTTGAGAGGGAGCGCGGCATCACCATTAAGGCACAGGCCGTGCGTACTGTTTATAAGGCAAAAAATGGTGAGGAATACATTCTGAACCTCATAGATACACCGGGGCATGTGGATTTTAACTACGAAGTGAGCAGAGCGCTGGCTGCCTGCGACGGAGCGGTGCTCGTGGTGGATGCTGCTCAGGGAATAGAGGCTCAGACTCTTGCCAATGTCTATATGGCTCTTGAGCATGATCTGGAAGTGTTTCCTGTAATCAATAAAATTGACCTGCCCAGTGCTGAACCTGAAAGAGTAAAGCAGGAGATAGAGGATGTTATAGGCCTGGAGGCCATGGATGCCCCTGAGATATCAGCCAAGTCAGGTCTTAATGTTGAAGACGTTCTGGAAGCAATAGTAGAGAAGATTCCTGCACCTAAGGGTGATGCATCAAAGCCTTTGCAGGCGCTTATATTCGACTCTGTATATGATTCCTATAAAGGTGTCATAGTGTTCATGCGTGTGTTTGACGGCAGTATAAGGAAAGGCAGCAGGGTAAAGATGATGGCCACCGGAGCGACTGCGGAAGTAGTGGAAGTGGGAACTTTCGGCGCAGGACGTTTTATCCCCTGCGATGAACTCTCAGCCGGAATGGTAGGATACCTCACTGCATCGATAAAGAATGTCAGGGATACTGCGGTGGGCGATACCGTGACTGATGCGGAGAGGCCATGTGAAAAGCCACTGCCGGGATATAAGAAAGCCCAGTCAATGGTATACTGTGGTCTGTATCCGGCAGACGGAGCCAAGTACCAGGAGCTTAAGGATGCCCTGGAAAAGCTTCAGCTTAATGATGCGGCACTTAATTACGAGCCGGAGACATCTGTTGCACTGGGCTTCGGTTTCAGGTGCGGTTTCTTAGGACTTCTGCATCTGGATGTAATACAGGAGAGACTGGAGCGTGAGTATGACCTTGACCTGGTGACTACTGCGCCGGGTGTTATATACAAGGTCTATAAGACAAACGGCGAAATGATAGAGCTGACCAATCCCTCCAATCTTCCTGACCCTTCAGAGATAGACCATATGGAAGAGCCTATAGTAAAGGCCGAGATAATAGTTACCAAGGATTTTATCGGTTCCATAATGGAGCTTTGCCAGGAAAGGCGTGGAATATATCAGTCTATTGAATATATCGAGGCTGACAGGGCTGTGCTTAAGTATGACCTTCCGTTAAATGAGATCATTTATGACTTCTTTGATGCCCTTAAGAGCAGATCAAGAGGGTATGCGTCCTTTGATTACGAACTGAAGGGGTATGAAGATTCAAAGCTTGTTAAGCTGGATATCCTGATAAACAGGGAGGAAGTTGATGCCCTGTCCTTTATAGTGCATGCGGATTCCGCATATGAGAGGGGCAGGCGCATGTGCGAAAGACTTAAGGATGAGATTCCGAGACACCTTTTTGAAATACCCATACAGGCAGCAGTTGGCGGAAAGATAATCGCCAGAGAGACTGTAAAGGCCATGCGAAAAGACGTATTGGCAAAGTGTTATGGCGGTGATATTACCCGTAAGAAAAAACTTCTCGAAAAGCAGAAGGAAGGTAAGAAGCGCATGAGGCAGATCGGAAATGTGGAGATTCCGCAGAGTGCATTCATGAGCGTGCTGAAGCTGGATGAGGACAAGAAGTGATTTCGTGATTCAGAGAGTTTCTATATGGCAGAAAATAAAAAAATACCAATCGAACAGTTAAAAAAATACGTGAAGCCGGTGGCAGCGATAGTTATCATGGCACTGGCTTTTGAAATATTTGTTTTCAATTTCCGTTCTGTACAGTCGCTTTTCTACAAGGAGACAAATGTTCCTGTGGATGGAAATAAGATGACCGGAATGAAATATTTTGGCGACGGAGTGTTTAAGCTGACGCAGGATGATGTGGTCGGTATAACAGTGCTTGAGGATGGACAAAGTCAGAGTGAACTGGAATATGGGACAGGGCAGGGGATTGGCGCAGAAGGCAATGTTGTCTCGGCTCTGTATCTGAGTAATCTGGAAGAGATAACGGGAACCGGTGGAGTTCACAGTATAAAACTTAATGTAGAGACTCCGAATTCTATAGATTTGCCGTTTACAGAATCAGGTGTGCTTTATGTAAAGACTCATATAAAGGACACGGGAAATGCGTTTCTTGAGACATTGGATGACCATCCTATACTGCAGAATAACGAATCTTCTAAATACATATACATGCAGCCCTCAGGCAGGGTAAGCGATATTGTGTTGGAGTTTTCAATGTCGAATGGACAGATTTTGACGATAAAAAGCATTACCATAAATGCCCGAAGACCATTCATGTTCTCCTTTTATAGGTTTCTGATAATGCTGTTTATTGGGATAGCCGCTTATTCATTACGCCCGGCATCATTATTGTGGCAGCTGGATACTCTGGCTAAAGCATCGTGGAAGAAATATGTCGTTCTGGGACTCTGCATTGTCTTTGTCACGCCTGCGTGGCTGCTGATTCGCGATAATGTGTATCTGACTAATTTTGTGGAGTTTAATCCGTATCAGGATCTTGCTGTGGCACTGTCAGAGGGACACTGCTACATAAATGAAGAGCCGGATCCGGCGCTGGTAGCTTTGTCTAATCCATATGATGATACCCTGAGATCCGCAATGGGCATAGAAACAAAATGGGACTACGCTCTTTATAACGGGAAATACTATGTCTATTTTGGTATAGTTCCCTGTCTTTTATTCTATCTGCCTTTTTATGCCCTTTTGGGAATTAAAATGCCTAATTCTTTGCCGATTCTTGGTGCGGCAGTGCTCTTATTGGTTGGAATATATATGCTGATAAAAGCAATGGCGGCAGTGTATTATCAAAAACTTAAATATGCGGCACATCTGATCCTTACAGCGGTCATTTATTTTGGCTGTCAGATGCCGTTTTTCTTAAATCAGCCGGATGGCTATGCTGTGCCGGTGACCTGTGCCGAGGCTATGCTGGTGTGGGGGCTGTATTTTTGGATATCTTCACTAAAGGCAGAAGGATGGAAGATGTATGTTAGAGTTGCATTGGGCTCCTTTATCATGGCTCTTATTGCCGGAACCAGACCTAATATGGAAATATATGCGCTGCTGAGTGTTCCGGTGTTTGTGTGGTTTGTGAAAGCAAATTTAAAGGCGGAGAAAAAGTCAAACGTTATGGGATTTGCAGTTGCGTTTGTTTTGCCATTCATACCGGTGGCTGCCGGTCTCATGTGCTATAACGCAGTCCGTTTCGAATCTGTATTTGAGTTCGGTAATAATTATAATCTGACGGTATCGGATATGTCGCTTAATCCTTTTTCGCTGGACAAGTTGTTTATAGGTGTATATGAGTATCTACTGAAACTTCCGGATCTCACATATAAGTTCCCTTTCTTATCTATACCGGGGGATGGGACTCAATCAAATGCATTTGCACATTGTTTTGTACATATGGAATATATTTTTGCCGGACTTCTTCCGGTAAATATACTGCTATGGATTATACCGATACTCTTTAAAAGGACAAGCGAAAAGAAAGATGTTACAAGTGTTGCCGAAAAAGGAAAGGAGCTTGAATCACTTAGATATTTTGGCCTGACAGCTGTGGTACTTGCATTGTTTTTAGTGTTATTTGATAGTGAGAGTGCAGGAATAGTTTACCGATATGAAGCTGATTTTTCTATCGCTTTATATATAGGTGCATCGGCAGCGCTTATGATTTTAATGTCAAAAACAGAGAAGTACGGTGAAGAAGCCCGAAAGATATGTGAAAAGCTGCTTGTGCTTCTACTAATTGTGGCGTTAGTGTGGTCGCTGATTTTCCACCTGAATTTTTATTTTCTTACAGGTCTCAAGTATCCTTTGCTTTGGGGAAATACTGATCTGTATTACAGGATTTTTTATGCGTTTAATTTTTTATAATAAATAACAGCTATCGGAAAGTATGAATTGAACTTGCGGGTATTCACACAGACTTAATTGAATTGCGTATAATAATTTTGATGGATGCATTGAAAATTAATAAAAAAAAGAATACAACAATAATTATTCTGTTTCTGGCTGCGGTTCTTATTGAAATATTTGTTTTTAATCTGCGGACATTTCAGACAGCTGCATATCAGGAGAAGACATTGGATTCTTCCTATTCCGTGGAGCTGGTAGGCGGGATATTTGATACTGATGGCGACATAGTGATGAATGCTGATGCGGATTTTGTGACACTTAATATAACGGGCTTTGGTTACCCGCTCAATGATGTCAAGCTGGATGTGGAGTGTCTTGGTGAAGGCAAAGAACCGGATTATCAGGAACCGGTGTGCGTTGTGGAATGCTGTGCTTTTGACGATGCACTGTTTGAAACAATTGATCCGGACGGGAATTCATATTTGCAAAACGGTGCTGTTATGACAGTAAATGCAGATATCCTTCATAGGATAGAGACATCGCATTACCTGTTTCTTGATCCTTTTGGCGATACACATAAGCTTCAGCTTGTTTTATATCCTAAGTCCGGAGTCCCTCATATCATCAGGATACACGATCTTACTTTTAATGCGGTAAAACCGATGCGTTTTCAGCCTGTCAGGATAGCAGTAGTTTTTATGCTGCTCCTTATCTTTTATTTTGCGCTTATTGATAAACGCTTATGGCAGGCGGAGTGCGGGGACACAAAAAAATGGAAATACATGCTTTTTTCAGGTATATTTGTTGCCTTTGCTGTTTTTGCATCATACTGGATGCTTTCTGATAAGACTGTTTTAATGGAACGCTTCTCGCCGTATAACGAATTGGCTAAAGCTATTGCGCAGGGGCGGCTGTATGTAGGGGAAGCCAATGATGTTGTTATAGGCACAGAAGGACGATCCGTGTTCTGGCGGGGAGGCAGTACAGAGGTTATGTTTGACTACGCCTACCATGATGGAAAGTATTATGTGTATTTCGGCTTGTTACCCTGTCTGTTATTCTATCTGCCTTATTATCTTGTTACCGGGTCAGATCTGCCTAATGTTATTCCGGGACTATTCTTAAGATTAATGTTAGTAGCCCTTGTTGGCAGATTGATATGGAATCTTATAAAGAACTATTACAGGAAGACTCCGATAGCTTTGTTCCTGTTGCTATGGTGGGGAACCGTTTGCGGTATGTATGTTCCTGCGCTAATGACAGAAATGATAATGTTTTATGATGTCCCGATATTATCCGGGGCTGTATTGATCCTTGCTGGAAGCTGCTTTTTTACTGGTATTGGCAGGTTAGACTCAAAGCAGACTTTTGTAAGGCTTGCTTTGGGAAGTATATGTTTTGCTTCGGTGTCATTGTGCCGGCCTACTATGCTTTTATATGGCTTTGTGATAGTGGGATATACGATGTGGAATCGACGGGAGAAGATTAAAGCCGGAGGAATACGGCTTTTAACAGCAACTGCCATATCAATTGCATTACCGTATGTTTTTTTTGCAATTGCTTGTTCAGCTTACAATGCGGCAAGGTTTGGCTCCCCATTTGACTTTGGAGCATCCTATAATGCTACGACCTATCCGATTGAAGGGGCAACATTATTTGTTCCGTACATTGTTGCAAGGTCTGTTTACGATTATCTGCTTAAACCGCCTTTTGTAGATTTCGGGTTCCCGTTTACGAAGTTTAATGTTTGGGAGAAGGTGCGTGTTGCAGGTAATATCATGGTAGTAGATATGTTCATCGGGGGAATACTGGCTGCAAATCCTTTTACCTGGAGCTATGCATTGATAGGCTGCTACAGACAAAAGCTTAAACAGAAAAAAATCCTGTATCCTATGTTACTGTGCATCGCTGTTGCACTTTTTCTTATGGTATACGGAGTAGTTTTTACAAGCTCGGTATATACCAGATATACGGTGGAGTTTTCTCCTGCAATCCTTATTGGGGGCTGTATAGTTATAATGGAGATATATGAAGACATCATCCGGCTTGAGGATGAACGGCTCGGAAATATACTCAGGGTTATAATCGCACTGTTGATGCTGGTATCCCTTTTGTGGGGAGGTGTCCAATTGTGCTGTGCCGAGACGGGAAGTGCAGGGCTTGCGACAGGGAATGTGGAACTCTGGTATGGCTTGAAATATGGCTTTAGGGTTTTTTAGGTATATGGATGAAATGAAGAAGAAAAATGTAAAGAATATAGCTGTCAGAGTGTCGGTGTTATTGTTGATATCAATAATAATAGAACTCTTTGTATTTAACATACGTTTTTTTCAATCTATATTATATGAATCCAGCCCGTTTGATGCTTCAAATACGATAGCTATAGAGGGGGCACATCTTTTAGCTGATGGGAGTTTGGAATTGGACGATGATACCGATTCATTCACTGTTATCATTGGGAATATAAACAGGAAACTTAAGAATATACGGATGGATGTAGAAAATATTGACGAGGAAGTATCGATTTATACGGAGGATCATGTCTGTGATGTGAAGGTTGCGGTATGGGATGATGCTTTGCATGAAAAAATGGGGGATGATGGCACAACATATCTGGAAAGCGGAATGTATGATCTGACTGAAAAGAAGATTCTGCGTTCAGTGCCGGAATCTGAATATATCTGGCTTGAAACCTTTGGCGAGACAAAGGCAGTAAGACTTACGATTTCATCGGTGTCGGGCAGAGGAAGACAGTTTAAGCTTAACGATATTACTTTTAATGCCACGCAGGATTTAAAAATTAAATTTGTAAGGTTATTTGTAATATTTATAGCATTGTGCGTATGTTACATTGTTTTGTTTGAAAGGACAGTATGGAAAGCGGATTGTGTGACACCGGCAAAGTGGAAAACTGCAGTACCCCTGGTTTTGTTTTTATTTGCTGCAGTGGGTGCCTTTGCATGGGCAACGGCTAATCCGTCAGTTTTTGGACCTGACCAGAATGAGTATGCTCCGTTAGCAAGAGCTCTGCTTAATGGCACCCCTTCTGTCGGAGACGCAGGAGATCTGGTGAAGAATGCTGATGGTAAGATTGTTTTTTGGAATATGACTTCATCTGAGGTGATGTTTGACTATGCGTATTATGATGGGAAATACTATGTTTATTTTGGGGTACTGCCATGTCTGGTTATGTTCCTCCCGTATCTTCTGCTGACAGGCAGGGATCTTCCAAACTTTGTTCCGGTGGTTCTTATGTGTCTTGCAATACTGGCAGAAATATATATTTTTTTGGGAATGCTTATAAGACGGTATTACAGGAATACCCCGTTTATGGCAAGGCTGCTGATGACGGCGGCTGCTTGTGGGGGAATGTATATCTTGTCATTTATCAGTGTGCCTGATCACTATATGGTAGCTATTTCTTTCGGATTGATCCTTTCATTGGCCGGGATCATGTGCTGGATAAAAGCGTTACCGTTTGAAAGCTTTAAAACAGCACAGACCGATTATACAGTGCATATCGGCTATTTAACGGCAGGAAGCGCATGTATGGCTGCAGTGTCGTTGTGCCGTCCGACACTTCTTATAGTCGGATTTGCGTTCTTGCTTGTTATACTGGTTACAGATGGTAAAGCTATTGCAGGGATGGATAAAAGGAAACTATTGCAGTGTATGCTGGCCGTGGCTATACCATATATTATATTTGCAGCTTTATGTATGTATTATAACTATATACGGTTTGATTCTCCGTTTGACTTTGGTGCATCCAGGAATATGACAACCATTCCATTTAACGGTGGAAAAGGTTTTCTGCCGTTTCTGATAGCGCGGGCAATTTATGAGTATTTGTTTGCACCTGCGGTATTTAAGGCTGAATACCCGTTTTTTTTCTATGAACGCTGGGGACAGATAACGGAAGGGAGCAGCATACTGGCTGTGACTAAACCGGATATAGGACTTTTTACGGGGACTCCCGTACTGTGGCTGGGGCTGTTATGCATAGGTTACAGGAAAAGCCTGAAACAGAAGAAATTGCTTTTACCTATCGTTGCAATGTTTTTTTCGGCTTTTTTGCTTATGACCTTTGCAACCAGATTTACATTTTGTCTTACGGAGCGGTATACGCTGGAATTCAGTCTTATATTCTTTGTCATAGCTTTTATAGGAATGATGGAGCTGTACGAGGATATGAAGGATAAGGCCGGGGCAAGATTAATGGGAGCTGTTTTTTTAGGAATAAGGCTGCTGCTTCTTGCTGCGGTTGTTTATGGAAGCCTGCAGCTGTTCCCGGAAAAATGGACATACAACTTATCCTGTGGTAATACGGAGCTGTATTACAGGATATATTATGCGATGAATTTCATGCTATAGGGCGGCTCTACATGAACTAAAAAAAACAAGGCATGAACCTGTCTTGCGAATAATAAGGTAGGGTGTTATCATTTAGTTACAAAGAAAACAGGACGATCGTGGCAGCATGGTCGTCACAAACAAAAACATAATGAAAAGGAGAACACAAAAATGAGAAAGAACAAAGGTTTTTCACTTGTTGAGCTGATCATTGTTATCGCTATCATGGCTATCCTGGTCGGTGTTATGGCACCTCAGCTGATCAAGTACATCGAGAAGTCAAAGGTATCATCCGATACACAGCTTTGCTCCACAGTTCAGACAGCTGTTACAACAGCTCTTTCTGATCCTGAAGTAAACGACTGGAACGGTTACGATACTAAATTCAACACGTGGTGCAATGCAACTGCAGTTTCTGCTCTTAGCACAACAGCTACAGACAAGCTTGATTCTTCAGTTCTTGAGACTCTTGGTGAGAAGACACCTGCAAACATCAACAGCAGCCTTAAGTCATATCAGGCAAAGTCTAACGGTGTATCTTTCCAGATCATCGATGCTAACAGCGTATCTGTTTGGATCCCTAACACAGACGCTTCCGGTTCAAAGGGTAAGAACAGTGGTACTGCTTCTTCAATCAGCGTAGACTGATAACTGGCAGAAGTTAAAGGATGTAAACAAGGCCTCCGATTGCGATAGCAGTCGGAGGTTTTTTTTAGCATAACAAGGATGTTTTGACGTAATTGCGAACGAATAGTGAGCTAAGGATGGCGAACGTCGAGCAATTATGGTATAGTATTTACTATATGAAAGCTATTATTGATAAGATAAGCAGTAAAAAATATATATTCCTGATTTTAAGCGTGGTTTGCCCTGTAGCAGTGATGAGTATCGCTCTTTTCTTCAGGGGAACTATGCCGGGGCAGTCTTTACTTTTGGTACAGGGCGACTATACCAATGAATATCTCCCCTTTTTTTGTCATTTTTGGGATGCACTCCTTCATGGGAAAAGTCTGGAATACAGTTTTGCGGCAGGACTGGGCTCACCTACAATGGGGATATACTCCATATTTGCATTCAGTCCCTGCAGCATAATACCGTATCTGATAGAGGATATAACGCTTGCGGCTTATTTATCCCTGATGATAAAGATTGCGCTTGCTTCACTTTTCTTTTATCTGTTTCTTGGTGAGGTAGTAAGATGCAGCAATAAAACCGCCATGTTTTTTTCTTTATTTTATTCGTTGTCATCTTATATATGTATCTATTACATAAATATACACTTTATAGATATTTTTTACATTCTGCCTGCGTTAATTTATTCGCTTGTCAGATTTGTACGGGATGATAAAGCGTTGCTGCTGACAGGCTGTTATGTCTATTGTTTTATCAATAATTTTTTCAACGGATACTGTACCGGCCTGTTTTCGGCACTGGCTTATATTATTTTTCTGTGGTATTTTGATGTCAGGGGTGAAAGACTAAAAAAGAATATATTAAAGTATATTCTTGTATCTGCTGCGTCACTGCTGCTTTCGGCTCCGGTACTGCTTCCGGCAGTGTTTTTTGTACTGCATTATATGGCAGGGGGGAGCGATTTCTCCTATATTCCCCTTAATGATCCGCTTAAATCAGTTCTTGCGCTTCTTTTTGGGCGGACAAATAAAAGCGTGTTCAATTATTATCCAATGGTCTACTGCGGTTGGCCTTCATTTCTGTTCGGCATAGCCTTTTTCTTCGATAAGAAAAATGAAAAAAAGAAAAAAATTTTGGCAGGTATACTGCTGGGGGCACTGGTGGTCTGCGTACTGTGGCATCCGGCATATCTTATGATGCATCTTTTTAATGAGCCGGATAGCTTCCCGTGGAGATTCAGCTATCTGTTGATATTTGTTTTGTGTACTGTCGGTGCATACGAAACAGACCGGCTGGAAGAAAAAATGCTTTCTGCCGCAAGGTATATTCCCGGGGGGATTCTGATACTGATGTTGCTGCTTTCTTATTTCATATATAGTGGTACCTCGGTAGTTACATATCCTCTGCTTATATTGAATCTTGTATTCATAGTAGCTTATATATTCCTTTCGCACAAAAGAACTCTGCTTTATACGGTCATGTTGCTTGAAGTGGTCTGTGCGACTTTTCTGCAGCTGCCTCAGAGACATGCGGATACAGACAATGATCAGCTTGCCCAGCAAAGAGCCTTTGAGGATTTCGAAACTTCACGGGAGCAGTTGTCTGCTGAGTGGGCAGGGAACGGATTTTGTCGCACATATGCGATGGCACCGTCGCTGGACGCATCACTCATATATGATTATCCGGGAGTACAGTTTTTTTGCTCATTTGAGAATAGCAATCTCATAAATACATTAAAGATGCTTGGTTTTGGTTCCCGTTCGCAGGAGTATTCATATATGGGGGCAACAGATTTTAGCAGTATGATATTATCGGTTAAATATATTTTTGGGAATGACGGAAGCGTTCCATTATTTATGGAGAAGGAAAAAGTTCTCCCCCTTGCGTTTGCGGTATCAGATGAAATAAAGAGCTATTCACCCGCAGATGGATATCCGGATGAGCGGCTTGAGGATCCTTTTGGAAATCAGCAGCGGCTGGCCGATGCCATGACGGTTCAGGATAGGGAACTGTTTTCACCGGCGGAAGTGTTTGTATATTCAGACGGTGATGTTTCCATGGCTGCCGAAAATGAAAGTGGGGATTATGTTTTAACAAGCGTAGCAGACAGGGGAGTTGTATATTGGTATACATCGGATGAGGATGATGATAATCCCGGATATATATTCTTATCAGCAGGGCGGGGGATAGGTATTTTTGATAAAGACGAGATAGAGGCGGGAAGTCCCTTCCCCGGTACATTTGAGACGACACCGATTTCAATACCCCATATTTATTCTTTTCAGAAGCCGGATGCGGATACGGTGCCACTGATAGCAATGCATATGAACAGTGGCGCAGGTTCCGAGACAGTAATAAAAAACTGTATTGCGAAGCGTCTTGTTACGGAGAGCCTTAACGGAATCTATGAGGAACTCTCACCGGGGGGTCTGGTGGTTGATGATTTTGCAGATACTGAAATAAGGGGGCAGATTACGGCAGACAGCGATCATCCTGTACTGTTTTCGTCTGTTCCATATGACCCTGACTGGCATATTTATATTGATGGCACGGAGTGTGACATATATCCGGTAGTTAATGGTACATTTTTGGCATGTGATATTCCTCCCGGAAACCATGAGATTATATTCAGATATAAGGATGGCTCTCTTGCATTAGGATGGAAATGCTTTGCTGCCGGCATGATGCTGTTCCTGCTGCTTGCAATAAGGGAGAGGAAAATTACAGGTGAAAAAATAACCACTAGGAAAAATCAAAAATCAGAGGAATCGATTTAATATTTTGTAAAAATAATTCAATTTTGGTACACTGATTTGTTGTGCACTATTTGAGGGGTTTTCATATGTCGGAAGATAGTAGAGGATTAAAATATTCAAATATTGTATTTTTTGTTATGTTGGCTTTTTTTGTGATGCTTCAGCTTGTTTTATACAAGTTTATGATAAACAAAAGTGACAACATAGTGCATATGGCCTTTGTCCGGACTTTATTTACCGGCGAGCAGGTTGATGGGTTCCCAGCACAGATGAAGGCCTATCCGTTATTCCATATTACGGCCTGGATGTTATCTATCGTGTGTCTGGGAAATACAGATGTGGCCGGAATATGTGTACTTATCGGAGCAAATGTGGCCTCAGTCATTATTATCAGACATTTGTTAAAGGGGCTGACAGATGGGGAAAATATTGGGACAAAGTATTTAATAGACTTTGTATCAATAGCTTATCTGATATTTTCACCGATTGCCGGATTTTTAACCGATGGCAGGTTTTACAAGCGCCAATGTGGCCCAAATCCATGGCATAATCCGACAATAACTTTTGTCCGTCCGATTGGACTTCTTGCTTTTTTCTTTTTTGTCTGCGTTATTAAATCTATGGAAAATGGAAGAGAGAAAAAAGAGTACAGAAAAGCTCTGGTCTGTTTTTCTGTTTTTTCTGTATTGTCTGTATTGGCAAAACCAAGTTTTATGATGGTGTTTTTGCCGGCAATGGGGTGTTATGCGTTTATCTATTGGATGCGGGATGTAAAAGGAAGATTCCCGGATGCGATAAAACTCCTGGTGGCTGTGCTCCCTACATTTGCCGTACTTTTGGGACAGAGTGTTTTTTTTCAATTTATTGATGAAGGAACAGCAGGGACTGTAAAATTTTCCATTGGTGGGTTTTCTCAGTTTTCTCTGACGGAAATAATATGTGTTTCAATGGCAACCTTTCCGGTGCCGGTTATCGCGTTGCTATTGTATAGAAAAGAAATCTTAAAAACAGCAGAAGTGAAAACTTCATATATTGCACTGCTTATAGGTTTTATAGAAATGTTTATGCTTACAAACGGACCTACGGGAGATTTCTCGTGGGGATACGATCTGTCTGTGGGATTAGCAACTGTTGTGGTATTAGTTCAGAGTTTTTGCCTGAAAGAAAAAAATAAAGACTGGCGTCGTATACTGCTAATGGTATTATTCCTGATTCAGGTTGTGATGGGGCTGCTCTATATTTTCATACTGTATCATAATGGTGGCAGGGAATGGTTTTAACAGTATATCAAAGTGACAATAAGTCGCAAAGGTGATAGAATTCAAGCGTATATAAAGAAATGGTCACGAGGAGTTGTATGTCGGAATTTCTGCGTAATCCCAAAATCAAAGCATTATATCCATGGATAGTATGTCTGATTCCGCTGCTGCTTGCAGTATTTTGCTGCGTTATTAAATCCGGGGGCTTTGTGGATGAGTATTTTTCCTTAAGTTTTTCAAATAGTTCCCGAGGCGGTTATCTGATAGATTCTTTTGATGGAAATCTGATCCATCGCGTTATTACCAGTGATGAACTTAGAGACTATGTTGCTGTGGAGCAGGATGAAACATTTGTTTACGATTATATTATTGAAAACTGCTCAAGCGATATGACACCGCCGTTGTATTATTTTATACTTCATACGATTTGTTCTTTTTTCCCGGGAGTATTATCTAAATGGTTTGGTTTAAGCATAAATCTGCTTGCATATTTTGTGACATTGGTTTTCCTTTATCACAGTGCCATGCTACTGTATAAAAGTCGTTGGGTGGCGACACTGATTCTGTTTTGTTATGGTTTCAGTGCGGGGGGATTAAACTGCGTTACCTATGTCCGGATGTATGCAATGGTGACTATGTGGTCAGTACTTTTGTTGTATTTTATTCTAAAGGATATTCAGGATGGCGGATCGAAATATTCCGTTGCCGCCGGTATTGTAATTTATTTGGGGTTTCTCACACAGTATAATTTTGGCATTATTGCATTCTTTTTGTGTGCTGCAACTTGTGTTGTTTTGATGTTTCGGAAGAAAATACGGAAGCTGCTGGTTTTCGGGGGCTGTTCGCTGGCAGGAGTTCTTTTGTTTCTGCTTTCATGGCCGTCTTTATTTAAGCAAACGGGGATTGTGGTTTCGTGGACTAATGAAGCCGGCAGGGGAGATGTAGGTTTTTTTCTTAGTGTTTATTTCTGGCTGAGAATGATATTTTTCCAGTTGAAGACGGAAGTATTGTTATTAGCGGTTCTGGCTATTATCATTATAGGATTAAAGCTTTTCTTAGGTAAAGCTGCAGACGGAGCTGAGGAGACAGCAAAGCGGGAACGGATCATATCGGCAGAATATGTGATAGTTACAGTTGCATTTATTCTTGGAACGATCTGTATTGCGCATTTTGCACCATATTTCAGTGCAAGGTATTGTTTTAATGTGATGCCGATGTTTGCATTGGTGCTGGGGCTGCCCTTTATCGTATTCAGAAAGCAACTGGATGAACTGAAAAAGAAGAAGAGTATACACTTTAGTATGAATGTCGTAGGTGTAATCATTGCCTTTGTGATTGTTATAGGAATGCCGAAATTTGACCAATTGATGTATTTGTATACTGATAATCCCGAAAAACTACAGGTTACAGAATCGGTGTCATCATATCCCTGTTTATTTATTACTACCAATCGTGAAAAGGCGATTATCAATTCTATAGATCATCTTGTCAAATTTGAAGATATTTATGTGTCTGATGAACTGTCCGCAGAGGAGTATGATACATATGTGAGTGCTCATTCGAATAAAGATGCAATAGTCGTATATGTTGATATAGATCCGATTAGTTCGAGTGGTTTGGATAGCGATGAGGTGATAGGTAAATTTGCAGAGACAGGCTTGTATGACAATATATATGTTTTATATGAACTTGATTCTGCCAGAGCATTTTTGCTTCATGTTAACGCAAACAAAAATTGATATTTTGATTACTGTTGTCATTATGTTGAATGCTGAAATGGAGAATTGAGAATACGATGAAAGTATCCATAATAATTCCGGTATATTTCAATGAGGACAATCTTCGGCCACTGTATAAGGACATAAAGGTAAATTTCATTGACAAAATCGATTATGACTATGAGATCGTTATGGTCAATGACGGTTCTAAGGACGGGAGTTATGAAGTCATGTGTGAGCTTGCCGGCATAGATCCAAATATAAAGACTATTTCACTGTCAAGGAATTTCGGTTCTCATGCAGCGTGCCTGTGCGGATTGTCAAATGCTACGGGGGATTGTGCGGTTATCAAGGCTGCCGACCTGCAGGAACCCACTGAATTGCTTATTGAAATGGTAGATAGCTGGAAGAGCGGCAATAATGTGGTACTTGCGTGCAGGAAGGATAGGGAGGAAAGCCTGGGAATCGTAGGGTTTGCAAATCTGTATTACTGGATGGTAAGGAAGACGTCACTTCCTTCGATGCCAAAAAACGGTTTTGATATATACCTTTTGGACCGGAAAGTGATCAATGTTATTGAAGACCTGGATGAAAAAAACAGTGCCATTACAGGGCAGATACTGTGGAGTGGATTTAGGACAGGCGTTATATATTACACAAGGAAAGCAAGGAAAATCGGAAAAAGCAAATGGACATTGCGAAAGAAGATCCGGCTTGTTTCGGATACTCTTTTTAGCTTTTCCACAGTGCCGATAAGGGCACTTGAAATTGTGGGAGTTTTATCATTTGTTGTCGGAGTGATTTGGGCAATCGTTGTTTTGATAGCAAAACTGGGAGGGAATATTCCTGTGAGTGGTTTTACTACACTGTTTATTTTTAATTTGCTTAGTTTTGGAATAACGATGCTATCAATGGGGATATTGGGCGAATATCTGTGGCGTACATTTGATGCGTCAAGAAACCGACCGCCGTACATAATAGAGGATGATATGTGCACAAAGGGAGGTGGTTCTGATGAGGCATAATCACTCTGCACATCTTGACGATATACTGATAAGACAATTGTCGGAAAATGATATAGAGCTGTTGAGACAATGGAGAAACAACCAGGATGATACAAAGTTTCTTCGAAATGTTGGATATATTACAGAGGAAATGCAGAGAAAATGGTATCAGGGATATTTAGAAAATGAGCAGGATTTAGTTTTTGCGATTGAAGATACCGGTGAACTGAAGCGTGTTGTAGGCAGTGTAGCTCTCTATGACTGGGACAGGGAATCTAAAACCTGTGGAATAGGGAGAATACAGATCGGTGATGCAGAAGCACATGGCAAGGGTATGGGAAGGAAGGCACTTGTCATGGCTATGAAGATTGCATTCCGAAAACTTGCTATGGGAAAAATAACGGCATCCGTGCATCCGGATAATGTGCAGGCTTACCATAATGATATGAAGGTTGGCTTTATAGTCGTTGGCGAAACTCCATCTGTTGTGGGTGGAAATGAACTTCTCTTGGAGATATTTGAAGATGTTGCCCGAAGTAAAAATCCATATTATGATAGTATAATAGTTTGACTGGGAGGGGATTAAATGCTATTAAAGGATAAAGTGGCTGTTGTTACCGGTGCATCCAATGGTATTGGCAGGGCAATCGTGGATGTTTTCATTGAGAATGGTGCCAGGGTTATTGGCTTGGATATTGTTGAGATTGAATCATGGAACCCCGATTTCACAATGATAAAAGTCGATATTTCAAATACTGCTGACTGTGAGAGAGCGTATAATGAGATTAACACTATGGCAGATCGTATTGATGTTTTGGTCAATTGTGCAGGTATTACTCGCGATGCCATGACTAAGAAAATGTCGGAAGAACAGTTTGATCAGGTTATTGCGGTAAATGTTAAGGGTGTATGGAATCTTACAAGATTAATTGGACCGGCAATGCAGGCAAATGGATCAGGATCTATAATAAATATTTCATCTGTTGTAGGTGTATTCGGCAATGTAGGTCAGTCGAATTATGCAGCATCAAAGGCTGCTGTTATTGGTATGACCAAGAGCTGGGCTAAGGAGTTTGCTCTTAAAGAAGGAAATGTTCGAGTGAATGCAGTTGCTCCCGGCTATACAATGACTAATATGATGAATTCTGTCCCGGCAGAGCTTTTGGAAAAGTTTCGCAGTTCCACAATGCTGGGGCGTCTTGCGGAGCCGATTGAAATTGCAAATTCTGTGCTATTTCTGGCTTCGGATCTTTCAAGCTATATAACAGGTGAAGTCCTAAATGTTAATGGTGGAATGCGACTGTAAGATTTTACCAAAACAAGCCTGATTGAAAAATAAAAGAAGTGAAAGTGAGGGGTGGTTATTATGCTAAACGAAAAATTAAATGTTTCAATACTGGATTTTGGGGCTGTTGGTGACGAGAAAGGATTGCTTACAATTTGTGAGGGAGAGCAGGATATTCCGTTTATCCCCAAGCGTGTATTCTATATTTATAAATCGGCTGCGGATGCGGTAAGAGGTAAGCACGCAAATAAAGTAACGGATTTTGTCCTTATCAATGTATCCGGTCATTCGAAAGTTAAGATAATGGACGGCAAAGGAAATGAGATAGTCTATTCCCTTAACAGACCAAATACAGGCATATACATACCGCACATGGTCTGGAAGGAGATGTATGACTTTTCAGCAGACTCTGTTCTGCTGTGCCTTGCAAGTGAACATTACGATCCGGAAGAATATATAAGGGATTATGACGAATTTTTGGAAGAGGTAAAAAAGAGGGATCCCTATGAGAATAAAAGAACTGAAGGTTAAAGAACAGTTATGTTTTTTGTACCACTGAAAGCAGGAGCTTGATGCGGTGGCTTGACACAAAAGTATAAAAAGTATAAATAGCCGGGAAGAATTCCATATGATAAAAGAACTGACAATCGAAAATCCATCAACCATAATTAACGAGATAAAGCAGTCCTTCGCAGCGCCTGACCTTGACTGCGTCTTCTGGTGTGTGCCAAAGAACGACCAGGCCGGCCTTAGTTTTTATGAAGAAAATGGCTTCCACAAAGTGGTGGATATTCCAGAAGGTATCCTTAAAGACCATGAAAAAACGGGCGACCTGGTATGGTTTGCCTCACTGCGTGGGGATCAGCTTAATATTCCTGAATCTGTTGCCGGATGCAAAGTTGTCAGGCTGCAGACAATAGCTACAATGGATTCTGGGGAGCTGTCTTTTTTTGAGGAAAATAGCGATATTCCCTTTGACATAAAGCGCATATATTATATATCGAAGGTTCCCGAAGGGAAAAAAAGGGGTTTCCATGCCCATAAGGATCTGAAACAGCTTCTTTTCTGTCCTTATGGACGGATACTTCTGACTCTGGAGAATGAGTCCGGAAGGGAAGAAATTGAACTTTCGGACCCGTCGGTAGGGGTGATCATAGAAAAGCCCACCTGGAGGGAAATGACGTGGCTGCAGAAAGATTCCGTGCTGTGCGTTGCCGCGTCAGAATTTTACAACACGGATGACTACATAAGGGATTACGATGAGTTTAAGGCATACCTGAAATAGGATACAGTTCTTTTATTTCTGTTTGTTTCATTCGGTTTTCGGTACGCTCCGTATTATAGAATATTTTTAATGCTAAAAGTGGCTGGCATCACGCTGGCGCAATATGTTTTTTATGTGGAAAATAATCGGTTTTTCATATAAAATATCATTTGGAATACTATTTTGTTTTTGAGGAGAATGAATCGTGGCTAAGGAAAAGAGCAAGGCAGAGATGCTCATCAGAATGATGTATCCGAAGGGCATGTCAAAAGAGCCGTTTTCAGATATGGAAGAGGGCAACGCAGAGTGGATGAAGTTCCTTGACCTGCTATTAATGACCCTTTCTGTAATACAGGACGAAAATGACCCGTACAGCTTTGAGCGAAGAGGATGCAGGCATCTTCTCGCTGGCATGGAAAATACGTTTGTACCATCGGCAGGTTCAGGATTTGCAGGCAAGGAGCAGTTCCGTGATGTATTCAGGCTGCTGCTTGAAAGGTCTGAAAAAACGGTCTATAAGGGCGTGAAGTTCCCTATAGCCGAGCCGCTGGTATTCAGAACCATGACTGAATCGGATTTTATATCCGTTCTCCTTGCTTACGCATACCGAACAAACAGAAAATACGAAAAAGTATTCACATATCTTCAGTGCGGAAAAGATGTTCCGTTAAGTCCTGATGTGTCTGTTCCTACTGTCGGGCTGACTGCGGATCTCACAGGTCTTTTTTCGGATGACGATGCAGTCTTTAGTCTTTATGAGAATAGTTTCCTGAATAAGTATATATTGAGTAATGCGGGCAGTTCCAGGGACTTTAACGGAATGTCCACGCCGCTTGTACTGCGTAAGTGCGCATTGGACTACTTTAGCGGCAGGCCTATGGACCTGGGACGTTTTTCAAGGTTCTGTACATACGA
Source organism: Lachnospiraceae bacterium (assembly GCA_017635395.1). Lineage (GTDB taxonomy): Bacteria > Bacillota > Clostridia > Lachnospirales > Lachnospiraceae > NK4A136. The sequence continues at coordinate 53,405 of JAGBLN010000035.1, forward strand.
GAAGGGGTGTGCTGAATATGAAAAGCTGATGGCCCATGATAAGGAAGCAGAGGAACTGATGCTTGCCTTCACGGCGGATGTTGGAAACGCAGGCGGCCGGCTGATACAGCTGTGTGGCGCTGAAGGTTCCGGCAGGACTTTTCTTGCAAGGTTCCTGGCAACAGGCTTGCAAAGACGCCTATTGTCTTTTTCTGTAAGCAGTTTCTTTACTCTTCCGTATGATGAAAGGGAAGAGATGCTTTCGGAACTGGCGGCATACTGCATGTTTACTGGGAGCATACTGCTGCTTAAAAATCTGCCTTCCGGTGAAAGGATGCTAGACATCACTGCATCCGACAGGCTTTCAAGATTGATAGACAGGTGCAGTGGTGACTGTGGAACCATACTTGTTGTAAGTGAAGATCCGGTTGATTCTTTTGTTAATATCAAGGCTGATGTGAGCACTATTTTCCTTGGAGAGACATCGCCTTCAGTACAGGCTGAGTTCTGGACTTACTTTATGGCATTGAACGGCATACGGCCGGCAGGGGATGTGTCCATACAGACACTTACATCCTTGTATTGCATGACGCCGGGCAAGATAGAGGCAGTGCTTAAGCGCGTGGCAGTAGTACTCCGTCCTGACGAGAAGATAAAGAAATCCATAATGGATTCGGAATGCCTGCGCCATTCTATCCAGTCACTGTCAAGGGTAGATTTTGGAAAGAATGCCACTCTCTTAAAGAGCAGTTTCGGATGGGATGACCTGAAGCTTTCTGAAAATGCGGAGTCCATGCTTAGGGAGGCCGTGGCACGCATAAAGAACCGAAGCGTCATTATGTCAGACTACGGATTTGAAAAGAAGCTCCCTTACGGCAGCGGAACATCCATATGTCTGTATGGCCCTCCCGGAACCGGCAAGACCATGGCAGCGCAGGTGCTGGCCAATGATTTAGGCCTGGATATGTACAGAGTTGATCTGTCACAGATAGAAAGCAAATACATAGGAGAGACACAGAAGAACCTGGGCAGGATATTCGATGCGGCTGAAAATACAAATGCGATACTGTTTTTTGATGAGGCAGATGCACTTTTTGCAAGGCGTACAGACTCCGGCAATGCTAATGACAGGCATGCTAACTCCCAGGTGGCTTATCTGCTGCAGCGAATGGAAGGCTATAGGGGCGTGTCGATCCTTGCCACAAATATAGCACAGAATTTTGACGCGGCATTCAAAAGGCGCATAACATATATGATACCGGTGGAAAGGCCGGATGCTGATGAGCGTCTGAAGATATGGAAGAGCGTTTTCCCGGAAGACGCTCCGCTTGATAATAAACTAAACTTTAAGAAACTTGCTGAGCAGGCAGACCTTTCCGGCAGTCAGATTAAATCGGCGGCACTTCATGCATCATACCTTGCTGCGCAGCGAGGATCTACGATAGGCATGAATGAGCTTGTTGAGGCGGTAGAGCTTGAGTACAAGAAAGAAGGCAGACTCACCGATAGGGTGGTAATCTGAGACTATAATGCAGACCCTGACATATTATGTCAAAGGAGGGGAATTCATGGAAGCTAATAGTTTTGACGAATTTGAAATTCTGGAAAAAGAGAATCAGGAAAACGACAAGCTACTGGCCAAGTCAAATAAGGATATTGAAGTGGAACTCCAGGAAATGATGGAAAAGGCCGGCAAAACGGATAATGACCTGGGATCCGGTTCCGAGAAGAAGGGGGGTAATCTTTTTTCCCGTCTGTTTAGCAAGCTGTTTAGCAAAAGCCCCAAAGATACAAGCGCGATAGAGATAGAGCTGGAGGATATTAAGCCGGAAGCTCTTATTGATGATGCTGACGGCGGAATAGGTCTGAAGGAAGAGAAAAAAGATGCAGACAAAACCGATGCCGCTAATGATACAGACAAAGCCGATGCTGTCGATGATATAACTGGAGTCGGTAACGAGCTGGAAAAAATCGTCCAGAATTTCGATGACGAGGATGATAAAAAGAAAACAGGAGAAAAGCAAAAGAAAAATTCAAAGAAAAAATCAGGCAAAAAGTCAAAGGAAAAAGCAGCCCGGGATGATAGGGGAATAGAGCTGGAGGATCTTGATGGGCGGCTTGGTGAGGATGACGAAGAAGAAGAGGTGATTCCGGAGCGAGATGAGTATGTCTATGATCCAAAGTACCATTGGGGAACTACAAACCTGCTCCACAGCTTTATTTACCGAGATGGTGAGGAATACAATTATAGAAATCATGGAAGAATAAGAAACTGGTTTCATAAAACTTTATTCGGAAGCTATAGTTCTCAGGAAAAGAGCCGGAGGGAACTAGTAAAAGCTGAGAAAACGCATAAAAAGGAAGAGGAAGAGTCAGGGCGCTTCTACGGGGATGATGCGGGCTATAACCGCTGGGAACATAATGCAGCCAGCAACTGGTTCCATGATAAGTGGTATCACATGAAGAACGCCCATAGAAAAGCTGTGGACAGGTTTTATAACCATGAGAAGGATTACCGCAACATGCCCTGGTATCAGAGGGCAATTTGGTGCGTGAAAAATCCTGTGGCGCGCATAATGGTAAATTTCCCCAGGACACACTTTGGCATGCAGGCCAGGGCAAATCTGCTTGATCGTATGCGCAAGCTATACCGCCAGGCTATCAGCGAAGGTGTTATTCCAAAGTCGAAACTGGGCGACTTGGATTACGACCCGTTAACCGGTGCTGAAGGCAATATGACCCATGCTACGGAACAGAGGCAGCGTAAGTATGAAGCTGAAGCCCTGTCTAGCAAAAGGAAAACTAATGTTGATTATTTAAAGGCTGCCCGAGCTAATGTCCTTAAGCAGCTCATGATGATAAATGACACCAAAGATATAGTGGTGACGAGATGTGTCTCTCAGGGCGAGGATCCGGAAGCAGGCGTCAGAGAGTACATGAAGAATGAAACTGTACGGAAGGCTTTTGTTTCACACTTAAACGGATTAAGAAGGGCGGACTGGGAAATAGCCAAGCTGGAGGCCGTAGAAAATAAAACTGAAATGCCGGATGAATCCAAGGACCCGACGAAGAATCCAATTGAGATTGCTGAGGGGGATGAGGGAGTCGCACAGCTTATTACTTTAGTGAATAAGGAACTGGGTCGTACTGATGAAACCGGCCTAGGATCCCAGAAACTATTAAATAAAACCTCACAGGATTTCATGAAGGAAAATAAGGATGTAGAGAGGCTTGAAAGTTATCAGAGTAATACAGCCTATGGTAACTATGCCAGCATAGGTATAAATAGTATGGTTTCCTATAAATTTGGAGGACCGGCATTGATGCTGACGGATGCGGCTTTAGCAGTTGAGAGCTATCTGGATGTAAAACACGCAAAGGAAAAAGGAGACACAATTACTGCAAGGAAGAAAGCTGTAGCGACGGCGAAATATGCGGCAGATATCTGGGACCGTGGCGGCGCTATGATTGCAGCTTATAAGGGATTGGAAGGCAGTGCGGCTGCAGGTTATGTAGGACCGGGAACTATAGTGGCTGGTCTTGCTGACGTCGTGGGCGGCAGTATTGGCACGAGCCATTATAATGATGTCATTAAGGAAATGGAGGAGATTAAGAAAGAGCAGGAGGATAAGAACTCCCGCAAGTACAAGATGATAGATATGGTACATAATACTGCAGAAGCAGAGAGGCAGAGCAGCATAGGACAGATAGTCGGTGGTGTGGTGAATGCTGTCGGAGGTATATTGATGGCTACAGGTGCTCTTTCGACGGTGGGACTGATAGTATCCATAGGTTCTATGGGCATAAATATGATTGGGGATTCTTTAAGCGAAGGCAAGAAGAAAGATAAAGCGGCATCGAATGTAAATGTTGAAATGGGCCTGGTGGAAAGACAGCGTTTATTGTGGGATTACTATCTCAAGCATGGCGGACAGCCCGGTGAATATAGCAGGGGCATAACCAAGAGGGCCGTGCTTATGGAAGAGGGCTTTGAAAAGGGTACAAGGTCACAGGCTGCATTCCAGCAGAGGATAAGCTATGCCCAGAAGATTACTGACAATCTTAATTCAGATAACCCGGATCCTACATATGAGAAGATGATCAAGAGCCTTAAGATTGAAAAGGGCGAAGACGGTATGTACCATATGGAAGCTGTTGCAACAGGACTAGGGGCTGATTCAAAGAATATAGCAAGAACCTTCTTAGAGTCTACAAGCGATAATGAGTTTATCGATGTGGCAGAGAAAATGAAACGAAGAAATGAGAATATAGAGAAAAGCCATAGTAGGAATCTGACTGAAATGGCAACCAGCAGCGGAACCGATATTGTGGAGAAGGCGTTAAAAGACATAGACGAGAAGAAACGCCTTGAGGCGGAGGCCGAGGAAAAGAGAAAGAAAGAAGAGGAAGAAAAAAAGAAAAAGCAGGAAGAAGAGGCGGCTAAGAAGCTGGAAGAAGAAAAGAAGAAGACTGAGCCTAAGGAAGATAATAAGGAGCAGAATGCAGGGCCAATCGAACAGAATGAAGAGAATAAAGAATCTGTTACGGAGCCAGCCGAACAGAAGAAAGAAGAAATAGTGGAAGCGGTGATAGAAGGAGAAAAGAAGCTGTCAGACGAAGAACAGAAAAAAATAGAAGAAGAAAAGAAGAAGAATCAAAAGAAACAATAACGGAGGAATTCTGAAATGACAGCTGCAGCGGTAAACAGTATGTTCGAAAAAGTTAATAAAGGCCTGGATGAATCCCTTGGGGAACAGGGCTATGAGCTGGTAAATGGTCCCAGTGAAGAACAGGATACCCATGAAGGCCAGACCGGCGGATATCTTGTGGCCAATGTTCCCTTTAATAAAGCAGGGGACAGGGTTCTTATGGAGCTGGCGGTCTTTGAACTGTTTGATGTAAAGGTACTACGTTATGACACGACGATATTTGCAAATATCACGAATGATGGAGTCGATTCCCTGGACAGAGTGTTAGAGGAACTGAATCTTTTATGTCCTTTCGGTCACTTCAGCATATATGACGGAGACCTGTATCACAGGTATTCTGTAATTCTTCCTGAGTTTACTCCAGCAAAAAGTGATAAAATATCCGAGGCTGTACTTCTGGATATAGATACAATAAGAAAGATACTGGCTATAAATTTTAGTTCCCTGGAAGAAGCACTGGAGGATGATGACCAGTACTTAAGGCTTAAGAAAAAGACCGGGACTAAGAAAAAATAAGATTAAAGGAGCAGAACTATGAAAAAAAAGACTTTGGGACTTATGGCAGCGGCGGTTGCCTTGTTTGCATTCTCTGCGGGATGTACTGATGCAGGACAGGGAACTGTCCAGGAGGCACCGCAGGAAACAGCGGAAGAGACAACAGAAGAAACTACGGAAGAAAATACTGAATCCCAGGCAGAAGGGCAGATCCGTGTAGGCTCGCTTAAAGGCCCTACTACTATGGGGTTAGTAAACCTGATGAAGGACAGCGAGAACGGGGATGCCCTTGGTAATTACAGTTTTACTATGGAAACAGACGCGTCCGTGCTGATGGCATCCATGATAAGCGGTGACATCGATATAGCACTGGTGCCTGCCAACATGGCGTCAATAATGTACAACAAAACTGAAGGTCAGGTGAGCGTCATCGATATAAATACCCTTGGGGTTCTGGAGTGCGTAACCGGCAATCCGGATGTTGCATCCATAGAGGACCTGGCAGGCCAGACCATCGTGACTACAGGCCAGGGAACTACTCCGGAGTATGTCCTGGAATACCTGCTTTCGGAATATAATGTGGAAGGCTACACCCTGGACTTTAAGTCGGAGGCAACCGAGGTGGCTGCTGCGCTGCAGGCTGACAGCAATACCGTAGCAGTACTGCCCCAGCCCTTTGCTACAGTAGCCTGTGCGCAGAACGAAGGCGTGGCAAGCGTATTTGCCCTTACGGATGCATGGGATGGACTTGATAACGGATCAAAGCTGCTTACCGGCGTGACTGTTGTAAGGAATGATTACCTGAATAACAATACTGAGGCAGTGGAGCTTTTCCTTTCTGAGCATAAAGCTAGCGCAGAGGCGGCAGTGAGCGATGTGGAGGGGACATCCGAGCTTATTGCTGAGTACGGAATAATAGAGAAGGCACCTGTTGCCGCAAAGGCACTTCCCAAGTGTAACATAGTCTGTATCACAGGGGATGATATGAAGGCTTATCTGTCCGGATATCTTCAGGTGCTTTATGAGGCAGATCCTGCATCGGTAGGCGGGGCACTTCCTGAAGATAGTTTTTATGCAGAGTAAATTAAGAAAGTTTTTGGTGCTTTTGCTGTGGATCGCTGTCTGGCAGATAGTTTCCGTTATTGTCGGAAATGTATTTGTGATAGTCGGTCCATGGGAGACCTTATTGGCACTGTTCAGGCTGATAGGCGAGGGGAGTTTTTTCCCTTCTGTCGGCAAAAGTCTTGCCTGTATAATCTGCGGTTTTTTTGCAGGAAGCCTGATAGGATGCTTGTCAGCAGCCCTGGCGTACAGGTTCAGGCTGTTTAATGAGATAATAGAGCCTTTTTTTAAGGTGATAAAAACGGTGCCGGTGGTGAGTTTTATCATTCTGGTACTGATTTGGTTCAGCAAGGATTTGACTGCGACGCTTATAAGCATGACGGTAACGGCCCCTGTCATTTACTATAATATAAAGGCTGGGCTGGAAAGTACGGACAGGCAGATGCTGGAGATGGCAGAGGTATTCCGTGTGGGTCCTGGAAGGAAACTTGCCTATATCTATATGCCGGAACTTAAGCCTTTTATAGTGAGTTCGGTGCAGTCTGCTTTCGGAATGGCATGGAAGAGCGGGGCGGCGGCAGAGGTCATAGGTCAGCCGCTTATGACCATAGGCAATGGCCTGTACAGGGGTAAAATCAACCTGGCAACTGACGAGGTGCTTGCATGGACAGTGGCAATTGTTGTTCTGTCCGTGTTAACGGAGCATATGCTTATGTTTGTGGTTAGGAAGGCATGTCCAGGTAATGATAAGACTTGAAAATATAGCAAAATCTTATGACGGCCACAAGGTGCTGGAGGGCTTTTCAGCAGATATCGGAGACGGTGAGACCGTGATACTATACGGCGACTCCGGTGCCGGAAAGACTACCCTGTTACGGCTTGTGCTTGGACTTGAAAAGCCTGATGCGGGCAAAATAGATACATCTGGAGCGGATTTCTCGGTGGTTTTTCAGGAGGACAGGCTTTGCGCATATGCTGATGCGGTGGAAAATGTTACAATGGTAACTAAGGCGCTGTCGAAGGCGGAGGCGGAGAGTGAACTCGGGAGGCTGCTGCCTGAAGACAGGCTCCATATTCCGGTATGTGAGCTGTCCGGCGGGGAAAAGAGACGGACGGCTATAGTAAGGGCCATGTGCCATGCGGCAGATGCATATCTTCTGGATGAGCCTTTTACGGGACTTGATGAGGATATGAAGCAGAAGGCTATGGAATATATTCAGGAAAAGACTTCAGGAAAAACGCTTATCATAACGGCTCATGAAGAGTGGCAGTATGATAAGGGCAGAAAGATAGAGATAAAGTAACCGGAGGAACCTGAAGGGTTCTGGACAGTTACGGGATATAATTATTACAGAACAGTTAAAACAGAACAGTTAAAAAGAAAACAGGAGGTTACGGAAAATGATCACAAATGACGGAGGACTGGTAAGGTTTAAGCATGATGTCGTTGAGGAAGTTTGCAGGCTGGCCTGGGAGGATAATCTCAACGAAGAAACAAAGAACGAACTTGTTTATAAGCTTATACCCGGCCCGAAGCCTAAGTTCAGATGCTGCATCTATAAGGAAAGGGAGATAGTCAGGGAGCGTATCCGTCTTGCCTGTGCAGAGAATACATCTGACAATCCTGATTCAAAAAATGTGGTGCAGGTTATAAATGCGGCATGTGACGGATGTCCCACATCGTCTTATTCCGTTACGGATAACTGTAGATTCTGTCTGGGTAAGGCATGTAAGAGCAGCTGTAAGTTTGATGCGATATCCCCCGGTGAAATCCGCATGCATATAGATTCTTCAAAGTGTAAGGAATGCGGAATGTGCGCCCAGAGCTGCCCTTATGATGCTATCGTACATCTGGAGAGGCCCTGTAAAAAGGTATGTCCCGTGAATGCAATCACATACGATGAGAACGGTATCTGTAAGATCGATGAGAAAAAGTGCATAAGCTGCGGACACTGCATACATTCATGCCCTTTTGGTGCCATCGGTTCCAAGACATATTTAGTTCCTATCATAAAAGAAATACTGGCAGGAAAAGAGGTTATTGCCATGACTGCACCTGCTATAGAAGGCCAGTTCGGTAATGACATAAGCATGGCAGCAATTAAGGCAAGCATAAAGAAGCTTGGTTTCTCGGATATGGTCGAGGTAGGACTAGGCGGCGACATGACCGCTGCATACGAGTCCTTAGAGTGGACTCATGCGAAGAAAGAAGGCCGTAAGATGACCACATCCTGCTGTCCGGCCTTCATAAATATGCTGAGGAAGCATTTCCCGGACCAGTACAAGGAAAATATGTCATCCATAGTTTCACCCATGTGTGCTATTTCAAGATACTTAAAGCTTACACATCCCGGATGCGTTACCGTATTCATAGGTCCCTGCATAGCAAAGAAATCAGAAGTTCTGGCTCCTACTGTTCCGGATAATGCAGATTATGTAATCACATTCGGTGAGCTTATAGCCCTTCTCAGATCGAAGGATGTAAAGATCGAACCCGTTGAAGAAGACTATCAGGAATCGTCATTATTCGGAAAGAAGTTCGCAGGCTCCGGCGGAGTGGCTGAAGCTGTTATCGAATGTATGCATGAGAGAGGCGAGAGTACGGATGACCTGAAGCTCAGAAAAGCAGCCGGCGGAAAGGAATGCTTTACGGCTCTTGCTCTGCTGAAGGCCGGAAGACTGCCGGAAGATTTCATAGAGGGTATGGTATGTCCCGGAGGCTGCGTAGGCGGACCTTCCAAGCATAAGACAGAGCAGGAAGTACTGAAGGCAAGGAACAAGCTCTTTGAGAACGCTGATGACAGGAAGATAATCCCTAACCTTGCAGACTATCCTATGACGGAGTTCTCGATGCACAGAAGCGGCGAGATGGATCCGGAAATGACCAAGGAAGTGCTGAAGACGGTGTAACTAAATAAACGGATAGCTATTAGGAAATGTTATCATAAAGGCGGTATTGATATATAATGCCGCCTTTTGTTTGGAGGTATAGCCTTACCGGGCGTGGCAGGGGCTTGTATACAGATTAAGTATCAGGATAACAGGAGAAATGGTGGTATGGAAAAAATACTGATAAAAAACGGTAAAGTGGTAAATCCTGAAGGGAAAAGCGGAATGCTTGATATCCTCATCGAAGACGGAAAGGTTAAAAGCATTGCTGCGGCTGGCGGGATTGATACCGCTTCTGCAGAGCTGAAAACCATTGATGCTGCAGGCTGCATAGTTTCACCGGGCTTTATTGATGTTCACACCCATTTCAGGGATCCGGGTCAGACACATAAGGAGGATATTTTTACCGGAGCGGAAGCGGCCAAAAGAGGGGGATATACTTCTGTAGTGCTTATGGCAAATACCATTCCTTCGGTGGACAATACGGAAACTCTTGAATATGTTCTGGAGCGCGGAAGACAGACAGGGATCAATGTTTTAACTTGTGCTAATGTTACAGTCGGGATGCAGGGAAAAGAACTTGTGGATATGGCTGCCCTTAAGGCAGCAGGGGCAGCAGGATTTACTGATGACGGAAAGCCGCTTCTGGATGTGGATCTTGTAAAGAAGGCTATGGAAAAAAGTGCTGCTATCGGAATGATACTAAGTTTTCACGAGGAAGATCCCGCATTTATCAAAAACAACGGCATAAACCATGGAACGGCATCTGAACATTTCGGCATATACGGCTCCGACCGTGAGGCTGAGATTTCCATGATAAGGCGTGACATAGAACTGGCACTTGAAACCGGCGCGGAGATAGACATACAGCATATCAGTACTGCAGAGGGTGTGGAGCTTGTAAGGGAAGCAAGGAAAAAGAGCGCGAAGATCCACGCAGAGGCAACCCCCCATCATTTTTCGCTCACGGAAGATGCGGCAATTGAACATGGTACCCTTGCAAAGATGAACCCGCCCCTTAGGACAGAAGCAGACAGGCTGGCGGTAGCGGAAGGGCTGAGAGACGGTACTATAGAGATGATAGCAACAGACCATGCTCCACATAGCACTGAGGAAAAAAGCAAGCCTATTACAGAGGCACCAAGCGGTATTATAGGATTGGAAACGATGTTGCCCCTTGCGATTATGAATCTGGTGGGGCCGGGGGTACTCAGCATAGAACAGTTTGTTGAAAGGGCCAGCTGCGGACCTGCAAAGGTTTACGGTCTGGATGCCGGCGTGATAAAGGAAGGGACGCAGGCAGACATTTGTATCTTTGATCCCGAGGAAAAGTGGATTGCAGGGGACTACCGTTCCAAATCATCCAACTCACCGTTTACCGGTCAGGAGATGAGGGGGAAGGTGAAATGGACGATCTGTGGGGGAAATATAGTTTTCAGATAGGGCTGCATAGGTAAGCAATTAAATTTGACTTTTTTTAATTTTTTGTTATAATGCTCTTATCAAGCAGCCAACAGGAAGGAGGCACCCTTCCGAACTGGCGATTAATGGAATATAAAGACAACCACTAAGCCGCTAAGCTCAGAGTGGTTGTTTTTATTTGCGTTTTGTACAAATAATAACCAGTGTAATAACTGCACACAACATGATCACAAACTGGATCAGATCTGATACCGTTATATACATAGGCACCACCTCCTGTTCAAGCTCAGGTCGGTGAGTGCAACCACCCCGTTTAATACAATTGACTGCCAGATAATTACAATAATTTTCTGAGAAAAGCGACTAACCGAAAGGCTAACCGCTGAGAACGTTGCTTTGTCCTCATGAGAAATTATATATTAATGGTTGAGAATGTCAAGCGTTGGTTGGTAAGCTTCGCTCAACTATGCTATAATATACCAAGTGCAATAGATTACTTTGGGAGGCTGAAGTAATGAAACAAAAAGAAAAAGCGCAGATAATCGAACAGGTGGAACTGGCACCGGGGATTTGGTCACTAAGGCTTAAGACTGAGATGGCTAAGGAGGCTGTACCGGGTCAGTTTATAGGCATATATCCGAAGGATGGGAGCAGGCTGCTGATGCGTCCCATCAGCATCTGTGATGCAGATGATAAGGACGGGCTCCTGCGTGTGGTATACCGGGCAGGCGGAGCCGGTACTAAAGAAATATCGTCCTATAAGGCAGGCAGCGAAATCGACATTCTGGGAGTGCTTGGCAATGGGTACGATATTGATGCCGTAAAAGGAAAGAAAGTGCTTTTATTAGGCGGAGGCATTGGCATCCCTCCCATGCTTTATGGGTGTAAAGTGCTTAAGGAAAAGGGGACAGACTGTGCGGCGGTGCTCGGCTATGCGGACAGCAATATGTTCCTTAAGGATGATTTTGAGGCTGTGTGTGATACTCATATAGCAACCATGGACGGAAGCTTTGGTACAAAGGGTACCGTGATAGATGCGCTTAATGAGCAGGGAGTGTCAGGAAATGCGATATTTGCCTGCGGCCCTATGCCCATGCTCCGTGCCATAAAGTCTTATGCTGCTGAGAAGGGGATGGAAGCATATATTTCTCTTGAAGAGCGTATGGCCTGCGGTGTGGGTGCATGCCTCGGCTGCGTAACAAAGACCGTGAATGTTGATCACCATACCCATGTGAAGAACAGCCGGATCTGTGTGGAAGGACCGGTGTTTAAGGCTGAGGATGTTGATATCTGAGTGATGGTCAGGAGAATAAAATGAATACCAGAGTTAATATAGCAGGAATAGAATTAAAGAATCCGGTAATGACGGCATCCGGCACTTTCGGATCCGGAATGGAATATGCGGAATTTGCCGATCTGAACCGCCTCGGTGCCGTAGTCACAAAGGGCGTTGCTAATGTGCCCTGGGAGGGGAATCCCACCCCGAGGGTTACCGAGGTATATGGCGGTATGCTCAATGCCATAGGTCTTCAGAATCCCGGCGTGGATGTATTTATGGAAAGGGATCTGCCTTTCTTAAGCAAGTATGATACAAGAGTGATCGTAAATGTCTGCGGCCATACCGTGGAGGAATACACTGAAACAGTTGAAAAACTCAATTCTACTGACGTAGATCTTTATGAGATAAATCTTTCATGTCCCAATGTAAAGCAGGGGGCACTTGCCTTCGGCCAGGATCCCAAGGTTTTGGAAGAGACAACAAGGGCTATAAAGAGTGCATCAAAAAAGCCCGTGATAATAAAGCTTTCACCTAATGTTACCAGCATAGCTGATATGGCAAGGGCTGCGGAAGCAGGCGGAGCTGACTGTATATCTCTTATCAATACTCTTATTGGCATGAAGATCGATATAAACAGAAGAAAATTCGTACTTGCAAATAAGACCGGCGGTTTCTCCGGTCCTGCAGTAAAGCCTGTGGCAGTGCGTATGGTTTATGACGCCGCACACGCAGTAAAGATTCCGGTAATAGGAATGGGCGGCATCTCAAACGCAGAAGATGCCATTGAATTTATTCTTGCAGGCGCAACGGCAATCTCTGTCGGCACGGCTAATTTCCACGACCCCAGCACCACTATCAAGGTGGTTGAGGGGATAGAGGAATATATGTCAAAGTATGGCGTGGCAGACATAAATGAGCTTGTAGGAGCGGTGTCTGTTTAACGAAATTATATTTATAGTGTATTTTGGAAGGAGGCGGTTTCATGAGTGAAAAGAGATTTGTAGTGGCACTTACAAGAACCTGCGGAAGCGGAGCAACATGGATAGGTGAGAAGTTGGCAGAGGATTACGGAATCGATTTTTACGACAAGAAGATACTGCGTCTTGCCAGCGAGGACAGCGGCATCAATGAGGCTCTTTTTGCAAAGGCAGACGAGACCATGAAGCATAGCCTTCTGTATAAAGTGACGAAGAAGGTTTATAACGGCGAGGTGATACCGCCGGAAAGCCCTGACTATACGAAGAACGACAACCTCTTTGCTTTCCAGGCGAAGGTACTGAAGGAACTGGCAGAAAGAGAATCCTTTGTCTGCATCGGAAGAGGCGCTGACTATATACTGAAGGATTTTCCTCATGTGGTGAAGGTTTTTGTATGTGCGCCTATGGAGAAGTGCATACAGACCGAAATGGAGCGTCTTTCCATGGACCGGAAGACTGCTGAAAAGCATATCAATGAATTTGATAAATACAGAAGATCATATTATAAATACCATACGGGACGTGAATGGGAGAGCCCGTATAATTACGATCTCTGCCTCAATACCGGTGATATCACAATTGAGCAGGGCGCAAAGGTAATAGAGGATTATATTGCCAATAAGTATGGCATAGAAGTGAAAAAATAAGTTCATCCGTAAATACGGAAATGACCGCATAGTCGGTGAATTGCTGTAAGATGCGGTCCGGAGGGGAGAATGTTTGATCGAAGGTACTATGACAGGCTGGGGCGGCTCAGGCTGGCAATAGAAAAAAAGAGCAATGCGTCCATGCAGGGCGGACGGAAGAGCAGCAGGAAGGGTAATTCTGCCGAGTTTTCCGATTTCAGGGAATACATGCCAGGAGACGATATCCGTTCCATTGACTGGAATGCATATGCCAGACTGGACAGGCTTTATATCAAAGAGTTCATGGAGGAAAAGGAGAGTACCATAACCTTTATCCTTGATTTCAGCCGTTCAATGGAATATGGGGAAAAGAAAAAGTCGGAGCTTGCCAGTGAGCTTACTGCGGCGCTTTCCTATATTGCTCTTCTGAATCAGGACAGGGTTATGGTAATGGATGCAGCCAATCCCGCAAGAAGGTTTTTTGCTTCCGGCGGTAAGGCAGGCTACAGGAATCTGGAAAGGTTCCTGGAAAGCACTACGGGTTCTGAACCGGCGGATCTTTTCGGCGCAGTAAAAAGCCTGGATAAGATGCAGGCAGGACTTACCATAGTCATATCGGATTTCATGTCAGAGGATTTCATAACTCTGGACGATAAGACACCCCAGTCGGAATTACCATTAGTGAAGATGATAAGGTATCTGAAATTCCGTAAGCAGTCGGTAGTTTTGTTGCATGTGCTTGCAAAGGAAGAAACAGATATTACGCTTGAGGGTACCTGCAATCTGATCGATTCAGAAGATAATGAATCGAAACTCAGGGTGACAATGGATTCCGAGAGCATAGGCAGATATAATGCAGGTCTCAAGGCTTTCACGGGGAATCTTAAGTCCATTTGCAAGAAGAACGGCGCAGGGTATCATCTCTGCAACACGGGAACAAGTTTTGACCGTATAATATTCAATGAGCTGAAAGAATTGTACGAATGGTAAGGTCGTTGATGTAGTCTGTTATGAGGGAGGCTGTCTGTGAGGAATTTTGTATCGCAGGCATGATGGAGGAGTGAAATGTCATTTTCTAGTTTGTGGCCGCTTATTTTTATTGGTGCCATACCTGTAATAGTAATTCTGTATCTTTTAAAGCCCAAGGGGAAGGATGTGGAGATTTCTTCAAATCTTCTCTGGAAGCATATATTCAAGAACCAACAGTCCAAGACGTTTTTTGAAAAATTCATTCACGAGTTACTGATGTATCTTCAGATACTTGTGATGTTTCTTTTGATACTTGCGCTTATGGCTCCTTTTGTGATGACGGATTCGCTTACAGGCGGAAGCACTGTCATAGTTATTGATAATTCCTTCAGCATGCAGCACCTAAATGCTGACGGGAAGACAAGGCTTGATGAAGCTAAGGCTCAGGCACTTGACTATGTGGCAGGAGGCGGAGAGATAACGATAATTTCCGCATCGGATTCCGTAAAGATACTCATATCCAATTCACAGGACAGGAACAGGCTCAGACAGACCATAAACAGCATCGAAGCTGATGATACGGAGGGGGACGCATCTGACCTTTACAGCCTGTTGTCAACCATTGAAGCAGATCACACTCTGATACTTACTGACGGTTACGGCTGCGATGCTCTTAGTGCTTATGCAGAGATTCTGAAGGCTGATGTCATTGATACCGGTGAGGCTGTTTCCAATGTTTCCCTTGATTATGTTTTTGCAGGTGAAAAGGATGGCAAGCAGCAGGTGTCCGTAAGATTTACGGATTACAGTGATGCTGCGGCCACAATGGATGTTTCCCTTTATGATGTCAGCGGAAACCTGATAGAGCTTAAGAGTGCCCATACCGATGCGGGAAAGAGCGGTTCAGTTCTTTTTGAAAATGTTCCTGCCGGGGGAGATTATTACAGGGCGGAGATCTCATCAATACAGTTTGACAAGTCCAGTGTTTCTGACGGTTCAGTAGTCGCATCCCATGACAGGGATTCACTTTCCCAGGATAATGCGGCATGTGCGCTGACACGTGAGAGCGGCGAGGTTAACGGTATGCTGGTGGGGGGAGGAAATACCTTTATAGAGAGGGCTTTCTTCGCTGTGACCGGAAATGATATGGTCCGTGCAGTTTCGGATAATGCGCTGGAGGCCAGCCCGTCTACGCTGGTAATATATGATGCCGGCATGGTAAGAGCGCAGAATACGACAAATTCAATGGAATTCATGCCGGGGGATGCGGCAGGTACCCTTTCCCATGTGACTATAAAAGTTAAAGAATGCGAGCTTACGGAAGGGCTCGGAGATTTTAATATTGGTGCAAACGAAGTCTTCTATTATGAGGTGCCGGAGTGGGCAGAAAGCTTCATGGAAGTTGAAGATAAATGCGTTGGTTATTACGGTATAAACCAGGGGCACCGCGAAGTGGTGGTAGGTTTTGACATAAGGGAAAGTGATTTTGCCCTGCAGGCAGAATTCCCTGTATTTATGGCTGAATCCGTAAGCTATCTTTCGGATATGGGAATGCTGGCAAAGAATACATATGAAACGGGTGACAGTATAGTACTCAATCCTTTGCCTGATTATATCCAGATATCAGGGGTTCCTGTGGGCAAACTTGAGCGTGCAGGCGTGTTCTATGTGACAGCAGGACTTAAGAATGAATACTATGTGGTGGCATCACCGGCACTGGGAAGGGACGGTAAGGTTACTTCAGAGAATCTTGTTTATTCGGGAACGCAGAGTGCCGCAAAGGCAAAGAAGAGCCTGTGCTGGATTCTTCTTGCGATAGCACTTATCCTGCTCGTATTAGAGTGGATACTCTATGTAAAGAAGATGAATTACCGGAGAAAATTCTATCTCGTACTCCGGATAATAATAATGATCCTTGTGATACTTTCCATGCTGGGAATAAGGCTTCCCAGGAAGGCAAAGGATATTACAACAGTATTTGTAGTGGACTACTCCGTCAGCGATGAGGAAAATATGGAAGCCTTTGAGGATTTCATAGACGATGCACTGAAGGATATGCCGGCAAATAATAAATATGCCATAGTCGGATTCGGAAGGGATGCCGTGGTGGATCAGTTCGTTACCGACAGGGATATGTTCATGGGACTGGATTCTGCTGCGGATGATACTGCTACCAATTTCGAAAAAGCCCTTCAGCGAGCAATATCTCTCATACCTGCGGATTCTGCGGGAAGGATAGTGGTACTTACTGATGGAAAACAGACAGCAGGTGATATTGAGAATACTGCGTCAATGATCAGGTCTGGTGAGATAAGCTTAGAGGCTTATGTACTTGGTTCGGAATCTGGTGATGACTGTTACATAGAATCAGTGGATATGCCGGATGAACTGCATCCCGGTGACAAGTATTATATGACAGTGGCACTGGAGAGTAATTACGAAACTGATGCCATCATAAAGATAATGTCTGACGGCAATGTGGTGACCCAGGAGTCTGTACATCTGCGGTCCGGACATAATGAGTTTATCTTCGAAGAAACAGTTACGGGGGACTCTCTGGAACAGTTTACGGTAGAAGTTGAGGCAATGGGGGATACCTGTGCCGAGAATGATGTTTATGATGCATATTCGGAAGTTACGAATGCACCTAAGATACTGGTGCTCAGAGGTAACGGTGAAAACTATGCTCCCTTTGAGGCATTGCTTTCCGCAATAAATGTCAATGCGGAGATAGAGAAGGCTTCGAATGCACCGGAGACTCTGAATGACCTTCTGGTATACAGGGCTGTTATCATAGAGAACGCTTACTACGGTGAGCTTCCGGAGGGATTCCTTGACAATCTTGAGACCTATGTAAAGGATTATGGCAGGGGCTTAATAATGACCGGCGGCGAGGACAGTTTCATGCTGGGCGGATACAACGATACGGTGGTGGAAGATGTACTGCCTGTCAATATGGAGCTTAGGAGCGTGGTTGAGGTACCGAAGACTGCCATTGTAATGGTTATAGACCATTCCGGTTCCATGGATGATTATGCCGGAAACGGATTTACCATCCTTGACATGGCACTTGAGGCTTCCAAGCGTGCCGTGGATAATATGCGTGATACCGACGATGTGGGTGTCCTTGCATTTGATGATTATTTCAAATGGTATCATCCGATATCGGATGCATCTGATAAGCAGGGAATAAAGGATGATATAGATTCCATACCCAGCGGCGGCGGTACGATTATAATGCCTGCACTTGAGGAGGCCAGGGCTGAGATAAAGTACAGCGATGCCCAGGTAAAGCATATCATACTCCTTACTGACGGTATGGGTGAGACAGATAATTTCTCATCGGTAATAAGCAAGATAAATGCGGACAATGTAACGCTTTCCACAGTTGCGGTTGGACAGTATTCCGACACGGCGCTTATGGCTGATCTTGCTAAGCAGTGTGGCGGAAGATATTACTATGCTGACGGCAATACTGACCTGCCCAGGATATTCTCCCAGGAAGTTTTCATGGGTGGAAACACATATATCAAGAACGGCGACTATTCGCTTTCAGTGGCATCCAGTGATATAACAAACGGCCTGTTTGAAAACGGCTGGTTTAACATACTTGGTTATGTGGCTGGCTCGCCTAAGACAGGTGCCCAGCAGTTAGTGGTAAGTGATGAGGGAGATCCTGTTCTTACGGCATGGCAGTACGGTCTGGGCAAGACAATTGCATGGAATACCAGCGTGGATGGCGGATGGACTGCAGCATACTCGGGAAATGAAGATTATGCCGAACTCTGGCGCAGGATGATAGACTATGTCACCGGCACCGGCGGAGTAGGCGAGGACCGTGTGGATGTAAAGCAGGTCGGCGAGCAGACTGTGCTTGAATACTATACGGATGAGTATTCTGATGGAACTGAGATCACGGCTATATATACCAGCCCGGACGGTGAAACCGGTGATGTTAATTTTACTGCATCGGAGCCTGGCGTTTATCGTGCGGTTATAGATTCTACGCAAAAAGGATTGTATAATATCAACGTTCGCCGCAGCGATGACGGTACTATACAGGGGGCCTTCACGACTGCCAGCGTGGTACAGTATAGTGATGAGTACAGGTTTGATATTACGGACAAGAATTTCCGGACCTTTGTGGATAATTACGGCTTCTATCTGACACCGGAGGATAATATCTGGAAAAAGCTTGAGGTCAGCACTGCAGGAAGCATAGACCTGACGAATTTCTTTATCATCCTTGCCATGATACTGTTCTTGGCTGATATCGCCGGCAGGAGATTTGGCTGGGAGCCTGCAAAGAGGAACTTTAAGCTGGCGGGAAAGAAACAGAAGCTGCAGCCGGAGGGTGTTCCGGAAGGCGTTATGGCAGATGGAAATGCTGCACCCGGAATGGCCGGCCAGCTTGCTAATGCTCAGTTTAATGCTGCACCCGGCCAGATGCCGGCACCCGGAATGAATATGGGGGCGCCAGGAGTACAGCAGATGCCTGCAGGGGGTAAGCCACAGAAAGTTAAGGCATCAAAGAAAAAGGCTGAACCTGAAAGTGACACCCTGGATACATCTGCTCTTCTTAAGAAAAAGCGTGAGCGTAACAATGGTTAATAATTAAATTTAATAATATTTTTTAGGAGGCTTGCAATGAGGATTGCTGTTATCGGAACCGGATATGTAGGTCTGGTCACAGGCACCTGCTTTTCAGACATGGGAAATGATGTCTGGTGTGTGGATGTGGACGCGGACAAGATCGAGAGGCTTAAGCAGGGAATAATTCCCATATATGAGCCGGGCTTGTCAGAACTTGTACTTAAGAATTTCAAAGCCGGTTCACTGAGATTTACTACAAAGATAGAAGAGGCGCTGGAGAAGGCAAATATATGTTTTATAGCAGTGGGCACGCCTATGGGCGAAGACGGCTCTGCGGATCTTCATTATGTGCTGGAGGTTGCAAAGAGCATTGGCCAGACCATGAAGCGCCATATGTATGTGGTGGATAAGTCTACAGTTCCTGTGGGAACAGCTTTGAAGGTGCGTGATACTATTCAGAAGGCTCTTAATGACAGGGGTTCTGACCTTACCTTTGATGTTATATCCAACCCGGAATTCCTTAAGGAAGGAACTGCTGTATCAGACTGCATGCGTCCCGACAGGATAGTTATAGGCGCTGACAACGATGATGCCGCAGAGGTGATGCGTGAGCTTTACAGACACTATGTGCTTAATACAGATACCTTCATCCTTATGGACGTGGCCAGCGCTGAGATGACGAAATATACTGCAAATTCAATGCTTGCGACCAAGATTTCATTTATGAATGAAATCTCCAGGATATGCGAACAGGTAGGTGCAGATGTCAATAAAGTAAGGAAGGGCATAGGCTCTGATAAGCGTATAGGATACAGCTTTATTTATCCGGGCTGTGGATACGGCGGAAGCTGTTTCCCAAAGGATGTTAAGGCGCTTATAAGCACTGCAGCTGAGTACGGCTATGACGCAAAGCTCCTTGCTGCCGTTGAGGATGTTAATAAGGCTCAGAAGCATGTTATATCCGATAAGGTGAAGGAATGCTTTGGAAATGACCTGAGCGGAAAGCGTTTTGCTGTATGGGGACTTTCCTTCAAGCCTGATACGGACGATATGCGTGAGGCTTCATCCATAACGATCATCAATGATCTGACGGAAGCGGGAGCAGAGATAACCGCATATGATCCCAAGGCTGTGGAAGAGGCAAAGAAGTGCTATCTTAAGGACAACAGCCATGTTGCTTATGTGGAAAACAAGTATGATGCCCTTAAGGATGCGGATGCGCTTATACTTATCACGGAGTGGAAGGAATTCAGGAGCCCGGATTTCGATAGGATGAAGGAGCTGCTTAGGAATCCTGTGATATTTGACGGAAGAAATATCTATGGCACATATACGGCGAATAAGAACGGATTTGATTACTATCAGATAGGCGTAAGGTCGTCCAAAGCCTGAAAGCACCACTCAAAAGGTGGCGAAGTGCTGATATTTGACTATTTTTGTATGTAAATAAAATCCTGGTTATGTTAGAATATACATGGTGTGTAAATGTGTTTTACACAGGATGCAAATCATATAATAAAGAAGGGAGAGAAAAATGGGTTTAATTAAAAATGCTGCCGGAGCGGTAGGTAATGCCCTTACTAATGGTATAGGTGCAGCTGCTGCCGGAGCGGGATCAGGGGTTCTTGCTAATCAGTGGAGAGAGTTTTTTTACTGCGATGCAATGGACAAGAATGTACTTATGACTGTAGGTAAGAAACAGACCAGCGGACGGTCTGCAAATACCAAGGGTGATGACAATATCATTACAAACGGTTCCAGGGTTGCAGTGGCTGATGGACAGTGTGCCATCATAGTTGATAATGGAAAGATCGTTGAGATATGTGCGGAAGCAGGCGATTTTACATATGATACATCTCAGGAACCTACCATATTTTACGGAGGTTTGGGAAAGGGCATAGTTGATTCCTTCAAAAAGTGGGGAGAGCGTATTACTTTCGGCGGAGATACAGGACGTGTGCAGAAGATCTATTATTTCAATATGCTTGAAATAACAGATAATCTGTTTGGTACACCGAATCCGATCATGTTCCGTGCGGTTGATAAGAAGATCGGATTGGATATGGAAGTCAACCTCAAATGCAACGGCAGATATTCGTACAGAATAACAGATCCTATCATTTTCTATAAGAATCTGGCAGGAAATATTGCCGGGGGACAGTATACCCGTGATAAGATCGATGCGCAGCTGAAGGGTGAATTCATAGATGCACTTTCACAGGGAATGTCAGCAATAGCAGATCTGGAGATTCGTCCCAATGAGATATCCAAGCATCTGGGTGAACTGAAGGATGCCATGAATGCAGAGCTTCGTGAAGCATGGGCCGAGGGACGAGGCATTACTATAGAGACTATAGCGATGAACAATCCTACTCTTACGCCTGAAGATATGAAGATGATCCAGGAACTTCAGAGAGCAAGTGCTATGGGTAACAGCGCAGC
>JAGBLN010000036.1 GCA_017635395.1 Lachnospiraceae bacterium
TACTATCTGTATAATTATAACGCAGATCTTTGTGCTGTGCTTGAGAAGGCTCTGCCGGTGGTCAGTGGTATCTTTGATATGCATACCATCATAAACGGCGGTGTATCACTGGAGAAGTCCCTGTCTGCGATACGTATATTGGAAAGCTATATAGAAGTTACGGATATTTTTTATGAGGGATTCAGGGATAAAGAGGTGCATTCTGCTGGTCTGGCTGCCTTAAAGCAAATGGTTGAGGAAACTGTTGCAGGAGACGAGTACCGGAATCTAAAGACTGATCTTGATTCCCAGACAGTGGATTTCAGCGAATTAAAGAGTGTAACAATAGGCGTTAATCTGGATGTAAACATGCAGGCTGTGGAGGCAGGGCTTCTATCCGTCAATACGGAAAAGTTCAAAAAGGGAACACTTATAGGAAAAGTCACGGGACTTGATAAGAAGGATCCGTATACACTTTTGTCATCTCTGTATCCTCTTCCCAAGGGGGTAACGGCTCAGAGCATGGGGCTTGATGCAGATGCTGACGGACAGCAGAGACCTGAATCTGCAATACCGGATACAGAAATCCTGGCAAAAAGCATACGTCATGCCCTTGAGGATAATTATAAGAATGCCATCAGGTCCTTCGGGCCGGTGGTTGACAAGTATTTCAGCGTTAATACATCAGTTTATGTGACGCTTTTTTCCGAGATACGTTTTCTGCTTGCAGAGGTTAAGTTCATAAAGGATATGCGAAGCCTGGGACTTAGTATGACTAAGCCTGAAGTAAGAAATCTGTCAGAAAAATGTTTTGATGTTCAGGGAATATATAATGTGAACCTTGCCAGGAACATGCCTCGGGAAGAGCTTGTCCGCAATGACCTTAAGTTTGATGAGAACGGCAGGTTTTATCTTCTGACCGGTCCGAATCATGGCGGGAAGTCTGTTTTTGCCAGGGCAGCAGGAACGGTACAGGCGTTGTTTTTGCTGGGATGCTTTGTGCCTGCAGACAAGGCTGTGCTTAGTCCTGTGACAGGGATTTATACGCATTTTACAGCTGCCGATGACAGGGATTACGGACGGGGCAGGTTTGAAAGTGAGTGCGAGAGACTGGTGAAGATTTTAAGACAGCTGGGAGAATATGACATGCTGCTGATGGATGAGTCATTTTCAGGCACAGGCGCGCTGGAAGCCTGCTATATAGCTTCGGAGGTTCTGACAGGAATCGGGGTAATAGGTTCCTGCGGCATATTTGTTACCCATATCCATGACCTGGCGGCCCAGGTGGACAGCTTTAATTCTTACCCTGGCAATAAGGGGCGGATAGACAATCTTTCAGCACTTATGGAGGATAAGGAAAAGGGGACCAGGAGCTACCGGATAGCCAGGGTTAAGCCTGACGGGATGAGCTACGCCAGTGACATTGCGGCAAAGTGTGGGTTGAATTTTACGGACCGGGGCAATTTTGGTGTGTAGGGATGTGTAATGGAAATAACAGTGACGGAGAAGCTTGCTTTATGATACAATATCCTTGTGTTTTCTTGTTTTTATGCAATTAGAAAATAAAAGATTTTTACAGCAGTGATGTGTACGGCTGAATTGTCTGCTGTGGAATGGTTTTAATTGTAACATTGCTTATGTATGATGGGGAATGTGGTCTATGAGTGAAGAAAACGGAAAAAATGTGCTCATGGAAGAGAATGAGAAAATTGTTGAGCCCAAGAAGAATAAGACAGGGGCATCGATCCAGAAGACAGAAAAGACGGGACATATCTCAACACGTCTTACTGTTTTTTTGGTTATTCTTGTCATTGTCGTGCTGTTGATAAACAGTTTCGCTGTTTATCAAAACAGGAGGGATTCTTATAAAGACCAGAATATTCAGAATATGAAAGAGGTTGGGTTTCATCTGCGAGATGAGCTTGAGCTGGAGGGGAATACCTTTGTTGCATTCAGGGATTACATGCTGAAAAACAGCCTTAAGGTTTTTATCCCCTATGATTTTGACAGAGATTTTGTGGCTTCGGCGAAGGTTGATTTTGATAGGGCTTTTTCCGAGCAGTATCCCGGCAAGTCATTTGGCAGTGATGTGTCTTTTGAGGAACTTGATGACGACCTGAAAGTTCTTTTCTGCACTTATTATCAATCGAAATGGTTTATCGAATTCGAGGAAGTCAGGGATGATTTCAATATTCCCAATGCTTACTTTATGTATCCCAATGGGGACGGTACGCATGTGATATATGTCTTCGATGCAGAGCGTCTCTATGAGGGGGATGAGGGCGACAACAGACTACATCTTTTTGATGATTATGAGGAGTCTTATGAAGACTGCCCTTGTCTTTTTGATACATGGCGAAGTGGAAAGCTTCTTGACGACTATGATGTATTCGATAATGAATACGGAAGGTCATATAGCTACTATATACCACTTTATATTGAGGCTGAAAAGGTGGGACTTATAGGCGTTGATCTTGATACAGACTATGTAAATGCCAATCTGATAGGAGAGTCTATTGCCCTTTCTCTTGTAAGTGGGGTGATACTTGCGCTGGGCCTGTTTATATGTGTATTTTTTATTCACCGTACCATTGTTTCCAGAATAGTGCTTCTCAGCCAGAATGTGGGAGTGTATAAGAGAATAAAGGATGGTGCAGTGGCTGACGACATTTCCGGAAAGAATAGGGGAAATGATGAGATCTCCATACTTTATGACCAGACCGCATCCATGATCCTGGAGATCAATGAATATATGAGCAACCTGAAGAATACAACCATCGCACTTACTGCGGCGAGGGAAGAGGCTACCCATGATGCCCTTACGGGTATAAGAAATAAAAATGCATATGATGCTGAGATTCTGTCCATAAGATCCGATATCGAAAAGGGTAGCCACGATTACGGTATTGTTATGATAGATATGAACTATCTTAAACAGATAAATGATAATTATGGACATGACGTTGGTAACCTTGCCATCCGTAAGCTTTGCCGTATGATCTGTCTTACATTCGAACATTCACCTGTGTTCAGAGTTGGCGGCGATGAATTCGTGGTATTGCTTAAGGGTTATGATTATGTGCATATAGAACAGCTGGCAAGTAAGTTTAATGATGAAATTGACAGAGTGGCTGATGATAAGGACCTTAAGTCCTGGGAAAGAATCTCAGCGGCTATGGGATATGCGCTTTTTGATCCTGATAGGGACAGATCAATAGATGATACTTTTGCCCGCGCGGATAAGGCAATGTATGACAGAAAGAAGATCATGAAATCTTCAAGAAAATGATGTATGATAGTCGTTACAGAAGATATAGTATTTAATACAAATAAAAAAAGAGGAGGTAGTAAGATGAAAATGAAAGTACTTATGACAGGAGCGGCACTTGCGCTGGCAGCAGCGGTATGTTTGGTGCCGGCTAAGGCAGAGGCAGCACCGGAGATCATGCCGGATGGAACAGTTTTTGACGGTGAGTATTATGCAGCAAACAATCCTGATGTGGTAGCTGCAATGGGAACAAGTACGGCAGCGCTTTATGCCCACTATCAGGTATGCGGAAAGACAGAGGGAAGGCTTGCTACTGCGGCATCAGGTGACGGCTTTGATGCGGCATACTACGCAGCAAAGTATCCCCAGGTGGCAGCAGTAATGGGAACAGATGCAAATATGCTTTTTTTCCATTATGCAGTATGCGGAAAGACAGAGGGGCGATTCCCTAATCAGGCGGCTGAAAACGGAAGGCCTGCAGCTACAACAACTACTACTGCTACTAATACAGATGCAAGCGTAAATGTAAACACATATGACTACAAGCTGTCCATGGCAAAGAAGGCTGCCGATTACGTGAATGCGAAGAGAGCGGAAGAAGGCAAGGGCGAACTTCAGTGGTCTGATTCATTGGCAGAGGTTGCAATGATTCGTGCAGCTGAGCTTGCGGAATCAAATTCTGAGAACAGGCCTAACGGCCAGTCCTTTAAGTCTCTGCTTCAGGAGAAGGGCATCAGTTATGATGAAGCCGGCCAGTGCATTATAGTAGGCCTTGAGAATCCGGACGAGGCTGTACGTAACTGGTCAAGGGGTGACAATAAGAGGGATGTATTATTGGGTAGATATAAGAAGATGGCTGTAGGCTATGATCCAAATGCTGGTGGAAGTTGGGTACTGTTAATGATAAAGTGATAATCACAATATTTGAAAAATTTTCGCTGCCTGTGCAATATTGCATGGGCAGTTTTTATAATATTTTTTTACGGTTTTCGATGATTAAAGATTGTTATAATAATATTATGCGGTAAGTTGTGATGTGATTTAAAGCAAATAGGACAAATATATCCTTATAAAATTGTTTTATCCTTGATATTGTGATAACAGAGCCAAATTAATAAATTAAAAGAGGAAAGACAACGTGTTAAAGTTTTACATCGGTGCATCCGGATACGGAAAGACTACAAAGATAATAGACGACATCATAGAGCGGTCGGTTAGAGAGCCTGACAGACAGTTTACCATTATCGTGCCGGACCAGTTTACTATGCAGACTCAGAAGGATGTGGTGCTGCGTCACCCAAGGAAGGGCATAATGAATATTGATGTCCAGAGTTTCAGCAGACTGGGGCACCGCCTGGCTGACGAAGTGGGAGAAAAGGACCGGCTGATCCTTGATGATACCGGAAAGAACCTTATCCTGAGAAAGCTGTCAGCTGACTTGGGGGATAAGCTCCCGGTTATTGGGAGCAGCATAAAAAAAACTGGCTACATCCATGAGGTGAAGTCTGCCATATCTGAATTTGAGCAGTATGGCATAGCGCCTACTGACATTGATAAGCTGATGGAATTTACATCGGGCAAGCCCTTTCTTAAGGGCAAGCTTTCTGATCTCAAATGTCTTTATGAGGAAATGAACAGATTCTGCGGTGAGAAGTTTATCACTAGGGAAGAACGGCTGGATGTACTGGCTGAAGCAGTCACCAAGTCTGAGCGTCTTAAGGGCAGCATAGTAGCATTTGACGGCTTTACTGGATTTACGCCTGTACAGAACAATGTGATTACAGCGCTTATGCGGACATGTTCAGAAGTCTGGATGAGTATAATAATGCCGGCTGAGGAATACGAAGATTATAGGAAGCACAATGAGGATTACAGACTTTTTTCTCTTAGTATGAGAACGGTTTTTTCTATGGAGCAGTTAGCACATGATGCCGACTGTGGGCGAATGGAAGATGAATTTTTAGTAGATGATAAGAAGAACCGGTTTGCTGAAAAACAGTCTCTTTCATTCCTTGAAAAGAGCCTGTTCAGGTCCGGGTGCAGACCTTTTTGGGGTGAAATGTCTGAGGAGCTAAGCCTGTTTTTTGCAGATGATCCGAGGGCTGAGCTTAGGGAGATTTTTATCCGCATAGCTGAAATGACGCTGGAGCAGGGGTATGCATACAGGGATATAGCAGTGGCTGTAGGGGATACTGAAAGATATCTTCCGTACGTTGATGAGCTTTCAGCTGAATTCGGTATTCCTGTTTTTGCGGATAACAGCCATAGCCTGGAGATGAATCCTTTTGCGGAATTTATCAGGAGCGGCCTTGAAACTGTAGCTGAGGGTTTTACATATGAGACGGTAATACACTTTCTTCGAAGTGGCCTAACGGGGGTATCAAACGAGGATGTGGATATGCTGGATAATTATCTCTTTGCTACCGGCATGCGCGGTGAGAAAAAGTGGAGCCAGGCATTTGCAAGAATGCCTAAATATATGAAGCGTACGGACCGGAATGACCGTGCTGATGAATCAGATAATAACGGTGAAGCTGAGACACCGCTGTCCATTAAAACCCTGGATCATATAAATACTATCAGGGAACAGGTTTATGATATGCTTGCCCCTCTTATGAAAGTAAAAAAAGGAAAGACTGCATCAGAAATTACGAAAGCGCTCTATGATTTCATTGTTTCAGCAGATATAGCAGGTCAGCTTAACGACTGTGCAGGGCGTTTTGGTGAGGCAGGCGACCAGGCTTCAAAGAAAGAGTATGAGCAGGTTTATCGATATATATGTGAGCTTTTAGAACAAATACATGCCCTTCTTGGTGATGAGCCTATGGATATCGCTGAGTACACAGAGATAATAAAGGCAGGAATCTCTGAATTGAGGGTAGGCGTCATTCCTCTGGATGTTGACAGGGTGGTAATAGGAGATACTGAGCGAACCCGGTTTAAGCCGGTAAAGGTAATGTTCCTGGCTGGCTTGAATGACGGGATAGTGCCAGCGTCAAATTCGTCAGGCGGAATCATTTCAGACCTGGACAGGGAGTTCCTGGCTGGTTCGGGATTTGAGCTGGCGCCTACGCCCAGGCAGAAAATGTTTATCCAGCGTCTGTATATGTACCATGTCATGACCAGGCCGTCTGAAAGGCTGGTGCTTTCATATTCAAGGATGAACAGCATGGGTGAGAGCATTCGCCCGTCATACCTTGTGGCGCAGATAAAAAAGATTTTCCCTGGGCTTAGGGAAGTGTCTGCATCGGACAGGCGCGGCGCTGACCTCCTTCCGGGAGGCAGGGGAGAGTCCCGTTTTCTGCCTGAACTTTTGAACAGATATGCGTCAGGCAGTATAAACGATGAAGAAACAGTTTTTCTGAGAACGCTGCTCGTAAGATGCAGGGATAAGGCTCCTGCATTATGCAATGAACTTATAGAAAAGGCATTCATAAAATATGCGTCAAATCCGCTTTCTCCCAAGGCAGTAGCAATGCTGTATGGGAATATGTTAAAGGAAAGCACAAGCAGCCTGCAGGGGTTTGCCGGCTGTCCGTATTCGCATTTCCTGCGTTTTGGAATGCGTTTAAGCGAACGTGAGACTGCTGCAATAGACGCAAGGGATACGGGCATAATTTACCACGGCATTCTTCAGCGGCTTGGAGAAATCCTCAAGGAAGAAGGCATGGACTGGGGAGATGTGAACGAGGAATTCCTTGATAAGATGCTGGACCACATACTTAAGCAGATAGCTGCCGAGATGGGCCAGGAGACTCTGTACCAGGATGCAAGGACTGCTTATCAGCTAAAAAGAGTACGCCGCATAGCTGGGCGGAGTGCGTCAGTACTATGCTACCAGGCGTCAAAAAGCGATTTTAAGCCTATTGAATATGAAAGAAAATTTGCCAGGGAAATATCCGATGATAAAGCGCAGGGAAAGATCAGTATCACCGGAACGATCGACCGTATAGATACCTGTGACAGGGATGAAAAAAAATACGTAAAGATCGTTGACTATAAGTCTGGTGAGAATACCTTTAAATTTGCCGAGCTTTATTATGGCATGCGAATGCAGCTTCCTCTATACCTGGAGGAGGCGGTCAGGTTCTTATCAAAAAAAGGCGGAAAGGAAGCTGTGCCCGCTGCATTCTTCTACTTTATGCTTAAGGATCCACTGGTACCTTTTGACGGCGTTGATGAAGCTGCGTATGAAGCTTACTGCGACAGTTACCTGAAGGATGCGCTCCGGCCGGATGGCTGGTTTACGGACGAGGCGATACCTGCGCTTGATAACGGGCTTCAGGGAGCCAGCAAGTCAGATACGATAAAGCTGCGGCTTAAGCAGGACGGTACGCCCTATAGCGGGTCGACGATACTCTCGGAATCCGAGATGAAGGCAATGATGGAGTTTACGGAGAAAAAGCTGGAAGACATGGGCAAGGAGATCCTTTCCGGCAAAAAGGACATATCCCCTATGGAGGATAGCTGTAAGTATTGCCCATATAAGGAGCTTTGCAGTTTTGATGCAAGGATACGAGGGTATGAACGCAGGAAGATGGAGCTTGGGGAAGACGAAGCAAGGGCGCAGGTGTGCAGGAACGGAGAAATAAATGGGTAAGGTGAAATATACAGAAGAACAGCAGGCGGTCATAGATGCAAGGCGGGCTAACCTTTTGGTTTCTGCCGCAGCCGGAAGCGGAAAGACGGCAGTGCTTACACAGAGAATAGTATCGCTTATAAATGACCCTGAGGATCCGGCGGATATTGACAGCATGCTGATAGTTACATTTACGAAGGCTGCGGCCGCAGAGATGCGGGAAAGAATCGGAAGCGCGATTGCCTCGGAAATGGAAAAGGATCCAGACAACATGCACCTTGCAAAGCAGGAGACACTGCTGCATAACGCACAGATTACTACAATCGACAGTTTTTGCCTTTTTGTAGTAAAGAACCATTTTAGCGCAATAGATCTGGATCCCGGTTTCAGGGCAATGGATGAAGCTGAGCGGACGCTTCTTAAGGAAGATGTCCTGGAGGAAATTCTTGAGGAAGAGTATGCCCGTCAGGACGAGGCTTTCATAAATCTTATAGAAAGCTATGAGGTGAAAGGCAATGAAGGCAATGTTGAAAAGATGATATTCTCTCTTTTCGAAGCAGCGAATTCAGAACCCTTCCCTGAAAAGTGGCTTAATAAAGCCTTGGAGGAAAATGAATGTTCCTGTGTTGCAGATATAAAGAGTAGCCGCTGGTTTGCCGAACTTCTGCGTGCTGCCGACAGGGATATCAGTACTGGGCTTGATCAGGTGAAAAAGGCGACGGAGCTAGCTGAGCTTGAGGGAGGACCGAGGCGCTACCTTCCTGTGCTGCAGGGACTTAAGGGACTTTTAGAGGCAATGCTTGAGGCAGCTGACTATGATGAAAAGCGGCGAATATACGGAACCTATGAGAAGCAGAAGCTGTCCAGTGCAGGCGCTAGGGGAGAAGATAAGGATTTAGCAAAAAAAGCTAAGGAATATCTGGATTCTGCCAGGAAACTGGTTGACGGACTGGGAGACCGGTTTTCAGTAACTGACGATGAGCTGATGGATTCTTACAAGGTTTCTGCGGATAATACTGCTGAGCTGATCCGCCTCGTTCTCTGCTTCATAGAAAGGTTCAGCAAGAAGAAACGTGAAAAGAATGTGATCGACTTTGCGGATATGGACCATTTTGCCCTGCAGATACTGCTGGAGGAAAAGGAAGGGGAAATGGTTCCGACGCCTGCGGCGCTTGAGTACAGGGATCATTTTAAATATATATTTGTGGATGAATATCAGGACAGCAATCTGGTGCAGGAATACATCATAAAGAGCATCGCCAGGGAAGACAACTATTTCATGGTGGGCGACGTCAAGCAGAGTATTTACCGCTTTAGGCATGCAAAACCTGAGATATTCATTGGAAAGTATGAAAGCTTTTCTGATGCCGGCAGGGACAGAAGGATAGACCTTAATAAGAATTTTCGGAGCAGGGACACTGTGCTGGATTTCGTTAATGATGTGTTTGAGCGCATCATGTATAAAGAATTTGCTGAAATAGACTATGATGACAGGGCGAAGCTTTATAAAGGCGCGGACTATCCGGAGGATACTGATGGAGCATACAAAAGCGAGCTGCTGCATCTTGCGCTGGAAAAGGGACGGCTTTCATCAAGGCGCCGGAGGACGGGCAATGAGGAAACGCCGGAAACTGAGAATTCTGCAGGACAGGACGAGGATGTTATGCTTGCGGAAGGAAAGGCGGAGTATGAGTCGCTGCTGGCAGGCATTAAGATCCTTGAGCTTATGAGGCAGGGCTTTAAGGTAAAGGATAAGGAAAGTGGCGAAATGCGTCCTCTTGAATTCAGGGATATAGTGATACTTGAGAGGTCCAGGACTAATGAAGATGTAATAAAAAAGATTTTTGATTACCTGGGGATACCTCTTTACTATGGAAGTAGGACAGGCTACTTTTCTGCAACAGAGATAAAGATGGTGATGAATGCCCTTCAGACACTGGACAATCCCAGGCAGGACATCCCCCTGTACAGCACGGTGACTTGTTTTAAGCCTATGCTTACTGATGAGGAAATGGCTTTGCTTAAGGGGTGGAGCAGGGAAAAAGGCAGTCATTTCTGCCTGTATGATATTTTGTCTGCGGCTGTTAAGGCAGACGTGTCTCTGCCTGAAAACAGTGTGATCATCGGGATTTCTGAAAAATGCGCTGCTTTTTTGGAGTGGCTGGAAAAATACCGGGATATGGCAAGGTTTGTGTCCATCAGGGTGCTTTTGGACAGACTGCTTGCTGAAAGTAATTACATAGCAGGCATAACTGCAATGCCTGATGGTGATCAGCGCAGAGCGAATATTAACATGCTGCTGGAGCGTGCTACTGAATTCGAGCGGACCAGTTATTACGGCCTATTCCATTTCGTAAGGTATATTTCAAGACTTAAGGAAAAGGAAGTAGATTATGGCGAAGCTGGAATACTTGATGAAAATGCCGATGTGGTGCGCCTTATGACAATACATAAGAGTAAAGGTTTGGAATTTCCGGTTGTATTTGTTGTAAATCTCAGAAAGAAGATCAATCAGAAGGATTCTACCGGTCCCTGTTTGGTTGATTCGGAGCTGGGAGTGGCTCTTAAGGCTATCGACCCTGTAAAGCGTATAAGCAGGAAGGGTCTTAAGTATATGTCCTTTGCTACGAAGATGGAAAAGGATGCCATTGCGGAGGAACTGAGGGTGTTGTATGTTGCCCTTACTCGTGCGAAAGAAAAGCTCATAATAACAGATGTGGAGGAACTGAATGAAGACGGTTCTGCCAGGGATATCTGCAGGC
This sequence comes from Lachnospiraceae bacterium, assembly GCA_017635395.1. Lineage (GTDB taxonomy): Bacteria > Bacillota > Clostridia > Lachnospirales > Lachnospiraceae > NK4A136. Next base: position 10,589 of record JAGBLN010000036.1, read on the forward strand.
CGGAAGAGGCGAAGAACTGCATGGATATGATCCGTTATGTGATAAACATGACCGACGTTTCTGTTAAGAACTACGAGATAGGCCTTTCGGAAAAGGATCTGGCTGTGAGCATAGTGGAACGCGGGGATGAGGCCATAGAGGAAGCTAGGGAGCTGCTTATGTCGGATATAGAGCCGGATCCCGAGCTGTCGGCACTTCTGGATAAGAAATCTGAGTACCGTTATGCTTTTCCTTCCCTTCAGGGGCTTTTTACCAAAACCACAGTATCTGAGCTTAAAAAGGCCGCCTACGATGACGAACTGGAAAATCATATGTTTGAGGAAAAGGAGCCGGATACTTATATTCCTTCATTTGCGGGAGGAGAAGGCACCGATGCGGCAGGAAGGGGTACTGCCTACCATAAGATAATGGAACTGCTGCCCTTTGAAGAACTGGCTGATGGCAGCGTGGCGGATGAAATCGTAAAAGAAACCATGGATAACGCTGTACTTGATAATAAAATGACGGACAGTGCGGCAAAAACTGTACGGATTTCGGATATAGTCCAGTTTGCAGGACAGGATATTGCAATAGAGATGTCGGAGGCGGCACGGTCAGGTAAACTGTATAAGGAACAGCCGTTTTTCTACGCCGTACCGGCAAGGCGTTTTGAAGAGGGTTTTCCGGAGGGAGAATCAGTTCTGGTCCAGGGCGTGATAGATGCCTATTTTGAGAAGGATGGCGTGCTTACCCTTCTTGACTATAAAACAGACAGGGTTAGTTCCGCCGAACAGCTTGTGGACAGGTATAAAATACAGCTGGAGATATATGCTGAGGCCCTTGAACAGATAAGCGGCAAAAAAGTGGGCCGCAGGGCAATATATTCGTTTGCACTAAATAAGGTTATTTTGCTATAAACCATTATGGAAAGCCTGTGGTTAGTCTGATATAATTACACGATGGGGGAGCGTGTTTAGTGCATTTAGTACGGCACACTGAAGACAGGAAAAGTTTATGCAGATAACAGCAGATATTGAGGAATTACTCAGCTTAGGCTACCGCATTGCTACGGAAAATAACTTCGTGGCTTTGTTTGATGTGATACTGGACAAGTGCATAGATTTCACGGATGCGGACGGAGGTTCTCTCTATATCGAGGCTGAAGGTTCCCTTAAGCACCTGCTTGATATAAACCGTACCCTGGATGCCGACAGTAAAAAGAGCAGTATTGAGGCTGATAAGATAGCTGCGGGCCCCGATGATACGGACATCTTTACTTACTGTTACCACAATCCCGAAAATCTTTTAAATATTCCGGATATATATCTTGATGAGCGTTTTGACATCACCGAGATTAAGAAATTCGATGAGGAGAATGATTACCGTACCCAGTCAGTGCTGATGATTCCCATACTTGAGCCGGATCAGTCAGTGCTTGGTGTTATGATGCTTTATAACTGTCTTGATGATGAGCGCAACATCATTCCGTTTAGTTCTGACTATGAGAAGCTGGTTAAGTCCCTTACGGCGCAGATGGCAAATACCCTCACCAGTATGATCCTGATTCAGGATCAGGAGGAATTACTGGAGTCCTTTGTGGAATGCATGACTACCGCAATCGACGCCCGTACTCCTTATAATGGCAAACACACAAAGCATGTTGCCAGGTACTGTCAGGCTATTACTGACTATATGAATGTGCTTTATACCAGGGATGCTATTGACAGATATATTACGCCTAATGAACAGGAACAGCTCTTGCTGGCTGCAAAGCTTCATGATATAGGAAAGATGATCACACCCCGTGAAATCCTGAATAAGGCTACACGTCTGGGTGAAAAATATTCGGATCTTCGCAATAAGCTGGAAAAGATCCGCCTGCGCATAAAGATAGACATGCTGGAGCACAAGATGCAGATTGAACTCTGGCAGGAGGAGGATGAGCTCCTTGGAAAGTTCCTGGATCAGCTTGATACCTTAAATACATCAGGTTTCCTTACTGATGAACAGATCGCTTTTATCGACCAGATGGGTGAGAAGTTCTATGAGGATTTTGACGGTACCATCACACCGTATCTTGATGAGAATGAGAAGCATTCTCTCCACATCCGCAAGGGAACGCTGACGGAAGAGGAAAGGGAAATCGTAAAGCGCCATGTTACGTATACGGCACAGATGCTTTCCAAGATCAATTTCTATGACAAGTATGACAGGGTGGTTGCAATCGCGTCTAACCACCATGAGTATATAGACGGCAGCGGATATCCCAGGGGGCTTAAGGACGGCCAGTTGGACCTGCTGACCAGGATAATGACGGTATGTGATATTTTCGATTCACTTACTGCAGACGACAGACCGTATAAGAAGAAACTTACCCTGCAAAAGGCACTTAGCATACTGAATGAGATGGGCAAGGAAGGAAAGCTGGATTCAGGCATCGTGCTTATAGTTTCTGATTATATGTCCAAGCATTTTGATGAGCTTTCTGCCCAGATGAAGGAAGAGGAACTCAGGGAAAAGGAAGAGGAAGAGAGATCCTATTCTGATTTCCAGGCTGACGGAAAACGTATGGAGGAGCAGGAGCGGGCTATCCGTGACGAAGCGATACCTGATGATGAGGTTGGAATAACTGTTACAGAAGAACTGCTTGATATAGATATTCCTTTTTCAGGAATATCCTCGGCTGATAAGCTGCTAGATAAGAAACCTGAAAAGGATGATGTAATCGGAAGGACACTGGCTCCAAGCGGCCAGGAGAAGAAAAAGGAAAAATCGGAGTCGAAAGAACTACAGGCTGGTGATAAGTCAAAAGCAGCAAATAATGACGGAGAGGCTGAGGGAAAAGAAAATCAGAAACGCAGGACAGCAGAATCCGTCAATGAAGAGATAAGGGCCAGAAACGAGGAGCTTGAAAGGACTAAGGCGGAAGAAGTCGGCAAGTCTGTTGTGATGGATGAGATTCCCAGGTCCGGCAAGCCCAGGTCACGTAAAGGCAAGAAGTCCAAGGGGACGGGTACGACCCTTGATCTGGAGGCAACAAAGGATAATGAGAGTGCCGGAAACACGGTGAAAGACAAGCAGGAGGAAGAAAAACAGAGTACCCCTGTTGCACCGATGAATGACGGCTTGGAGAACCTGCCTTTCCTTGATGACCGTCTGCTTGATCTGGAAGATGACAAGGAAGAAGACCCGAATCCTTTTGCAAGGCACAGGGCGGCGGAGGTTCTGCCATCAGCAGGGAATCCGATGCTGGCGGGCAGAGCGGGAGAAAACTAAACCAGTTTAGTTTAAAAAGCACTGCGTCAGCGGTGCTTTTTTTGAGAGTCTTTTTTGAGATTATGGATAAGAATAAATTTAAGTTAACTGAATCATCTTTTGGCCGGTCAGTATATATGATACTGCCTTTTGCAGCGTATTATGTGACCCTTAACCTGCTGATACGTGGGGCAAGGCTTATTGTACTGTATGTGGCACGAAGCAATGGAGAGCTTGCAGGCGTGTTCAGGCGTAATGCATCCTCGGTGGAAATGTGGTGCAGCGTAATTGCCTATGTGATAACTATAGTTCTCCTGTGGCTTTTATTCAGGAAAAGCGATCCCGTTGAGCAGAAGATCAATCCCGTTAATCCCAAGAACATATTGGCATATGCATGTACATTTGTTGCCGGCGGCGGTTCGGCCATAGCGCTTAATTCCCTGGTGGCATTCATACTGGAACAGATTAAGGTAGATGACAGTCTGACCCAGGGGATGTCTTTTGATGCCGGCAAGCCGTTTTTGCCGGGGCTCATATTATATGTGCTTTTATCCCCACTGCTTGAAGAAATGACTTTCCGCTGGCTGACATACGGGCGCATAAAGAAGAACATAGGAGAAAGTCAGGCTGTACTCATCACTTCTGTTTTCTTTGCACTGGTACATGGGAATGTGGTGGTGGCGGTATATGCCTTCATAATGGGCCTGATCATGGCGCTGATCTACAGGCAGTCAAAGACTTTTTCACTTTGCGTGCTCTTCCATCTGTCGGCCAACGTATTTGTCTTTGTTTCTGCGTATGTGCTATAATAATTTGTTATGTTAAGCAAGGAGTAATTAGAAAAAATGATCGCTGATTATATGAAAGCAATGAAAATGGGTGAGAAGGAGTACCGGTCCTGTATAGTTCGCGGTGAGTATCCTTATCTGCCCGTTTTGGATGAGCTTGTTTCTCATGTGGATATAGATGCACAGGTGCCTTTGGGGCTGGTTCAGATTCCTCTGGATCAGGTGGTGGGTACCTATGCGGCAGGACGCACCACTTCTTTCGCCAGGAATTTTATGCCCATACTTGATGAGAACTCTGAGTTCGCATTCAAGTGGAGCCAGCTCTATGATGACATGGAAGCGGAGGGAATGCGCGATCCGGTCATTGCCTATGAGTTTAATAATAAATTCTATGTAATGGAAGGCAACAAGCGTGTATCCGTGTCAAAGTATATGGGTGCTGTCACCATCGAAGGAAATGTGACCCGCATGATGCCTAAGCGCACGGATGATCCGGAGTGCAGGCTTTATTATGAATTTGTGGATTTTTATGATATTACCGGCGTAAATTATCTTTATATGAGCAGGGAAGGAAATTTTAAAAAGCTGATTTCCGAGACCTACCCGGTGACTGACGAGGAAGGGAATACCAGGAAGTGGACCAAGGACGAAGAGTTGGAGTTCAGGGCTTTCTATACCTTCTTTGCGAAGGAATTTAAGGCCAGGGCTGAAGGAAAATTCCACATAACGGTGGGTGATGCGCTCTGTCTCTTCCTTGGAATATTTAACTATGATGAAGTAAAAGATGCGTCACAGTCAGAGATAAAGACTGATGTACTGCGTTTCTGGAGGGAGTTTGCCCTTTACGACAAGGGTGATGAGCTGACACTGGTACTTAACCCTACCCGTGAACCCAAGAAGCTTAATCTTATGAAGCTTTTCCCGGGAAATACTCAGCAGCTTAAGATCGCTTTTATCCATGACAAGAGTGCGAATGAGTCATCCTGGACATATTCCCATGAGCTGGGCAGGAAGTATGTGATGGATGCCTTCGGGGACAAGATTGCTACATCCTGTATAGAGAGAGTGGATGGAGATGATGCGGATGATGTATTTGATGCTGCAGTTGAAGCCGGAAACAAAGTCATATTTGCTACATCGCCGAAGCTTGCATCTCCGGCGCTCAGGGCAGCCATACGACATCCGGAGGTTAAAATTCTTAACTGTTCCATGAGCCTGTCACATCAGACCATAAGGTCATATTACCTGAGGATGTACGAGGCCAAGTTCATAACCGGTACCATTGCGGGGGTTATGCTTGAGCACGGTTCAATTGGATATATATCGGATTATCCCATACATGGTACTACTGCGGAGATAAATGCATTTGCGCTTGGCGTCCAGACAGTAAATCCAAGGGCCAAGGTTTTTCTTGAGTGGTCCATGGTAAAGGACAGGGATGTAAATGAGGAATTCAGAAAAAACGATGTCACGCTTATATCGGGAAGAGATCTGAATGCAAAAGTCAGCCAGGGGCAGGAGTTCGGCCTCTATATTCCGAATGAGGATGGTTCTCATACGAACTTAGCGGTTCCCGTAAGGCATTGGGGCAAGTTGTATGAGGAAATCATTCATTCGATCCTTTCGGGAGGATATAAGAATGATGAAAATGTATATGAAAACCAGGCTCTGAATTATTTCTGGGGAATGTCCTCCGGAGCGATAGATGTTATCTATTCAAGGAATCTTCCTGCGGGAGTAGTCAGAATGCTCAGGACTTTCAGGGCTGATATACGAGATATGGATCTTAATCCCTTCACCGGACCGATATTTGACCAGAACGGCGTGATGCGCTGTGAAGACGGCCAGTCACTTAGTGCTAAAGAGTCGGTTTCCGTTGACTGGCTCAATGACAATATAGTTGGTTACATACCAGATATTTCGGAGCTTAAGGATGAGGCTGTGGATCTTGTCAAAGTTCAGGGCATAAAGAAAGAAACTGAGGGACAGGCGTGAAGATACTGGCACTGGCGGACAAGGAATCAAAGAATTACTGGGATTTTTACAGGCCGGGAAAGCTTGATGGCATCGACCTCATAATTTCCTGCGGCGACCTGAAGCCGGCATATCTTACATTCCTTGCGACATTTGCCCATGTGCCCATACTGTATGTGATGGGGAATCATGATGCCGTATACGAAACAACGCCGCCTGAGGGCTGCATCTGCATAGAGAACAACATATATGTTTATCAGGGCGTTCGTATACTGGGAATCGGCGGATCCATGAGGTACAAGCAGGGCCCCTATCAGTTTAATCAGAATGAAATGAATGTGCGGGTCTCCAGGCTGTGGTCCAAGATAAAGAAGAATGAAGGTTTTGACATACTTGTCACCCATTCGCCAGCGTATCAGATAGGAGATGGAAGTGACCTGCCGCATACGGGATTCAAGGCTTTTAACAAGCTGCTGGATAAGAATTCGCCAAGGTATTTCCTTCACGGGCATGTGCATGCGACTTACGGAAGGGAGTACAAAAGGCTGAAGACCTATAAGGACACGCTGATAATCAATCCCTATGAAAGCTATCTTTTTGAATACGAGACTGAGTATGAGAATGAGTTTGAAAAAATAAAACAGAGGGAAGAACGGGACAGAGGTGTTCTTTGACTAGCTATATGCCGCAAGATCACGAGGTTAAAACCGCAGAATGCGGTTTTAACACACGCTACCTTCGTTTTGCTGCGACCTATTCGGACGGTGCTTTGGCTCCTAATGGACCGGGTCGCGTCGCACCGCCGACGGTCTTGCAAAACTTCAGTCGCTCGCTATCGATTTGCTTTGCATATAGCTAGCCCAAGAACTCTCTAACAGGTTTGTGAAAAAAAGAGGAAAATGAAATGAGCTGGGAGAATAATGTAAGAAAGGTTGTTCCATATACACCGGGTGAACAGCCGAAATCACAGGAAAAGATAATAAAGCTTAATACAAATGAGTGCCCATATCCGCCGGCACCGGGAGTAAAGAAACTTTTAGAGGCGGAAAACTACGAGGACTTAAGGCTTTATCCGGCACCGGATGCAGCTGCGCTGGTGAATGTGCTGGCTGAGTACTATGGCGTAGGTTCTGATCAGGTATTTGTGGGAGTAGGATCTGACGATGTCATCTCTATGGCATTCCTTACATTCTTTAATTCCGATAAGCCCATACTTTTTCCGGATATAACATATTCTTTCTATCCGGTATGGTCAGATGTGTACAAGATACCATATAAGAAGGCAGCTATTGATGCAGACTTTAGGATAAATGCGGATGATTACAAGCAGGAAAACGGAGGCATAATAATCCCTAATCCCAATGCACCTACAGGTGTGCTTGAGGATCTTTCGCTTATAGAAGATATCGTAAAGTCAAATCCTGACAGCATCGTGATGATAGATGAGGCTTATATTGATTTTGCTGAAGGAGGAACAAGTGCACTGTCTCTTGTGTCAAAGTATGACAATCTGCTTGTCATCAGGACTTTTTCAAAATCCCGTGCAATGGCAGGTCTGCGTATAGGTTTTGCCATAGGTAATGCGAAGCTTATAAAGTTCCTGAATGATGTGAAGTATTCGGTAAATTCATATACGATGAACCGGCCGTCACTGGAGCTGGGGACAGAGGCTGTAAAGGATGATGAGTATTTCAGGCAGACGCTGGCAAAGATAATAAATACCCGAGAGAGGATGAAAAAGGAACTGTCTGCACTTGGTTTCTCATTCCCTGATTCAAAGAGTAATTTTATATTTGCAAGCCACGCTACGGTTCCCGCAGAGGATATATTCAAATATCTTCGTGAGAACAATATCTACGTCAGATATTTTAAGCAGGACCGCATAGATAATTATCTTCGTATCACTGTGGGGACGGACGAGGAAGCGGATGCGCTGATTGAGACTCTGAAGGAGTGCGTAAGAAATTAATATTCCTTAGAATGATAGCCGTGCCTGGTGGTGTGATCCAGGTTACTGCTTTTATGTGGAATCAGTTTGGAAAATGAAAATTAATAATAAATTTGATCGTTAGATCGGAAAGTGGTGTGAAATGAATTTTATCCTGGACATTTTAAGAGGTATGGTTATAGGTATTGCAAATGTAATACCGGGTGTCAGCGGAGGTACCATGGCAGTTTCAATGGGTATCTATGACAAGATGATATTTGCACTGACGCATATCTTCAAGGAGATAAAAAAGAGCATTATCACACTTCTTCCTATAGGTATAGGAATGGGCCTGGGAATCGTAGGACTGGCTAAGCTTATCGAGATAATGTTTGATAAGATACCGGTGCAGACTAACCTGTTTTTCATTGGCCTCATTCTTGGCGGTCTTCCTATGATAATAAAGGAAGTCAAAGGAAAGAAAATCGGGGTGGCGCATATAATTGGCTTTATAGTTTTCTTCGCGCTTGTTGTTGGACTTGCGCTGCTTGATGGTGTTACCGGTGAGGATGCAGATTTAAGCTTCAGCCTTTTGACAGAGCTTAAGCTCATAGGTGCAGGTATTATTGCAGCGGCTACCATGGTAATACCCGGTGTCAGCGGATCGATGATGCTTATGCTGCTTGGTTTATACCAGCCGGTAATATCTGCCATAAATGATTTTGTAAGCGCACTTAAGAATTTTGATATGCAGGGAATACTTGCTGGTGTGGGAATACTCCTTCCCTTCGGAATTGGCGTAGTGATCGGAATATTCGCTATTGCAAAGCTGATAGAGTTCCTGTTCAATAAATTTGCAGCAGTAGTTTACTGGTGCATAATCGGACTTATAGCAGCGTCGCCAATTGCCATCGTAATAATGAACAAAGAGATTTTTGCTGACTTAAATGCAGTGACCATAATCACTTCTGTTGTTACTTTTGCAATAGGATGTGTGATCGCTTTCTTCCTTGGTGGGGATGAGAAGAAGGAAGAGAAGACAGAGGATTCAGCAGAGGCTGTTTCAAATGATAAAGGGGAATGATTTTGTCAGTGCAGCCTGCGCTGAATATATACATTATGATAAACATAATAATGTATGGTGCTTTTAATACAAGTCGAAGTATCAGTTGCTGAGGCTGTATGAAAATGAAATACGTATGAAATGACTGAGGACCTTAATGGACGAGTATACAGGCTTTGCAGAAGTATATGATGAGCTGATGGAAGATGTTCCGTATGCTGTGTGGTGCGACAGAATAGTTGCTGTCCTTAAAGAGCATGGTATTAATGACGGGCTTGTGCTGGATCTGGGCTGCGGTAGTGGTATCATGACTGAGATGCTTGCAGAAGCAGGGTATGATATGACCGGTGTGGATCTTTCACCGGAGATGCTGGAAAAGGCAAAGCTTAAGAAAGAGTCTTCCGGAAATGATATACTGTATCTGTGTCAGGATATGAGGAGCTTTGAGCTCTACGGGACTGTCAGGGCTATCGTGTGTGTGTGTGACAGCTTTAATTATATTTTGGAAGAAGCTGAGCTTAAGCATGTGTTTGAGCTGGTAAACAATTACCTGGATCCCGGGGGGCTGTTTTTGTTTGATATCAATACAGTACATAAGTACCGTGATGTCATAGGGGATATGACTATTGCGGAAAACAGGGAGAACTGCAGCTTTATCTGGGAAAACTATTATGACGGAGACAGTGGTATAAATGAATATGACCTGACCCTTTTCATAAAGGATGAAGAAAGTGACCGTGAGGAGACAGATGAGGTCTACAGGAAATACGAAGAAACACATTTCCAGAGAGGCTATGAACCTGAGCAGATAAAGCAGATGCTTAAGGAAGCAGGCCTGGAATTTATTGAGGCATTTGACGGGGAGAAGACAGACGATGTGTCTAATAAAGTGCCGGTTGTCGAGGATAGTGAGAGAGTTTTTTTTATAGCGAGAGAGTGTACTAAGGTCATATAAGTGTTGTTATAACAAAAGGAATTCTGTATCAACAGGAGGAGTTTCATGAAACACGGATTTATAAAAGTATCGGCAGTTACGCCGAAGATTAAGGTTGCGGATCCGGAATACAATGCCGGGGTGTGCATTGAGGCCATAAAGGCAGAGGCTGAAAAAGGCGCAAAGATAATAGTGCTGCCGGAGCTGGTGTTGACCGGTTATACCTGCCAGGATCTTTTCCTTCAGGAGACTCTTATAGAGGAAGCAAAGGAGCAGCTGTGCCGTGTCATTGTGGAAACCGCTGATGTGGACGCGCTTATTTTTCTGGGGCTTCCCATGGAACTGTGCGGTAAGCTTTATAATGTGGCAGCGGTTTTTTCCCATGCCGGGATAAAAGGCTTTGTTCCTAAGAGATATCTGCCTAACTACGCTGAATTCTATGAGGAGAGGCATTTTACGGCGGGACAGGAGGAAGTGGTTTTCGTAGATTTTGTGGGACAGACTGTTCCCTTCGGAGGAAAGCTTATCTTCCAGTCGGATGTGATAGACGGCCTGGTCGTAGGGTGTGAAATATGCGAGGACCTATGGGTTCCCAATCCGCCCTCGACAGCGTTGGCTAAGGCAGGCGCCAATGTCATTGTAAATCTTTCAGCGTCCAATGAGACTGTTGGCAAGGCAGAGTACAGAAGAGGACTGGTTGGCATGACCAGTTCAAGGCTTTTATGCGCGTATGTATACTGCAGTGCGGCAGAGGGTGAATCTACTCAGGATCTTGTTTTCTCGGGACACAATATCATAGCTGAGAACGGAAGGATACTTTCAGAAACAAAGCGTTTTGAAGCCGGTGTTGCAAGAGCAGACATAGATATAAAGCGGCTGATGGCAGAGCGCAGGAGAATGACTACATTCGATGTGCCCCTGCAGGCAGACGACGGTTTCACAAGGGCAGGTTTTGATTTGGAAAAATGTGACACTGTGCTTGAGCGTGTTTTTGATCCAGCGCCTTTTGTTCCTTCTGATGCGGCTGCCCGCGCGGACAGATGTGAAGAGATACTTTCCATACAGAGTTATGGTCTTAAAAAGCGGTATGAACATACCGGTTTAAAGACCGCCATAATCGGCGTGTCGGGGGGACTGGATTCCACTCTTGCGCTGTTAGTAACTGTAAGGGCTTTTGACATGGCAGGGCTTGACCGCAAAGGGATAAAGGCTGTCACCATGCCCTGTTTCGGAACCACAAGCAGGACAAAGGGTAATGCGGTAAGGCTTTCGGAGGCACTTGGATGTGAGCTGGTCACGGTTGATATAGCGGCATCAGTAAGACAGCATTTCAGTGATATAGGCCATGATGAAAATGACCACAGCGTGACCTATGAGAACTGCCAGGCCAGGGAACGGACTCAGGTGCTTATGGATATGGCTAATAAGGAAAATGGTCTGGTCATCGGTACAGGGGATATGAGCGAGCTGGCACTGGGCTGGGCTACATATAACGGCGACCACATGTCCATGTACGGCGTGAATGCAGGAGTGCCCAAGACTCTGGTGAGACATCTGGTGTCCTATTACGCGGACAGCTGCGGCAATGAGGAAGTGTCGTCGGTGCTCCGTGATGTGCTGGATACGCCGGTAAGTCCTGAACTGCTTCCGCCGGAAAACGGCGAGATCTCACAAAAGACAGAAGATCTTGTAGGTCCTTATGAGCTGCATGATTTTTTCCTGTATTACATGCTGCGTGCTGGCTTTGCTCCGGACAAGATCTACCGCATAGCCTGCAGGAGCTTTGAGGGAGCATATGATAAAGAGACGGTGCTTAAGTGGCTGAAGGTATTCTACAGGCGGTTCTTCGCGCAGCAGTTCAAGAGATCCTGTCTGCCGGACGGACCTAAGGTGGGTTCTGTTGCGGTATCGCCCAGAGGCGACCTCCGGATGCCTTCGGATGCCAGCCGTGCCGCATGGCAGAAGATACTGGACAGGCTGGGGTAGATGCTCAAAATTGTATAATGTGTTTGTTTGGGGTTATATTAAAGTGTGGCAGAAAACCGGATCGTTCCGTTCAGTCCGCCGGCCAGAGTTGAAGCGGTGTTTTTATCATACGCACTATTTCATTATTCATCATTATGCGAAGCGAAAAATTCATCCATCGCTTCATCAAAGGGTTTATCCAGATAAATAAATCTGCTACTAACTATTTCTCCGTTAGCTGCATAATATTCCAGGCTTTCTCCGTCAAAGATAAAGTAAGTGCCATCCTCAAGAGTGCATTCAACGCCTCTTTGCATACCGTAATAATAATCATGAAACCATTGTGTATCATCGATCGTTAATGAGTCCAGGGTCTTAACCAGATCTTTTATCTGGTCTTCAGGTATATCATCATATACAAGTTCCCCTTCTTCACGGTGAAAATACCTGGCGGATACGATCGGGCTGTCATAGTAATAATTCGTCAGTTTTTTCTCTTCGACATTACTCTGTTCATAGGCTGACGGATCCTGGGCTATTATGATAAATAATCCGCCAAGCACAATGAAAAAAGATATTATGATCACCAGAATATTAGACCATATGACTGATATGACTAATGCGGCAGCTGACAGATACTCTTTTCCGCATTTTTTTGCCAGCGAAATAATGGCCAAAATGAATCCGGCAAAAGGAAAAAGAAACGCAAAGACAATCGCTAAAACAGGTAAAATGTCATTCTTTTTCTTGTCCATATGAAAACCTTGATCCAATTCTTCTTTCCTGCTTACTCGGCAACTTCAGAAACACTTATCTTAACGCTAAGTTCGTCTGGAGCGGGGGATGCCTGACGAAATATTTTATTGTATCATATCATATAGAAACTAATCCCTTTATTTTTTAATTATAGCATGATTTGGCAGTTCTTCCAGATCTCTTTTTCCTGCAAGTCCGCATTCCCGGAAACTATATAAATATTAGCATATTGTCTCTCGGTCAGTCGCATCATTCTGACAGTACCGGTTTTGGGGGCAAATTCTTCAATTCTCCTGAAATGTTTTTCAGAATTCTTTCTGTTTGCAATGATCCTCATAAATACTTTGCGGATTCTCATGTAAGGTTCGCTATCAATATTGTTTTTATTTGGCTGCTTTCCGAGCAAAGGATTAGCGATATTGATTTGCAGCCTTCTTTCTGTCCGGAAAAAAGGCAAACGTCTCCTGATCACATTGGATGAAGTAATGCATAACGAAAATATGAGGCGGTTTGCAAGTGAATTTCAGATTCTGATCCGCAAAGGCTACCCTGTTTTTCTGCTGATGACCGGACTTTATGATCAGATCTATGCGATTCAGAACGATCCTGCTAATACCTTCCTGCTACGAACTCCAAAGGTTACAGCCGATGCTCTGAGTATGTTTCAGATTACAAAGCAGTATTCAAGAATTTTTAAGCTTCAGGAAGATGATGCCCACATGTTATCCGGAATCACTAAAGGATATGCCTTCGCTTTTCAGGCATTGGGAATGCTATATTACGAATACCATGACAGGGAAAACCTTGACGATATCCTGTCCAGACTCGATGAACTGCTTGATGATTTTGTCTACAAAAAAGTATGGGAGGACTTATCCGGTCAGGAACGGCGCATTGTGCTGGCAATCGGTGACGAATCTGCACGTGTAAAAGATATCTGTACTGAACTTGAAATAACAAGTTCCGTCTTTTCCACATACCGCCTGCGACTCATAAGAAAGGGAATACTGCAATCACCGCAATACGGCTTTGTGGCACTAACGCTTCCTCGTTTTTGTTCAATAGCCAGAAACTATGTATGAGAAAAATGATGAATTTGAAAACCACATTTTTATAAGTGGTTATTAACCCTCACAGGGTTTTAATAAAATCCTCCGAAAGCCTTGAAAATAAAGGGTTTATCGCAAAATGCTCACCTTAACTTATTATACGATTTCACTTACGTTTATTCTTCCCTTGGAAGCTGATAAGGGCAAACACAAGGGCAAGAAAATCTGATAACAAGATATAAGAGAATGTGGCAATCGGAGAACTGTGACGTATGTGCGAATATATTATACTGGAGGATTTATTATATGGACAAGTACATTTTTGATGAAAGCAACGGTTTATGGTATGAATTGCAGGGAGATTATTATATCCCTTGTCTGATACTTTCCGAAGAAGAAACACAGCCTATCGGTTTGTGGGGACAGCGCCACAAGCAGTATCTAAAGGAGCATAAGCAGTTCCTCTATACCACAATGCTGATTGAGGGTACACTAAACTCCTACCTTGCAGATATTGACAGACAGGCACAGGAGCGTTTGCTCCTGCTGACAAAGCAAATTGCAGAGCAGGAAAATGTGACCGAGCAACTGAAAGCAGATAATGCTATGCTGTGGGTACAGAAAATGAATGAAATTCAGTCCAGAGTTAGAGAAATCATTTACAGCGAGATTATCTACGCATAACAGAATGAGTGATTGGGGCGGTAAGCCAGCTTTTGGCTTACTGCCCTTGTCTGCTCATAAGCAAAATAAAGAAATACCGTCAATGGCAGTGCTTGCACTGTTCATCGAGACCATTGACGGTATTGCGTATTTTGCTATCGCTGTCCGTGGCTTTTTTCAATTTTAAACGTTGCTTAAAACAACTTATTGTGTTAAAATATATGCTGATACAAATAAGAGTTTAGGAGGAACCGAAACTATGACAGCCTCAATGCGTTTAAGATAAGCTGGCAATAAAAAAAGCAGAATCTATCCCCGATGATAGGCTTTTTTGTTGTGCTTATTTATACGATATTGAGCATTCATTAGTTACGGTGAGATATAAGTTATTTAACTATACCTTTATTTAACTATGTCTTTAATATGAATGTTTCCAAATTGTATGTATGCAGACCAAAAGCCACATTGTGGATTTTGGCCTGCATTTTTTATTGCCTAGAATGCTGTTCAAAATAGAAATTCAAGCAAAATAATATGCAGGAGATAATATAAATGGAAAAATACAACAATTGGAAACTTAAGTTTTATACAATATGGGCAGGGCAGGCAGTATCATTAATCACTAGTGCCATCCTGCAAATGGCGATCATTTTTTACCTTACAGAGAAAACAGGATCTGCGATGGTCTTGTCTATGGCTTCACTAGTAGGTTTTTTACCCTATGCGGTCTTTGGACCAGCTATTGGTGTATTAGTGGATCGTCATGATAGGAAGAAGATAATGATTGGTGCTGATTTAATTATCGCAGCAGCTGGTGCAGTGCTTGCTATTGTTGCATTCTATATGGAGCTACCTGTCTGGATGGTTATGATAGTATTGTTTATCCGTAGCATTGGAACAGCTTTTCATACCCCAGCACTCAA
>JAGBLN010000037.1 GCA_017635395.1 Lachnospiraceae bacterium
GTTAGCACTGCTTATCCTGTCAAGTCTGAGGGCGAGGTTGTACCTTTTATTGGCGTTGATATATCCATGAATGAGATTAAGGCAAAGGAGCGGGGATATGTCATAACTATCACGATAGTGATGCTATGCCTGACAATTCTTCTGCTCGCCATTACTTTATGGTATGTCAGCAAAAATGTCATAAAGCCTGTGATGGCTCTTTCGGATACAGCAAAGAACTACTGTTCCGAGAATAATGATGTGATACACCACGCTTTTGAAAAAATACAGATAAATACCCATGATGAAATCTCGCAGCTGCTTTCTTCCATGAAACAGATGGAAGCGGACATGAACATGAATATCAATAAGCTGATAGACACAAAGGTAGCGCTGAAGGAGTCCGAGGAAATCGCGGGCAAGCTTCAGGCACTGGCGGTTAAAGATACACTGACCGGAATAAGGAACAAGACTGCTTATGACGGTGAAGTACAGAGACTGGAAAATGAGCTTGCTGTGGGCTTTAAAGAATTTGGCCTTGCTATGGTCGACCTTAACTTTTTAAAGAAAACAAACGATACCTACGGCCACGAAAAGGGCAATCTATCAATTATCCGGCTTTGTAAGCTTGTCTGTGTGACCTTTGAACATTCACCTGTATTCCGCGTCGGCGGGGATGAGTTTGTGATAGTACTGAAGAACAATGACTTGCGCGGAATAGACCGGCTTATAGATGAATTCAACAGTAAGCTGGAAGAAATGCAGAACGACAGCGAACTGGAGCCCTGGGAAAAGATATCTGCCGCAATAGGATATGCTACATATGATGAGGCCACAGACAAGACTGTGGAAGATGTATTCAGGAAAGCGGATAAAGCAATGTATGAGCGGAAAGTTGCCATGAAAGCGGAAAGAAAAGACTGAGCCTTATGCCCCCGCCTTGATGAGAGCGGGGGTATTTTAATAATATAAAAAAATTTTAAAAATAGTATTGACTCTCACATTATGGTAGGGATTAAGGTAGTAGTGAGCTCAAAAAAAGACATCCATGGAGGTTGGTTAAATGCTTAAAATAGGAGATTTTTCAAAATTATCCAGAGTAAGTATCAGGATGCTTCGCCACTACGATGATATCGGCTTACTGAAACCGGCAGAAATTGATGATCTTACCGGTTACAGGTACTATCATGAGGAACAGTTATTCACGATCGCAAGGATCACTGCACTTAAGGACATGGGATTTGCCCTGGCGGATATTACGCGTATTCTTGAAATCTATGACGATAAGGAAAAACTCGATGTTTTTCTGACTGCCAGACAGAATGAACTGGCCGAGCAGGTGAAAGAAACGGAGTATAAACTGATGCTTCTGGATACAGCCCGAAAGAGGCTGAGAAAGGAGCAGAACATGAGTTTTGATGTTAATGTAAAAACAATACCGGAAAGGTATGCTGCCACTGTACATATGATCGTTCCGCATTATGAGGATGAGGGACTGGCATGGAGCATGATGGGAGAATGCAGGGATAAGCTGGTTCCCGCAGACCCCTGTTATGCGGTAGCAGAATTCCTTGACGGTGAGTACAAAGAGGAAAATGTCGAGATAGTTGTTTCAATGGCTGTGAAGGGAAAATATGAGGATACAGAGCATGTGAAATTCAAGACCATTCCGGCAGTCAAGGTTGCAAGCTGTATCATCAAGGGGAGCTATGACCAGATGGGAGATGCTTATGCGACTCTCGTTGCATGGATCAAGGAAAACGGATACAGGATGAATGGGCCTATGTTCAATATCTATCATGTAAGTCCTGCACAGACACAGAATCCGGATGAGTATGTAACGGAAGCCTGCTTTCCGGTTGAGTAATGGTTATAAGGCGCTTGAGAGTAATGATACTCTCAGGTGCCTTTTTCAGTTGTCTGAATACTGATGTCTTTTGTGTTTGCTGATTTTATTGTATTATGTCTTAATGGATATTAATACAAAGATTATACAAATGCGGCATTGTTAAGGAGGGAAAGACAAAAATATGCGTATATCGGAGAGCTGTGCCAAGTGCCTGTATGATAAACAGGCGAATAAGTCGGATAATGCGGAGTACCTTGCTGAGGTAAGGGCTATTTTGGATAACCGGGCTGAAGGTGACACAAGCCCCTATATGGTTTACCTTTTTAATAAAGCCCATATGAAATATTTTGGTCAGGGTGCTGATTATAAGGATATAAAGAAGAAATATAATGACCTGGTCCTGGGGATGGAGAGTGACCTGCGGAGCGAAATAGAGAATTCTGCGGATCCGCTGGCTAAGGCCCTTATCATGTCCAGAATAGGGAACTATATTGATTTCGGAGCCATGAATCATGTGGACCAGAATGAATTCATGAAGCTCTTTAAAGATACGGAAATGCATGAAAGGGATATACCGGTTTATGAGTCGTTTATAAAGACCTGTGAAGCAGGAAAAAACTTCCTTCTTGTATGTGATAACTGCGGTGAGGTGGTATTGGACAGGCTGATGATAGAACAGCTTAAGAAAAGGTTTCCACAGCTTACGGTAAAAGCTCTGGTGCGGGGCGGGGAAGTGCTTAATGATGCCACAGAGGATGATGCACATTACACCGGGCTTGATAAAGTGGCAGAGATCGTTTCAAACGGAGATGCAATTGCAGGAACCGTCTATGATATGATGCCGGCAGAAGCAAAGACTGCCTTGGATGAGGCTGATGTGATACTTTCAAAGGGACAGGGAAATTACGAATCATTGTCCGGACACGACCGGCATGTGTTCTATGCATTCCTTTGTAAGTGTGAACTTTTTACAAGCCGTTTTGAAGTCCCGTTACTTACGGGAATGTTTGTAGAGGAGAAAAGTTGATGCCGCAAAGCGGCAGAATCTGAAAAAGGACAAGCTGGCAACGAGGAACAGGATCACGTTTTATGCAATACTGCTGGTAGTGACAGGAATGTTTCTGACAGGGGCTATCGGAACCTGGTATGAGGATGCAATGCTTGTCAGGGAAGATCTGGCGGCCTGCCATGAAGGCGAGTTATGCGTTGCCGAGGGCCGGTATAAAGAGAAAGGTGCCTGTCTTCGCGGTGAAGTAGGATTTACGGTTTATGACTATGCTGAAAGAAAAGGCTTCAGCCCTGTTCTTATGGAGAATCCCGGCTACAGGCTGATACTTTTAAGAAGTGCATTTGATGAACTGCCGGAGGAAGGCAGGGAGTACAGGGTTGAGTACTTGGAAAATACGAAGATAGTTGTTTCCTTTTCGGAAATGACCAATGCAGAATAATGATTTGTGCAGTAAGACAGTGGTAAAAACTGATCAAAAGCAGATGATAAGAAAAGCAGAAAACTTAACGGATGACCGGCTTGAGAAAATCAGAAAACTTGTTGGTGAGGCATTCGTCACAAATGAACTTTTCCATAGCTGGGGCTCAGTGGATGAAAGACGGGAAGATGTACTAAAGTACATGTCCCTGTATGTTGATTATGTGTATCAGGCGGGGAAACTGTATGTAAATGAGGACTTTACCGGTTTTATAGGCTTGGAGGATTCTGCTAATGCCCCTAAGCTTCCGCAGATAAAAATGCTTATTCGGATGTTATTCGGATTAAAATTTTCGAGGATCCGGTCAATTGTTCATTTTGCAAAACAGGTTGGCAGGTCAAATGAACGCTATGCCAAGAAAAGACATATTGATGCGCTGATGGTGTGTGTTGATAAAGAACATCAGGGAAAGGGCGTTGCATCCGAACTGGTAGCTTTTGCAAAGAATATGTCAGACGGGCTTGGCGTACCGCTTCTGTTTGATACGGATATGAAAGAGTATGCGGAAATGTACCGGCATTTTGGCTGTGAGCTGTACAATACTGTAACGGCTGATAACGGAGTTACAAGGTACAGCTTATATTATTTTAAAAACAATACCGGAGAAGAATTTGAATGATCACGATCACATATACAGCACTATTTATTTTTATCACGGCAGTATGGATTTTACTCAGGGTTTTCTTTGCGGTAAGGAAATTATAGCAAACGCCAAAACGAAAAGATTTTTGGCGTTTGCTATACAATTGCATATGGGGGGATACTTCATGATCCGAACTTCATCATATGGGCCTTGATGGCATCAAAAGTTTTGTCACTGATATAATGCTCGACACGACATGCGTCTTCGGCCGCAGTTGCCTCGTCAACACCGAGATTTATAAACAATTTAGTAAGAACAGTATGACGCTCATATATGCGCTTGGCAAGTATCTCGCCGGCTTCTGTAAGCTTGTAATAGCCGTCGCTGTCTTTTTTTACAAGCCCCTCATCTTTTAGCAGCCCCATAGCGCGGCTGACCGAGGGCTTAGAGTATCCCAGGTGATCGGCTATGTCAATTCCTCTTACTGTGCTGGATTTCTGAGAAAGAACATATATAGTTTCCAGGTACATTTCTCCTGATTCCTGTAATGCCATAAGTGGTGTCCCCCTTCTTTGTGTCGGTATAACGGTTCTTAAATACCCGGATCCCAATGCTTGTCTGCTTAGCCCGATAGTACGCATCTGAAAGTCTCAGCGAAGCTCGTTACGCGCGTGTTTTCAGATACACTCTCGGAAAACATTCCATCGATAAGCTTACCACAGAAACCGGGGCCATACAATAATCCAAAAAAAATGCTTGACACATTAGCGCTTGCTAACTATAATCATTTTGGGTTAGTTAAAGCTAATTATGGTTTGGCTAAAATTCTAAATATCGCAGAAAACTTTAAAATAACAAGTATAAAAATAAATAGAATAATTAGTGAATGCTAATCAAATATAAGAAAATACGAAAGAGATAATTCAAAAAAGTTTGCCTATGCAAATTGTGTTTTGGAAGCGAAAATGCGGAAAAGGAGGCAATATGAGTCTTAATGAGGCTGTACCCGGAACAGAATACCTGATCACCAAGGTGGATACAGAAGGCGATGAGGAAATGGAAAGCTTTCTTTTTTCGCTTGGCTGTTATAGCGGAGAAAGGATCACCGTTGTAGACAAAGGGAGAAACCTTGTCGTATCCATTAAGGATGCAAGATACAATATCGATCCGGATCTTGCCGCAGCAATAATGATATGAGGTTTGCGAATATTTTTGACATCCGTAATATCGTGGCTTATGGGGGGCATCATAGAGCATAACGCAGACCGCGTATGCACATATATAGGAGGAAAAAGAAATGAGGATCGCACTAACAGGTAATCCTAACAGTGGAAAAACAACAATGTACAATCTGCTGACCGGGAGAAATGAAAAGATCGGTAACTGGGCCGGAGTTACTGTTGACAGAAAGGAGAGCAAGATCAAGGATAAGTATAACGAAGGCGGTATCGACCTGATAGCAGTCGATCTTCCCGGGGCTTATTCCATGTCTCCGTTTACATCAGAGGAGAGCATCACGAGCGGCTATGTTAAGCATGAACATCCCGATGCGATCATTAATATCGTGGATGCCACAAACTTAAGCAGAAGCTTATTTTTCACAACACAGCTTCTGGAACTCGGAATCCCGGTGGTTGTGGCACTGAATAAGAATGACCTGAATGATAAAAAGGGCAACAGCATTGATGAAGTGAAGCTTTCCGAAAAGCTTGGCTGCCCGGTTATAAAAACAGTTTCCACATCTGATCAGGGGATAAAAGAAGTGGTAAGCAAAGCTGTGGAGCTTTTAGGCCAGAGCCAGAAAGCTCCTTACCATCAGGGAGAGGTGGATATTCAGAGCAAAGATGCCGTAGAAGCTGCTGACCGCAAGAGATTTGATTTTGTCAATGATATAGTAAGCAGCGTAGAAAAGAGAAAGACACTTACCAAGGATAAGAATAAAGGGGACGCTATCGATAAGATAGTGACAAATCCGGTACTTGGAATACTGATATTTGCAGCCATAATGTTTGTCGTATTCTATATCAGCCAGACCACAGTAGGAACCTGGCTCGCCGATATCCTGGTGGGCTGGATAGAAGCTTTCCAGGAATGGGCCGGTGAACAGCTGGGGGATGCTAATCCGCTGCTCTATGCGCTTCTTATAGACGGAATCATCGGCGGTGTCGGTGCCGTTGTCGGATTCCTGCCGTTAGTAATGGTAATGTATTTCCTTATTGCATTGCTTGAAGATTGCGGATATATGGCAAGGGCAACCGTTGTGCTTGATCCCATTTTCAAGAAGGTTGGTCTTTCCGGAAAGTCAGTAATTCCTATGATAATCGGAACAGGCTGCGGAATACCTGCGATCATGGCCTGCAGGACCATAAAGAATGAAAGAGAGCGCAGGAGTGCTGCAATGCTTACAACGTTCATGCCCTGCGGTGCGAAGCTTCCTGTTATAGCCTTATTTGCAGGGGCATTTTTCCCGGAGTCAAAGTGGGTAAGTTTTGTATGCTATATGCTTGGTATAGTGCTGATACTTCTCGGCGCACTTCTTATCAAAGCTATTACCGGAATGAAATACCGTAAGAGTTTCTTTATCATAGAGATGCCGGAGTATAAAGTTCCCGGACTCGGCTATGCATTAAAGAGCATGCTTGAGCGAGGCAAGGCATATATTGTCAAGGCGGGTACAGTAATTCTTGTATGTAATACGGTTGTACAGATCATGCAGTCTTTCAACTGGAAGTTCGAGGTTGTGGAAGAGGGCATGGAAAGTACCTCAATACTTGCAAGCGTTGCACAACCCTTCGCTCTGCTTCTTGTTCCTGTCGTAGGTATAGTATCCTGGCAGCTTGCCGCAGCGGCAATTACAGGATTTATTGCTAAGGAGAATGTCGTAGGAACCATAGCAACCGTATATGCGATCACAAACTTTATTGATACTGAAGAACTTGAGCTTATCGGCGAAGGAAATGCAGTTGCAACGGCAATGGGGATCACTAAGGTTGCTGCTCTTGCATATCTGATGTTTAACCTTTATACTCCGCCCTGTTTTGCTGCGCTTGGTGCAATGAATTCCGAAATGAAGTCAGCAAAGTGGCTTTGGGGCGCTATAGGTCTTCAGCTTGCAACCGGCTTTACCGTAGGCTTCCTTGTATATCAAATTGGCACAATTATTGTAACTGGATCTTTGGGAGCAGGATTTGCAGGCGGTCTGATCGCAGTTATCGGGTTTGCCGGAATCATCACAATGATCATACTGAACAACCGCAGGAAGATGGCACTGGAGTATAAGCTCAGCTGATCCCGGAGGGTATGAATATGGGGGCATTTTTATCAGATCTGATCATAGTGATCATAGTAGCAGGTCTTGTGACCGCAGCAAGCCTGTATATATACAAAGAAAAAAAGAAAGGCAGGCACTGCATAGGCTGCCCTATGGCGGGAAAATGCCCAAAACATCACGCCTGTGCAAACTTGAAGGCAACTTGCACAGATGCACAGCACAAAACTGTCAATATAAATAAATAATATTCAAAGGGAATGTGTCCGGAGTTATCCGGACGCATTTCTGTATTTTTTACTGTAAAAACAGGCGGCAACCGGAAGAAATACCGGGGGCTGATCAGTTACCCGGAAAAGAGAGGAGACATTATGATCAATATCAATTGGAGAAAGGTAGGTATTTTTGCAGGCGGAGCTGTTTTAGGCATTGTGGGA
Source organism: Lachnospiraceae bacterium (assembly GCA_017635395.1). Taxonomy (GTDB): domain Bacteria; phylum Bacillota; class Clostridia; order Lachnospirales; family Lachnospiraceae; genus NK4A136. Next base: position 7,604 of record JAGBLN010000037.1, read on the forward strand.
GTAAAGCTTCTGTCAGGCAGGGATGCAAAGAAGGTCTATACGCATTGTACTGCTGCTGCGTTAAGGGCAAAGGATTATATCGTGGATCAGGCTACCATTTTGCAGGAAAACTGTGCAGACATCTACGAGGAAGCTAAGAAGATCAATGAAGACAGGGCTGCTGAAGAAAAAGAGAAAGAGATAGATGATGAGCCGAAAGGAATAGAGGATAAATCCGGTCCGAAGACTGAAACAGACGAAGAAGATGAGAAAATGAATAAATGAGGCACCTGTATGAAAGCTGTTATAAAGCATGAGATACCCGGCCGAATGCGGGTACATTTTAATAAGCGGCGTTTTACGTTCAAAGAGGCGGATACCCTGCAGTATTATCTTCTGGGCTTTGACGGAATAAAAAAAGCTGTTGTATATGAAAGAACCGCAGATGCCGTAATTAACTATTCCTGTAAACGGAGCAAATTGCTGGATATTATCAAGAAATATTCACCGGAACATGTAAATGTGCCGGACAGCTATTACGAATCTTCATCCAGGGAGCTTAACGCAAAATACTACGAAAAAATAGTAATGCGTGTGGTATGGCATTACGGTAAGAAAATGTTTATTCCTGTACCGATAAGGACAGTACTTACGTGTGCCAAAGCATTAAAGTACGTATGGCGCGGGTTAAAAACGATTCCGGATAAGAAGATAGAGGTAGAGCTTCTTGACGCTGTGGCGATAGGCGCATCAGTTTTGACCGGAGATTTTTCAACAGCTTCATCAGTTATGTTCCTGCTTGATGTAGGGGACTGCCTGGAGGAATGGACTCATAAGCAGTGCCTGGATGATCTTGCAAGGCAGATGTCACTGAATGTAAATACGGTATGGAAAGTTGAGGGAGATGTTGAAACACCGGTAAGTGCTGACAAGATCGCCATAGGTGATACTGTCATGGTCAGGATGGGCAATATCATACCTTTTGACGGAATCGTGGTAAGCGGAGATGCGATGGTAAATCAGGCATCCATGACTGGTGAGGCAATTCCTGTGAGAAAGGAAGAGGGCTCAAGCGTATTTGCAGGGACTGTTGTTGAGGAGGGCGAGATAACACTCCGGGTAAAGGCGGTGAGCGGCAGCGGAAGATTTGACAAGATTGTCCGGATGATAGAAGAATCGGAAAAGCTCAAGTCAGGACTTGAAAGCAGGGCAGAAGGTCTGGCTGACGGGCTTGTTCCGTATACCTTTGCAGGTGCTGCACTTACATATCTCTTCACGGGAAATATTACAAAGGCTGTGTCTGTTCTGATGGTTGACTATTCATGTGCGCTGAAGCTTGCAATGCCACTTTCCGTACTTTCTGCGATCAGGGAAGCAGGTGATCACGGCATAACAGTAAAAGGGGGAAGGTTCCTTGAATCTGTGTCAGAAGCAGATGTGGTTGTATTTGATAAAACCGGTACACTGACAAAAGCTTGTCCGGTAGTAAAGGAAGTCGTGTCGTTTAATGGAGAAGATCCGGATGAACTGTTACGTGAGGCAGCATGTTTGGAAGAACACTTCCCGCATTCTATCGCAAATGCCGTAGTAGTTGCTGCTGCAGACAAGGGGCTTGACCATGAAGAAATTCATACAAAAGTAGATTATATCGTGGCACACGGGATATCTACGACTATTGACGGTGTCAGGGCGCTGATAGGAAGCTATCATTTTATTTTCGAGGATGAAGGCGTGACCATACCGGAGAGTGAAATGAAACGGTTCGAGGATCTGCCTGCTGAGTATTCACATTTATATTATGCAAAAAATGATAAGCTTGCTGCCGTGATCCTGATAGAAGATCCGATCAGGGAAGATTCGAAAGATACCATAGAGCGGCTGCATAAGGCAGGGCTGTCCAAGATCGTCATGATGACCGGGGACAGCAAAAGGACGGCTGAAAAGATCGCAAATGAGGTTAATATCGACGAATTTCATGCGGAAGTTCTTCCAGAGGATAAAGCAGCTTTCGTTGAAAAGCAGAGACAGGAAGGCTGCAAGGTGATCATGATCGGCGATGGCATTAATGATTCGCCGGCTCTTTCTGATGCTGATACAGGTTTTGCAATCAGTGAAGGTGCGGATATAGCAAGACAGATTGCGGATATCACAATAGGCTCCGATGATCTGGGATCAATCGTGACACTTAAAGAGTTGAGCGACCGTCTTATGGACAGGATAAGATTTAACTATCGGACAATAGTAGGCTTTAATACCGGGCTTATAGTGCTGAGCCTTATGGGAGTTTTATCACCTTCAGCTTCCGCACTTCTGCATAATACATCAACGATCATGATAGGGATTAACAGTACTAAAAAACTGCTGGCAAACGATCATTATGGTCAGGAAACGAATGAGGTAAGGTGAAATAAGTCTGATCAGTTACAGACTGACATAAAAAATGCTTGACAAATTAGTGCATGCTAACTATACTAATTGTGGTTAGAGAAAACTAACTCTGTTATTATTCGGAGGTAGGAAGCTATGAATACGGATGTCTTAATGGGTATAACGATCCCTTTTGCAGGGACGGCGCTCGGATCGGCCTGCGTATTCTTTATGAAGAAGCAGCTTGGCGAGAAGGTTCAGAAAGCTCTCACCGGTTTTGCCGGGGGTGTGATGGTGGCTGCTTCGATATGGAGTCTTATCATTCCGGCGATGGAACAGACAAAGGGGTTGGGAAGTTTAAGTTTTATTCCTGCTGTACTTGGTTTCTGGCTGGGAATACTTTTCCTCCTGCTGCTTGACTCTGTTGTTCCGCACCTGCATATGCATGCTGAAAAGGCTGAAGGCCCTAAAGCAAAATTAAAGAAAACAACTATGATGGTACTTGCCGTCACTCTCCATAACATCCCGGAAGGCATGGCTGTCGGCGTTGTATACGCAGGTTTTATTTCAGGAAACACAGCAATTACTGCCGGTGGGGCACTGGCTTTGGCACTGGGGATAGCAATACAGAATTTTCCCGAGGGTGCCATTATATCGATGCCGCTTTGTGCTGAGGGAAAGAGCAGGGGGAAGGCTTTTTTGGACGGCGTGTTGTCCGGTGCCGTGGAACCTGTGGGAGCGGTTATTACCATTCTTGCAGCGGGATTCATAGTTCCGCTTATGCCATATCTGCTGAGCTTTGCCGCAGGGGCGATGATATATGTTGTGGTAGAGGAGCTGATCCCTGAAATGTCTGCGGGGGAGCATTCCAATATAGGAGTGGTCATGTTTGCGGCGGGTTTTACGCTTATGATGGCGTTAGATGTTGCGCTGGGATGATCTGAAAAGTTAGTTTTGGAGACTTAAACGTAATAATCATGGCAAACGCAATTATAATAATAATCCTCATAATAGTGGTTTGTGTGGCGGTAAGGCATATTTATCACACCGTAAAGCATGGCAGGTCATGCTGTGGAAGCAGCCGGGAAATGGAAAAGAAAGTACGGGTGAAAGACAGGAATAAGGCGAATTATCCGTTTTCATATAAGGTAAAAGTCGAGGGAATGGTATGTGCAGGCTGTGCCAGACGGGTGGAAAATGCAATCAATTCGGATGGGGAGCTCTGGGGAAAAGCTGACCTGGAGCATAAGGAGGTTAATGTGCTTGCCAAAAGGAAAATGGAAATGAAGGATTTCGCGGAGCTGCTTAAAGATGTGCCGTATACAGTATTGGGGGTAGAGTAAATTTTTTTGCATAGCAGTTAGCGTGTGCTAATCGCAATAATGTATAAGGCGGGAGGAAGAAAAATGTGTCTTAGCGAACTGAAGGAGAGCCGGTCAGCGGTCGTGACAAATGTAGAAGGAGATTCGAGATTCATCAGCCGGATCACATCTATTGGACTTACACCGGGGTGCAGAGTAAAGGTGATGAAGAATGACAAAAACAGGCCTATGCTGGTCTATTCAAGAGATACTATGATAGCGCTTAACAAAAAAGAGTGTCAGGGTGTAATGGTTGAGGAGGTGACAGCATGAGTACAGGGGTGACCGTTGCGCTTCTGGGGCAGCCTAATTCAGGCAAGTCCACACTTTTTAACGCACTTACGGGACTGCGTCAGCATGTGGGAAACTGGCCGGGAAAGACCGTTGAGAAAAAAGAGGGAAGTTTTACACATAAAGGAAAAGAATACAAAGTAGCAGACCTTCCCGGATCATACAGTTTATCGGCTAATTCCGATGAGGAAGTGATCACAAGGGACTATATCGCATCCGGTGAAGCTGATGTGGCCTGCATACTTGCGGATAGTTCCCAGCTGCAGAGGAGCCTTTTCATGCTGGCTGATTATGCAGGAATAGATGTTCCCTGTTTCCTGCTCCTTAATATGTCCGATGTAGCTGCAGAGCAGGGGAAAAAGATCAATGCCGGGGCAATCGAAGAAAAGCTTGGCATTCCCGTGATCCCTTTCTCCGCTACGGATAAGAAGTCATATGATGTTTTCTATGAGGCGCTCGGAACGGTCATAAAGAATAAGGGAATGCTTAATGTCGAAAAGCTCAATACGCAGTATGAGAGCATTATCGGATACCGCGAAATATATGAGCTTATACCTGAAAATGTGATTCCCGGCTATTCCGCAATGTGGATAGCAGTAAAAGCCCTTGAAAATGATAAGGTCGTTATGGCAAAGCTAAGGGCAGCATTGGATGATCAGACATATAGCAGGATCGAGGATGCAAAAAAGAATGCGCAGGGAGCTGTGGCAACCGGCGGATGTAAGTTTGCCTGGATTGACGATATCCTTGAAAAAGCAGTAGATGCAGGGGATAAGAAGATATCATTAAGCTTTCTGGATAAGATCTATACGAGCAGGATATGGGGAAAGCCTGCGGTAATACTAACTGTGCTTCTGGGCCTGATCGCTTCATTTATTCCTGCTATTCCGCTTATGATAGTCGGATCTCTGATACTTGCTGTAAAAGCTCCGGTGATGGGAGTACTTTCGTCTATCGGCTGTCCCGAGATACTGACACTGATAATAGGAGACGTGGTGATACAGTCTTTTTCCTATATATTTAAGATGCTTGGATTTGTATTCGGTGTAACACTGGTGTTTGGGCTCCTTGAAGAAGTAGGCGTAATGGCGAGGATATCATATGTCTTCGACAATACCATGGGCAAACTTGGGCTGCAGGGAAAATCGGTTATGCCCTTCCTCGTAAGTTTTGGCTGTACCATGGGAGGTGCTGCGGGTGCAAGGGTTATCGATAACTGGGGACAGAAGGTTCTTACGATTGCTCTTGCGTGGGCAGTTCCCTGCGGTGCCGCCTGGGCAACTGTTCCTATGCTGTCCACAATCTTCTTTGGTCCCGGTGCAGTGCTTGTTATAGTCGCAGTGCTGCTTACCATGCTTCTTCATATGTGGATAACGGCGAAGATCTTTGGTGCAAAGCTTGTAAAGAAGGAAGACCGTTATGGGATGATCATGGAACTGCCGCCTTATCACAAACCTAAGTGGGGAGCACTTTTCAGGTATGTATTCGGAAGGACTAAGGAAACTTTTATAAGAGTGACAAAGGTCATAATGCTGGTGTGCGGAGTCTTCTGGCTTCTCAGCTATTCCCCCTCAGGAGAAAATGGAGGAATACTTTATACCATCGGAGTGGCAATCGATCCTGTGACCAGATTATTCGGAATGCCCTGGCAGCTCTTCCTTTCTTATGTTGCATCCGCAGTAGGCAAGGAAGGTGCCATAGGCGTAATAAGCGCTCTTTACAATGGCGGCTCATACAGTGCAGGCTTTATGGATGCTATGAACGGCGCAGCAACTGCGGGTAATCTGAACGAGCTCCTGCTTGCAAATGTATCAAAACCGGAGGCATTGGCATTTATTTTTGCCATAACATTCAATATGCCCTGCGTGGTTGCACTTGCCGCTACATATCAGGAAACGCATTCGGCTAAATGGACTTCGATCATAGTACTTTATTACACGGTTGTTTCTCTTGTTCTGGCATTCTTAGCATATCATATAGGTCTGCTTATATGGTGACGGTGAAGGAAGGTGGGTGATTTATGGAAGGTCTGCTTAAGCTGTTAAGTGACGGACATGCAAGAACTGTGGAAATGTTAGCTGCCGAGCTGGATACGAGTGTAAGTGACATAGCAAGAAAGCTTGAATATCTTGAGATCATCGGTGTTATCCGCAGAGTGTCCTTATCGAATGGCGGCTGTAGTGGAAACTGCAGCGGCTGCGGCGGATGCTCAGGACATACCGGAGACGGGAAAAGAGATTCTGCACCATGCAAAGGCTGTATTCCGGATGAAGGTTTTAAAAATATGGGAGTAATGTGGGAAGTCGTATGATCGTGAATATTTATTGCGGGCAGGAAAGCTTTCAGGCGGCTTTAAAGCATGGTCAATAACCAAAATCAAATACACAGGAGAATGAAAAATGGAATTACAATTGGGAGATGTCCAGACTACGGCACTTATACCCCTTGCGGTAAAAGCAAATGAGACCTTAAGAAAGAATGCACGGATATCGGATCCGAAGGCAGTCGAGATAATAAAGGCGCTTAATGTCGATACAGAGCAATATGATAAGTTTATGTCCCACGAGGGGGTGATAGCGCGGACAATAATGCTTGACCGCCAGCTGAAAGAGATAATAAAAAAGACACCGGATTCCGTGATCGTAAATGTCGGAGCCGGCTTTGATGACCGGTTTTCCCGTGTGGATAACGGCAGGATTGTCTGGTTTGATTTAGACCTTCCGGATTCCATTGTGGCAAGGCGTAAAGCTTTTGAAGACCGGGACAGAGTCACGATGATAGCGGGAAGTGCCCTTGAGGATGACTGGTGTCTGGAAGTCGCTGCGGCACTGGCGGGCAGAAATGTAAAGCCTGTCTTTCTGGCTGAAGGGCTGTTCATGTATTTTACTCTTGACCAGATAAGGACTTTTCTGGAAATACTTAAAAACAATTTCCCTGATGGCGGGATCCTGATCGCAGAGCAGAACAGCAAACTTATGCAGAAGAATGAAAAGCATCACGATACCGTGAAAAATACGAATGCTCACTTTATGTCCGGAACTGATTCAGGGCAGGAAATAGCTGACCTGACGGATGGAATAAGACTTGTTGAAGAACACAGCTTCAATGAAGAAATGAGAAAATACAGTATCAGGGCAAAGTTATTTGCAACGCTGCTCCCTAAAATGAATGACAGATGGGCTACATTTGAATGGGGTTAAAAAAGACCGCCTGCAAAAAGGCGGTTAAAATTTGAATGTGGGTTAGGGTTGTCTAACTAAGGCTCACAAAAACACCGTCAGACAAGACTAAATTGTATGGGAAGTTTTAAAAAATTAATAATAATGAGAGGACAGATATGATAAAGGAAAGCCTGATTGAATACGGAGCACCGACTCTTGCGGGGATAAAGACAGGAAATGCTTTTTCCGTACATAACTCAAAAAAAGGAATAACGGAAGAGATAAAGGCCATAAACAACGTTCTTACAAAAAGGGGGCTTCGGCTCGTGCCTATTAAGCAAACGGAGAAGTTTACCCTTGTTTATCTGTACCGTCCCGCAAGGCTAAAGAAAGACTTGAGTTCGCCGGGGGCCGTAAGCATTCTTTCAAAGAAGGGGTACTGCTGTGATGATCCCGACAGGTGCTTAGCGCAGCTTGTCGAGCACCTTAAGAAGGATAAAGTCTTTCCTCATGAAATCGGACTTTTTCTCGGTTATCCGCCGGACGATGTCAGGAGCTTTATGGAAAGTCCGTGTCGGGGAGTGAAATGTGTGGGCTGCTGGAAGGCATACAGCAACCAGGAAGAGGCAGAAAAGACATTTAAACGTTTTCAAAAATGCACGGAAATATATAAAAAAGAAGTCGGAAAAGGCAAAAGCCTGGAAGATCTGATCGTAGTCGAACCTGTTAACGAACGGTGATTCCGGGATAAAGCAAATATATATAACACAATAAATCCTAAGGAGGGAAAAAGAAAATGAGTAAAGTAGCAGTAGTATTCTGGAGCGGTACAGGAAATACTGAGGCAATGGCTGATGCTGTAGCAGACGGCGCAAAAAATGCAGGCGCTGAAGTGGAGACATTCAGGGCATCTGAATTTAGTAAGGACAAGGTTTCCGGATTTGACGCAATTGCTTTCGGATGCCCTGCAATGGGTGCGGAAGTACTTGAGGAGTCAGAGTTTGATCCAATGTTTACAGAGGTTGAATCTGCGCTTTCAGGAAAAAAGATAGCCCTTTTCGGTTCATACGGATGGGGAGACGGTCAGTGGATGCGTGACTGGGAAGACCGCTGTACAGCAGCAGGTGCACAGTTGGCAACAGACAGCGTAACCTCCAATAATGCGCCCGGGGAGGCAGAGCTGGATGCCTGCAAGTCTTTGGGGGCGGCGCTGGCATAAAAACATATTGTATTATATAAAGAGAAGTCTGTGGCAGCCGCATATTCCGGCTGCCATAGCCATATATATTATCTAAGAGAAAATGAAAAACATCCGAATTCCGGCAGGGAGAGAACCGATTTGGAAGCGGATGTTTTTTTGATTTTTATGATCACAAAGTATTATAATTATAAAATATCGGGTTGATATCCGGTTGAATAAAATGCCGGCGTAAATGTTTTTCGCAGGTAGTGATAGCCTTAACCGGATGCATGGGACTAATGTCAGTTATACCGAGGAGGAAACAAGATGAGAAAATGGAATGGAGTAAAAGGTCTGATGGGAATGATGCTTTCGACAGTGATGTTGGCCGGAAGCATTTCAGGTAATGTATTTGCTGCAGAAAGCCAGCCTGACAGGGTAGAAAGCATACTGGCAGGAATGAGCATAGAGGAAAAGATAGGTCAGATGATGGTACCGTCCTTCAGAATATGGAAAGAGGTGCCGGCACCCGGAACGGAAGATATGAATCAGACTGTGGAAAATACCGATAGTACCCCTGTTGCCGTAAATGTCACTGAACTTAATGATGAAATAAGACAGTGTATCGCAAAATATCATTTTGGCGGAACTGTGCTCTATGCGGAGAACTGCAATGATGCTGAGCAGGTGCTCAGGCTGACATCTGATATCCAGAGTGCAAGTCTTTCCGGCGGCGGGATTCCCATGCTTATCGCAATCGATCAGGAAGGCGGAACCGTGTCAAGGATCGGATTTGGTACGGCAGGAACCGGCAATATGTCGTTAGCTGCTACGGGCGATCCTCAGTATGCCCGGAAAATGGCGGCAGTATTCGGTGATGAAATGAAGTCTCTTGGCATCAATACGGATTTTGCGCCGGTAATGGATGTTAACCGGAATCCGAATAATCCGATCATAGGCATCAGGTCTTTTTCCGATGATCCGGATGTGGCTGCTAAGTACGGTATAGCATATATGCAGGGACTGCATGATACAGGTACTATCGCAACTTTGAAGCATTTCCCGGGACATGGCAATACCGATACGGATTCCCATACTGGTTTTCCCTGCATAAACGAGAGCTATGATTCCTTAAAGAAATCTGATCTTGTACCTTTCCAGGCTGCGATCAATGAGGGAGCGGATATGATAATGACTGCACATATCCAGTATCCTCAGATTGAAAAAGAAACTTACATATCCAAGACTACAGGCGAGCCTGTATATCTCCCGGCTACAATGAGCCGAACTATCATGACAGGAATCCTCAGGAATGATATGGGGTTTGAAGGAGTGATAGTTACTGACGGTCTGGATATGGCTGCTATCTCAGATAATTTTAATACAGATGATGTGATATGCATGTCCATAAATGCAGGTGTAGACATGATACTGCTTCCTATCGTTACTGATACGAACAAGTTCCATGAGACGGAACGTATAATGGAGAGTGCTGTGGCTATGGTAAAAGACGGACGCATCAGCGAGGCACAGGTAAATGCTTCCGTACGCAGGATACTTAAGCTTAAGGAAAAGTACGGCCTGCTGGACAAGAAGGACTTTAATCTGACAGATGCTCAGATAGCACAGACAGTTGCGAATGTTGGCAGCCCGGCGCATCGCAATGTGGCATGGCAGACTGCAGCTAAGTCCCTTACTCTTGTGAAGAATGAAAAATCCGCATTCCCTATTACGCCCAAGGCCGGGGAGAGTGTATATATACTTTTTGCGGACGCGTGTGCCAGCAGGAGCGAGGCCTGGACCATGGCTGAAACAAAGCTCAAGGCTGAAGGAAAACTTAATGATGGCGTAAGTGTTACTATGCAGAAGAATACCAGGGAGGCGGGGGATGTCCAGGTGGCACAGGCTGTTCAGGCTGATCATGTGATACTTGTGTCCAGAATATATAACGCAGACTGCCTTGATCCAAATACTGATGACGGTTTTTCCACGGGCTATTTTGACCAGATAATTGCAGGAAGAAAGGCAGCCGGCAAGACTACGATAGTGGTTTCGTCACAGCTTCCTTATGATGCCGGGCGGTTTATGGAGGCTGATGCAGTCCTTCTTGCATACTGCTCAGGTGTAATGCGTTCCGTACCCGCAGCAAGCGGGGCAGGAAGCGCCTATGTACCGAATCTTCCGGCAGCTCTTTGCGCATGCTTTGGAGACGGAGTGCCGGGCGGAGCATTACCGGTAGATATTCCTGTCATAGATGCGGAATATAATATGACGGATAAGGTTCTGTACAAAAGGGCACAGTAAGAGCGGTGGGGGAGGAAAAAATTGGAAGCAAATATGGAAATGTTATCGTATGGTTTTGTGATCGCAAGGATGTTTGGCATTGTGATCTTTCTTGCTTTGATTGTCTTGCTCGCAGTAGTGCTTATAAAGGCGAAGCGCAAGAGGCGTGAAAAGATGCGGGAACAGCTTCATGAGCTGTTTAACGGACCGGATGACGGATCTAAGGAGTAGACCGCATTATGAAGATAACAGTCATAAACGGAACTGAGAAGAAGGGCGTAACATACAGACTAAAGGAACTCTTCCTGGAGCATCTGAGGGACAGCGCGGAGATAACAGAGTTTTATCTTCCGAAGGACTGTCCTTCGTTCTGTGTGGGCTGCACAACCTGCTTTTTAAAGGATGAACATAAGTGCAAGGACAGGGAGTATGTCGAAAAGATAGAAAAAGCCCTGCTTGAGGCTGATTTACTGGTATTTACATCACCTACATATGTTTTCCATGCAACGGGTGCTATGAAGGCTATGCTGGATCATTTTGGCTATCGCTGGATGCCGCACCGCCCTGCAAAGGAAATGTTCGGAAAGCGGGCAGTAGTAATAACCCAGGCTCTCGGATCCGGTGATAAATCCGCAGCAAAGGATATAAAGGACAGTCTTTCCTGGTGGGGTGTCAGCGATATCAGACTTATAACATTCAAGCTGATGTCCGATATCGACTGGAACAGGATCCCGGAAAAGAAGAGGGCGGCATTTGCGGGCAGGCTGTATAAGGAGGCAGACAGGTTCAAAAAAATTGATTATACAAAACCTGCCGGGACTTCACTGATAACAAAGGCAAAGTTTTATATGGTCAGGATGATGCAGACAAATCTTGGGAAAATCGATCCGGAGTACACCGACTACAAGTACTGGAAGAACAACGGATGGATAGATAAAGCCAGGCCCTGGAAGAATAACAAATAGGGATACATTATCCGGAAAAGATGTTAATAAAAATTTACAGCAGGAACCTGGAGGGGGTAATATGGTAAGAGAAGCCAAAAAAGAAGACCTTAATGCTCTGCTGGAGCTGTATTTGTTCCTGCATGAAGACAGTATACCCGAGTCGGATCTGCATCTTGAAAATACATGGACTCAGATAATTGAGGATAGGAACCATCACTTGCTTGTAAATGAAATAGACGGAAAGATAGTCTCTTCATGTGTATGTGTTATTATTCCAAATCTGACTAGGAATGTAAGATCATATGCCTTCGTAGAGAACGTCGTTACCCATGCTGACTATAGGAAAAAGGGGTATGCAGGTGAATGCCTGGATTATGCAAGGAAGATTGCAGAGCAGGAGAACTGCTATAAGATGATGCTACTTACCGGTTCTAAGAAGCCTGAGACGCTTAGGTTTTATGAAAAGGCGGGATATAACAGCAGTGATAAAACGGCATTTATACAGTGGTTGGGTATGGATAAATAGATATACGTAGATTCGTAAAAACAAATCTGATTTTGGAAAGATAAAGGGAGATAGAGACAAATGGAATTATTTAAGGGCAGGCCAGAGAATAATGAAGGCCGTTTACAGCGAGAAGTAAGGACATATGATTTCCTGGATGAGCTGGGGATTGAATATTACCGTACAGATCATGAGCCTGCAGATAATATGGATGCCTGCAACGAGATAGATGCAATCCTTGGCGTGCTGATATGCAAGAACCTGTTTCTCTGCAACAGGCAGAAGACAGATTTCTATCTTTTGATGATGCCGGGAGATAAGAAATTCAAAACAAAGGAGCTGTCATCCCAGATCGGTTCTGCAAGGCTATCTTTTGCAAGCCCCGAGGACATGCTGAAATTCCTGGACATTGAGCCGGGAGCAGTCAGCATCATGGGACTGATGAATGATAAAGAACATATGGTTCATCTCCTGATAGACGAGGATGTACTGGCAGGGGATGAACTTGGATGCCATCCCTGTGTCTGTACATCAAGCCTTAAAATGAAGACCGCGGATGTCCTGGAAAAGTTTCTTCCCGCTACAGGGCATGAGTATAGAACTGTGCATCTGGTAGGGGAAGATTGATCAGCTCTGAGTTAACAGTTTTATTCAACCGACTTTAATATTTCAAGCACTGCATTTTTGATCTTCTCATTTACCTGCAGTGCTTTATCTCTGCTGTCCTGTTTTGTATAAAAATAGAATTTTATCTTCGGTTCTGTTCCTGAAGGGCGGATGGCGAACCAGGTGTCGGGGTTCTCTGAACCGTCATCAAGGAAATACCTGAATGCGTTGGTTGCAGGTATTATATTTTCAGGATTGCTGATATCTTCTACGCTTCCGGAATTATAATTAAGGCAGCGGGTTACTTTGAAGCCTGCCACTTCCGTAAGGGGATTATTCTTAATATGCTCCATCATGCGGCCGATTCTTGCGGCACCTTCGCTTCCTTCAAGAATGATGTTCGGTTCATCTTCTGCGTAATAGCCGTATTTCTGATAAAGTGAATCAAGGACTTCGAAAAGAGTCAGCCCCTTTTTGCTGTAATAAGCGGCAGCCTCAGCAACAAGCATTCCTGCGCTTATGCCGTCCTTGTCGCGGATGTCTGCACAGGCACTGTAGCCGACGGATTCTTCATAACCGAAAAGGTATTTCTCATTCTTATCTTCTATGAAGGGAATGAGTCCGCAGATGTTCTTGAATCCGGTAAGGGATTCGTACATCTTAATGCCATATGAGGCTGCTATCTTTGAAGACATTGTGGAGGTAACGATGGAACGCACCATAGCCACATTTTCAGGCAGTGTGCCTGCACTCTTGTGGCCGTCCAGTATGTAATTAACAAGGATGTAGCCTGTCTGGTTTCCGTTAAGGGGAACATAATTTCCGTCTTTATCCATCAGCTCTATGGCAAACCTGTCAGAATCGGGATCAGTAGCCATAAGGAGCTCTGCACCCGTATTATGTCCAAGCTCTTCAGCAAGCTTGAACGCTTTTGGATCTTCGGGATTAGGGTATCCAACGGTGGTAAATTCGGGATCGGGATCCTTCTGTTCTGGTACAACCTGACAGTTTGTAAAGCCCCGCTCCTTCATCATCTGCATAAAGGGTATGCTGCCGGCACCGTTTAATGGTGTGTAGATGATGGGAATGTCCGTATTCAGATCATCGCCTGAATGGATCGATATTGATTCTATCTTGTCTAAATAGAGGCGGTCATAACTCTCGTCAAGCATAGTGACTTTTCCGGTTTTCATATATTCGTCGGTCAGCTTTTTGACCATATCCCAGTCATAAGCTGTAAGAAAGTCGGTATTTTCTGCTATGCGGACGCCGTCAAAATAATCTACAGCGTTTATGCATTTTGTCATTCCGTCAGCCACATCCGAACTAACCTGACAGCCGTCATGCCAGTAGGCTTTGTAACCGTTGTAAGCCTGGGGATTGTGGGAAGCGGTTATGTTTATGCCGGAAACAGTGCCCAGATACCGTACCATGAATGCAAGTTCGGGAGTGGGGCGCAGGTCCGGGAATATATATGACTTTATGCCATTGGCGGCCAGTATGCAGGCGGCCAGCATAGAAAATTCCCTTGAAAAATATCTGGGGTCGTGAGCTATGACAACTGACTTTTCAGCGGTGATAGTACAGTTCTTATCTGCGTATGCATTGTTTATATAGTCTGCAATTCCCTGGGTTGCACGGCCAACGGTAAAACGGTTCATTCTGTTTGTTCCGACGCCGCATTTGCCTCTTAAACCTGCGGTTCCGAAGGATAATTCCTTATAAAAACGGTCTTCTATCTCGTCTTCATTTTTTTCCGTGATAAAGTCCGAAAGTTCTTTGTACAGGGGATCGTTTTTGTCGAGTTTTTCTGACCATAAATTTGCAGTCTTTGAATATGTCATGATAATCCTCCTTGTTGAGCAATTTTTCACACTATGAATGCCTTTCATAGGTGGGAGTGTGTAGATTTCTTATGTTCAGTATAGCACAAAGCAGTGCCTGTAGTTATTTATATTTCACCATAACCGGCTTAAATTTATTAGCTGAAATGCCAATATTGTTTTACTTTATGTTAGCTGATAAATGTTGTATTATATTTATTATTTTTATGATGCAAAAGAGCAAAAAGGAGGGAGTATGAAAAACAGAGTTTTGATCACATTACTGGCAACAGGTGTATGCGCTGCTTTATGCACAGGATGTAACAGCGGTGAGGTATTGGTGGATGTTCCTGCCGATGGTGAGGTAGCAACAGAGGAAACAGAAGATCCGGAGGGAAATTTTGGAATGGCTAATCCCTGGAGGGATGGCATTACAGATGCTGAAGCAGCAACATATGCTCCGGCACTTCTTACACTTCCCACAGAGGCAGAAGATGTGTTATGGCGGGTAATGGATGAAGGCGGTGTCATTCAGCCCGGAGATAAGCCCGGTGCACTGGTAGAGGCACAGTTTACCATGGAAGATATATCATATAGTTTCAGGGCACAGCTGGGGACAACAGATGATATCTCAGGATTGTATTACGAGTGGACTGTTGAGGATGACATAGCAAGCCCCAAGTGGCAGGATGCAGGACTTAGCGGAAAGTTTTACAGATATGCAGGTGACGGCGAGGCTGTTGACCTCATCACATGGTATGACGAGGCTGCCGAGACACAGTATGCGCTTTCCGCAGTACTGAACAGTGACGGTGACGGCTTTGACTTACAGGCTGTAGCTGATGAGATGATATGGGGCGGCGAGGATGCAAAGTCGGATAACGAAGTGATTGTGGGACTGCCGGCATATGTTTATCCGGGCAGTGATATGATCGAGGAGGCTGTATACCGGTTCATGGTAGATGAATATGCCGGAAATTATGAGGCTTGTGATGTGAGCATTCCCTATGCAATTTTCGTTGATACTGACGAAAGCGACGAAGCTGATATAAAAGTTTACGGTATATTCTGGCTCACGAATTATGATCTTGATGAGAATAATATTTTGCTCTGCGTTTCAGGCGGATCTTATCCCGGAGTTATGCATTTGGTAAAAAATGATGACGGCAGCTATGAGGCTGTAAGCCATGAAGTTGTTGCAGACGGTTCTGATTTTGATGACAGTGCAAAGGAACTCTTTGGCGACAGATACGACGCATTCGTGGAGGCTATGGCTGATGACGAGCTGGAGGCAGAGAAGAGATTCCAGATAGTCGGTGATTATGCCAGATTTTGCGGTGCACCTATAGAGGGATATCAGGATTACGGCTGGGATCCGGTTTATTTTTATCAATAAGCTGAGAATACTTTGTTTCGGAACGAAGAATAGGGAATCTTCAGGAGTGGCATGACAATGAGCAGGATCAAAACCGGCAAAAGGATAATAAGCATATTGATGGCAGCGATGCTGTCATGTTCCATGTTTTTATACGGCTGTGACAATGGCGGTAAAGGTACTGCAGCGAGCGGATTACAGAGTGAAGATACCGGTGATCAGGAAGGGAGTACTGAAGCACCCAGAGGAATACGCTCGGATCTGGGATCTGACGGAAGCTCTTCGGAAAAAAATGATGCAGCTTCCACTGAAAACGGTCCTGCAGAAAGTACCGCTGAAAACTCTATAGAAAACGATGCGGAAGACGTTCAGGAAGAGGCGGCCGGAAATGATACAGCTACAGAGGTCGGTGATATATCATCCGTTGAATTCGTGAAAAGCATGGGGTACGGCTGGAATCTGGGCAATGCGCTTGATGCTACCAATTGCAGCTGGGTAGGCGATAAAATGGACTATGAGGGTGCATGGTGTGGTGTCAAGGCTACACCTGAGCTTATAGAGGCTGTGAATAATGCGGGCTTTACTACCATAAGGATCCCTGTGTCGTGGCATGATCATATAGATAGTGATTACACTGTTGACAGCAGGTGGATGGACAGGGTGCAGGAGGTTGTGGACTATGCATATGACAGGGATATGTATGTAATACTTGATGTGCATCATGATGTCACGGAGGACTATTATTATCCTACGAAAGACAAGCTGGAACAATCCGAATTGTATATGGTTGCCGTGTGGTCGCAGATTTCGAAAAGATTTGCCGACTATGATGAAAAGCTTATTTTTGAGTCCATAAACGAGCCGAGGCTTGTGGGCAGGAACAATGAATGGTGGTATGATAAAAACGTACCGGAGTGCCTGGAAGCTATGGAATGTATAAATGAGTGCAACCAGATCTTTGTGGACAGTGTACGTAATTCGGGTGGAAAAAATAAAGAACGGTTTCTTATAGTAGCGTCATATGATGATGCGTATGAGCCTACTGTGGATGCAGGATTTAAACTGCCTTCCGATAATGTTAATGACCGGCTTCTGGTGGCAGTGCATATGTACCTGCCCTATGATTTTGCCGGAAATCCTAATGGTACGACAGTGTTCGATGATAATGCGAAGAGAGCAAATGATACTGCGCTTAATGCCGTATATGACAGGTTTGTTGCAAAGGGAGTAGGAGTGGTCATAGACGAGTATGGGGCGATGAACAAGGGCAATGACGATCAGCGTGTACTGTACTATGATTATTTTACAAAGGCGGCTAAGGACCTGGGAATGTGCACGGTAGCCTGGGACAATAACGTGTTTGAGGTAAGCACGGATTCAACCCAGGGCTTCGGGCTGATAGATTACGGCACGAAAAAGGTAGTCAAGACTGAGATAATTGACGCGATAGTGAAGTGATGCAGAAGGAAAAATAAATAAAATCTCTTTTATGAGGGCGGATATATTCCGCTCTTTTTTTGTATTGCGCGGGCAACATAAGGAAATTTTTGGCTTACGCCGAACGTAAACCTGACGGACCGGGCAGGGCAATTTCTTCGCTACCGCTCGACTGATACGCCGGTTTATTAAATTTACGGAGGAAAAAAGATGAACAATAACATGAAAACTGAAGGAAGAACATTCGGGTATGTGCGTGTGAGCAGCAGTGATCAAAATGAGGACAGACAGATTATCGCAATGCGTGAAGCCGGTGTACCGCTTGAAAATATATACGAAGAAAAACAGTCCGGCAAGGATTTTAACAGACCTGTCTATAAAAAGCTTATCAGTAAGATGAAGGCAGGTGACGTCCTGTATGTAATGAGTATTGACCGTCTTGGAAGGAATTATGAAGAAATACTGGAACAGTGGAGGTTGATAACAAAAGAAAAAGATGTAGATATCGTGGTGATCGATATGCCGATTCTGGACACAAGATGCGGAAAGGATCTGCTGGGAACACTCATTTCCGATCTGGTACTGGCACTTTTGAGTTATGCGGCAGAGAACGAGAGAAGCAATATCCGCAAAAGGCAGGCAGAGGGCATTGCCGCAGCCAGAATAAACGGGGTTCATCTTGGCCGTAAGCCTGATCCGCTGCCGGAAAATTTCGGGGAAGTCTATATAAAGTGGATCAATAAGGAAATCACTATAAATAAAGCTGCACAGGAGTGCGGAATGGCTCAGACGACATTTTATGATAAAGCAAGGAAATATAAGACAAAAAAATAAGCATTGTACCTGTTTTCGGAAAGGTGTACTTTTTCGAAAAGGTGTACTTTTTCGAAA
>JAGBLN010000038.1 GCA_017635395.1 Lachnospiraceae bacterium
ATACCTTCGGTTTTCTGATTGTATTAACTTACATATCCGGCAATTTACATATACTGAGAAAATGCCTCAAGGAATGTAACTCCGCCAACAAAGATTATATAAATCAGCATGCCGGCTGACAGCAGAAGACCTACAATGCCACAGATGATACCTGCTATACTAAGGCCCTTTGACTGACCCTTCTTCTGTGCAACAACACCAAAGATTATAGCCATTATTGCAGGAATAATGGTAATACCCATTGTACAATAGCAGCATACAATTGAAACTATGCCACATACAAGAGACGTAATAGCAAAACCACTGCTCTGCTTCGGCTCCTGAGGCATTCCGCCATTATAACCATAATTTCCGTTAGGCATACCACCCTGATATCCGTTATTCATAGGGCCGCCCTGATTTCCATAATTGTTGTAGCCGTTATTGTCCATTGTTTTCCTCCTTAATGATCAGTGACAATTAGCGTATCTCCACATAGCTGCGCCGGGTTCATAACAAAAACACTCAACGCAACCATACTGTCCCATTTTATCATATCTGATCTCGAACGTCAAAATCCGGCGGACATTTTTGCCCGCCGGATCTTTTAATTAAGTATTAGCTATGAAACTGTTTTCAGCTTAGTTCTTTGAATACAGTTCAACGAGATTTGAAAGGTGAGTAAACCTCTCCTTTGCAGCCTCTTCTGCTTCCTTGAAGAGCTCTCCTGCCTTCTCCTTATTAACCTTGGAAAGAGCGGTGTAACGAGCTTCTCCGCCGATGAAGTCAGCGTAAGGAACTGTTGCAGCCTTGGAATCAAGAGTGAACTTCTTCTCAGCAGTAGGATTGAACCTGAACAGATGCCAGTAACCAGCATCAACAGCCTTCTTCTCTTCTGCCATAGCAGCGCCCATACCAGCCTTAATTCTGTGGTTGATACAAGGAGCATAACCAATGATGAGTGAAGGTCCATGATAGCTCTCAGCTTCCTTGATAGCCTTAACGAGCTGGTTAGGATTAGCACCCATTGCAACCTGTGCAACGTATACATAACCGTAGCTCATTGCTATACCTGCAAGATCCTTCTGCTTGATAGCCTTACCGCCTGCAGCGAACTGAGCAACGGCACCGATAGGAGTAGCCTTTGAAGACTGTCCGCCGGTATTTGAGTAAACCTCAGTGTTGAATACGAATACGTTTACATCCTCACCGGAAGCAAGTACGTGGTCGAGACCACCGAATCCGATATCGAATGACCATCCGTCACCACCGAAGATCCACTGTGACTTCTTAGCAGCGTAATCCTTGTTCTTGATGATCTCCTTAGCATGTGCGCTGGAATCATTTGCGATAGCAGCAAGGAGCTTGTCTGTAGCTTCAGTATTCTTTAAGGTCTCATCGAATGTAGCAAGGTACTCATCGATAGCAGCCTTGATGTTAGCATCAGATGTCTCAGCAGCAAGTGCCTCAACCTCATCCTTTACATTGCCGCGGAGTGTCTTCTGTGCAAGATACATACCGAAACCGAACTCTGCGTTATCCTCGAAGAGTGAGTTAGCCCATGCAGGACCCTGACCCTTCTTGTTGGTTGTGTAAGGTGTTGAAGGTGAAGAGTTACCCCAGATGGATGAGCATCCGGTTGCATTTGCAATGTACATTCTGTCACCATACAGCTGTGTAACGAGCTTAGCATAAGGCGTCTCACCGCAGCCTGCGCATGCGCCTGAGAACTCAAGATAAGGCTGTCTGAACTGTGATCCCTTAACGGTATCCATTCCGAACTTGCTTATTACTTCTGCCTTCTCATCAAGCTCTACAGCGAAATCGAAGTACTTCTGCTGTGCCTTGAGTGCATCATCAAGAGTCTGCATAGCAAGAGTCTTAACACCGGCCTCAACATTCTTAGGAGCCTTATTAGCAGGACAAACATTTGCACAAGATCCGCATCCAAGGCAGTCCATCTGAGATACAACGATGGAGAACTTGTATCCGGGCATACCTGTAAGTTCCTTAAGCTGCATGCCTTCAGGAGCCTTAGCTGCTTCTTCATCAGTAAGAGCAACGGAACGGATAGCTGCGTGAGGACATACATAAGAGCACTGCTGACACTCGATACAGGTATCAGGATTCCATACGGGAACTGCTACGGAAACTCCGCGCTTCTCGAATGCTGCTGTACCTGAAGGTGTAGAACCATCAGTGTAAGTCATTGTTACGGATACAGGGATGCTGTTACCTTCCTGTGAAGATACAGGGATCTGGATGTTGTTTACGAAATCCTGAACTTCCTTGCTTCCCTTTGTAGCCTTAGGATAATCAAGACCTTCGTCAGCACCGTTAGCCCATGAATCAGGAACCTTAACTTCTACGACGCCGGTAGCACCGAGGTCGATAGCATTCCAGTTCTTCTGAACTACGTCATCACCCTTAAGACCATAGGTCTTCTTAGCGGCAGCCTTCATAAGCTCGATAGCCTTCTCCTCAGGGATGATGCCTGTAAGCTTGAAGAATGCGGACTGAAGAATAGTATTGATTCTTGTAGGTCCCATGCCGGACTCGATACCAAGCTTTGTACCGTTGATGGTATAGAACTTGATCTTGTGGTCATAGATGTACTTCTTAACCTGGCCGGGAAGATGGCTGTCAAGCTCTTCGCCTTCCCAAGGGCAGTTGAGGAGGAATGTACCACCGTCAACAAGCTCCTGAACCATGTTGTACTTTCTTACGTATGCAGCATTGTGGCATGCTACGAAATTAGCCTTATGGATAAGGTAAGTAGACTTGATGGGCTTCTTACCGAATCTTAAGTGAGACATTGTGATACCGCCAGACTTCTTTGAATCATAATCAAAGTATGCCTGTGCGAACATGTCTGTGTTGTCACCGATGATCTTGATGGAGTTCTTGTTTGCGCCGACTGTACCGTCTGCACCGAGACCCCAGAACTTACAGCAAACTGTTCCTTCAGGAGTTGTAACAAGAGGCTCACCTGCATCAAGTGAAAGATGTGTAACATCATCGTTGATACCAAGTGTGAATTTCTTCTTATCTGTGTTGTGATATACAGCAACGATCTGCTCGGGTGTAGTATCCTTTGAACCAAGACCATAACGGCCTGTGAATACCTTAACGCCTGCGAACTTGTCATCACTCATAAGTGCACTCTTAACATCAAGTGCCAGAGGCTCGTCGATACATCCGGGCTCCTTTGTACGGTCAAGTACAGAGATAGTCTTTACGCTTGCAGGGATAGCACCTAAGAATGCTTCTACAGAGAAAGGTCTGTAAAGTCTTACCTTGATAAGACCAACCTTCTCGCCCTTTGCAGCAAGATAATCGATAGTCTCTTCGATAGTATCGTTAACAGATCCCATTGCAACTATTACATGCTCTGCATCAGCAGCACCATAGTAGTTGAAAAGCTTGTAATCTGTACCGATCTTAGCATTGATCTTGTCCATGTATTCCTGAACGATAGCAGGAAGCTCATCATAAGCAGTGTTGCAAGACTCTCTTGACTGGAAGAAGATATCAGGGTTCTGAGCGGATCCCATTTCACGAGGGTGATTAGGATTAAGAGCACCTGCTCTGAACTCCTCGATAGCCTTCATATCGATGATGTCATCGAAATCCTCATTTGACCAGATATCGATCTTCTGAATCTCGTGAGAAGTGCGGAAACCATCAAAGAAATTAATGAAAGGAAGACGTCCCTTGATAGCTGCAAGATATGCAACAGGTGTAAGGTCCATAACTTCCTGAACGGAAGACTCGCAAAGCATTGCACAGCCTGTCTGTCTGCAGGCATATACATCGGAGTGATCACCGAAGATATTAAGTGCATGTGATGCGATACAACGTGCAGCCACATTTACAACGCCCGGGAGTCTCTCACCGGCTATCTTATACAGGTTCGGGATCATAAGAAGAAGACCCTGAGATGCTGTGTAAGTTGATGTGAGTGCACCGGCTACCAGTGAACCGTGTACAGTACCGGAAGCACCTGCTTCGGATTCCATCTCGACGATCTTAACCGTCTTGCCGAAATAGTTCTTCCTGCCCTGAGTTGCCCACTCGTCGGTGTGTTCCGCCATAGGTGATGACGGGGTGATGGGATAGATGGCAGCTGTATCTGTAAAGATATAACCAGCATGTGCGGCAGCTTCGTTACCATCCATCGTCTTCTTGCTTCTTGCCATATTTATTTCCTCCTTATTAAATTTTATGATGCCAAGAACAGAAAAAAAGAACCCGACACCATTATGCAAGTACAAAATATGTCGCTTGCTATCTTACCATTAAACGTCGAAAAAGTAAACAAAAGCCGTGCATAATGCACGACTATTTTTGGTTATTTTGTCTAACGCAAATTAGATATATCTATTGCAAGTTAGGCATGTATTACCGTTTTGCACGGTATTCAGATCACTTACCATACCTTCCGATAAACATATCCACCAGTTCGGCAGTATTGTCTGCTGCCATCCTGCTGAATTCACCGTAATCCATTGTAGAATCCTCGTTTGCCGAATCCGATATGGCCCTGACCACGCCAAACCTGACTTCATTTACGCAGCACACCTGTGCTATGGCCGCGCCTTCCATCTCGCAGGCAACCGCCTGGAATTCGTCTACTATGGACTTCTTAAGCCCGCTGTCAGCCACGAAGATATCACCGGAAGCAACTGTTCCCTTTATGGCATGAAGGGCCTTTTTCCCTTCCTTTTCGCGCTCAAGGTTAACCAGTTCCAGGCATTCCTTTATAAGGTCTATGACTTTGGAATTTGCAGGGAAGAACCTGTAATCACTGCCGTAAAGCTGGCCCTTTTTTAAGCCCAGTGCCGTCACATCCATATCGTGCTGCACCAGCTGTTCGGCCATCACGATGTCACCTATGGAAAGATCCGTACTAAGGCTTCCTGCCACTCCCACGTTCAGTATCACCTCGGGGTGAAAATTGTCAATCATAGCCTGGGTGCAGATTGCCGCAAAAACCTTTCCGGCACCGCTCACGGCCATTACCACATCTGCTCCCTTTTTCTTTCCCAGGGTATAAACAACACCGGCATGTTTTTCTTCTGTTATGTCAGTCATGCCCTCCCTGATCTTCTCAATCTCAAGCTCCATTGCACAAATAATACCTATCATAATTCCTCCTTCTGCCGCATCTATACGGCTTTACAGTTCAACCCGGACACAGATCCGCTTTATTTTCCTTCTTCCGCAAGCGGTGATGTCTCATCCCAGGCAAGCAGTCTCTCCGGCAGGTATCTTTCTGCCGACTCCCATATCAGATACTTTGGCTTAGTGGTCTGTATCAGCGGCAGGTCATAATTATCATGCGTCGCCACATAAGTATATTTAAACGCCCCTGCCATGTAATAGTAAAATCCGGAGAATGAATCACATTTTATTACCAGTGTATCTCCTTCTTCCCTGTCCGTCATAAGACGCAGTATCTTTGAATCAGGCTCCGAAAAAATATGATATTCAATTATTTCCGGTGTCCGATCCACATAGCCGCTTAACTGATATTCCGTATCTTCACCGAGAACATCTGTCATCTTTATCAGCCGTTCAAGGTCTGCCGCATATCCCATTGGCGCCTGCTCCAGATCATCAAGATCGGCAGTCTTTATGCCACACAGCTCATCCAATAAAACTCCGGCTGTCACATAGGCCCCCCTGTGGTTCCAATGAGTATCATAGCGGAAATAAATATCCTTACACGTACCATTATCCTCATCTTCCGCCTTTTGTGCAAGCATTGCTTCCGTGGGATCGATTATCACAAGATCCGAGTTTGCCCGCAGATAATCCTCTATCTGCTGCATACAGCTGGGATCCGCATGTGTTCCATACCTTTCCGGCATATATTCCGGATAAATCGTAGATTTGTTTGGAATGAACAAAAATACAAGCGTGGTTCCCCTTGCTTTCAGTTCATCACTTGTTGCGGTCAGGTCCGCACAGATCTTTGCCAGCTCCTCTTCCGTCAGGAGATTCTCCCCGGTATAGTCTGACAGGGGATCGCCTTCGGTTTCGCTGTTAAAATAGAGGAAATTATTTTTTCCCACTATTACTTTTCCTATTTCGCCTTCACGGAAAGCATACATGTCTATTGAATTATTTGCCGTGATCAGCTGGCTCCTGAAGGGCAGATGGTCTTCAATATATGATGTCACTGCTCCCGGATATTCAGACAGGGCAGTTTCCTCTCCCGGCCACACTGCCAGAGGCCTTCCCTCACCTGTAGGATCAGCGTCCGCCAGGACAGGCGAAAGCACCAGCCATAAGGGATATGGCAGGAAAAGAAAAATTACCATCATGACAATCCAGCATATTTTTACGCTTTTTTTCATTCTTTAATACAACCTTTTTATCACAGATCAACAACGATTATTTTCACTGTCCCTCACCTAGAACCTGAAATATATAAAGGGATTATAAGTTCCGGCCGCAAGGGTTATCACGCAGTAAACAAATATCAGTCCGCAGAATATCAGTTCCGCTATGCTGCCCTTCCATTTCTCGGTAAGGTTAAGCTTCTGTCCTGCAAGCTGCAGCGGCCCGCATCCGATAATAGCAAGAATCCCTATTATGACTTTCTTTGCAGAAAGGAACCTGTAGGTCACATACGGAACAAGCTCCGGCGCATCATATATAAGGAACATCTTCTTTCCCAGAACATATATCGCATTCTGGGCTGTCGTAGTAGAAAACATCACCCAGCCGATCACAACAACAAACAATGTATATATGTGTCCCACGATCCGGTGCTTATCCAGCCATTTTTTCAGGAATGCCCTCTCTATCACCATAAAGAACGCATAATAGATTCCCCAGAGCACAAACTGGTATGCTGCCCCATGCCAGAGTCCCGTCAGGAAAAAAACTATCGCAAGATTTATACAGGTTCTAACCTTACCCTTTCTGCTGCCACCCAACGGAATATAAACATACTCCCTGAACCATGCGCCTAATGTCATATGCCATCTGCGCCAGAACTCGCTGACAGAAGCTGACATATAGGGATAATTAAAATTCTCCGGAATGGTAAAACCAAACATTTTACCCAGACCGATAGCCATATCGGAATATCCGGAAAAATCATAGTATATCTGCAGTGTATAGAATATCGCGCTGGTCCAGGCATAAAGTGGAGCCATCTGCTCCCCCTCCATACTCCAGAAATACGCCGTAGTCTGGGCAAGGGTATTGGAGATTATCACCTTCTTTGCAAGACCATATATAAAACGCCTGAAACCTTCTATTGTAAGATCTGCATTAACATCACGTTTGGACAGCTGCGCTTCCATATCCTCATAACGGACTATGGGACCGGCTATCAGCTGCGGGAAAAATGAAATATACAGTGCAAGGCTGAACAGATTTTTCTGTGCCGGATACTTTCCCCTGTACAGATCTATGATGTAACTCATAGCCTGGAAAGTAAAAAACGATATACCGATGGGCAGAGAAATGTATTTCAGTTCAAGTGGCGCATTTCTGAAAAAAGTGTCATTCAGGATACCGATGAAAAAATCGCAGTATTTATAATAGCCCAATAATAAGATGTTCCCGACAATTCCAAGTATCAACCAAGTCTTTTTTAACGTTAATTTTGACGACTCTTCAGCCTTGCCGATAAGCAGTCCTGTCACATAATTAAAGAGTATGGAAAAGATCATAAGAAGAACATACACCGGCTCTCCCCATGCATAGAAAACAAGACTTGCCGCAAGCAGCAGCAGGTTACAGACCCGGCCCCTGAAAACTCTTGACAGAACAAGAGTCAAAGGCAAAAACACCCATAAAAATATCATCGAACTAAAAACCATATATCAATCCTTATTCTGTATCATCATCAACCGGATCTACCGTAATTGAGCCTGATACATCTTCATCATCATTAAAATCTGTCACCATACCGGGCAGCACATTTATATCCTGCTGCTCCAGCGTCTGGACAGATGATAGCTTTCTGGTCAGCGCCTTGGTACGGGTAGTCATCAAGGCGTCCAGATCCTTACTGGTAAGGTCAAGGTGCTTCTGCATCTTAACCAGCTGCTCGGAAAATTTGTCAAACTCAGTCTTAACATCCGCAAGAACTTTCCAGACCTCATCGCTTCGTTTCTGAATGGCCAGGGTCCTGAATCCCATCTGCAGGCTGCTTAACATCGCACCCATGGTACTTGGGCCTACGATATTTACCTGATATTCCTTCTGAAGGATCTCAACCATTCCTAAATTTACCGCTTCGGAATACAATCCTTCGAACGGAAGAAACATTATACCAAAATTCGTGGTATAAGGTACAGCAACATACTTTTCCCTTATATCCTTTGCTTCCTGCTTCATCACTGTTATCAATGCTTTTTTAGCCGTTTCTATTGCACTTCTGTCCGCACTGTCATATGCATCCTGCAGCTGGCGATAGGAATCGCCCGGAAATTTTGAATCTATGGGCAGGTATATGCACCCGCCATCATTTCCGGGAAGCTTTATGGCATACTCTACCCTGTTGCTGCTACCGGGAATTGTAGCCACATCCGTCTCATACTGTTCGGGACTTAATATTTCGGAAAGAATAGCCCCCAGCTGATACTCGCCGAGTATTCCTCTGGTCTTGACACCGGAAAGCACCTGCTTGAGTCCGCCCACATCTCCGGCAAGACTCTTCATTTCACCAAGCCCCTTATAAACCTGCTCCAGCTGGTCGCTTACATTCTTGAAGGACTCATTTATGCGCTTGTTTAAAGTATCTGTAAGTTTTTCTTCTACTACACCCTTTATCTCCTCAAGCCTCTTGTCCGTCCTGTCGCCCAGTTCCTTAAGACGCTTTTCATTATTCTCATTAAGCTCAGATATTTTCCTGTCATTATTGTTTCTTATTTCCGTAAGATTTCTTTCCGTACTCTCGCGAAGATTTTTTATGGACTCATTTGTCTCCTCTTTGAATCCCTTTACTTCCCTGGCAGTACCTTCTTTTATCTCGGAAAGGCTGCGCTCCATATCCTCCGTCTGCTTCTTCATTACAGAATCCAAAGTATCAAGTTTGAGCTTTATAAGCTCATTCATGGACTCCTGGCTGGATTTCTGGGACTCTGTAAGCTTGCTTCCCAGTCTGTCCTGAGCGGTCACCAGTTCTTCTTTCAGTTTTGCCGAGGATGATGTAAGATCATCCTTGAGTGCTACCGATGAAGCAGTAAGTTCCTGCTTAAGTGTCCCCTGTGAATTCATGACATCCTGCTTAAGTGCGGACTGGGAAGTCATAATATCCTGCTTAAAAGCCGCTTGTGACGACATAATATCCTGTTTGAAAGAGGCCTGGGATGTAATCAACTCCTGCTTCAGTTCAGAATTCTTCTGCCCCTGCTCGCTCCTTAACGCAGACATCTCACGGCTTACATGATCCTCAATGTCCCGCCTGATGCCGTCACATTCATCCTGGACATCCTGAAGCTTCAGGACTTCTGTTTTTTTGTCAGCGAAGCTCCGTATTATTATGATGATATTAAGTATTACAATAAGTATAAGAAGTATTGCGATAATATAATCCATCTTTTTCCCTTCTATGCTATGCCATTATGCTATGTCATTACACTATGCCGTTATGCACCTGCCATGGCATCAGCTTCTGACCGCAGTTCCTGATACAGTGCCCTGAAAGACCACCTTAAGTTATGCACCGTAGCCATTGCAGTAAGCCGTATCCTAGGTATTCCGGACTTTTTCATACCGTCAAAAAAAGTCTCCATTTCTTCATTTGTAAAACCATATAATAACAGTAACGGTTCCACCATGTCCCGTCTGTGTATCCAGACATCAGGAGCAGGAGAAAAAACTGCATCCGCATCTGTTCCCGCCGCAGGGATACGGAGCAGTTCCCTCAATTCATTCCGAAGCTCTGTTTTTTCGACCTGAATATAAAGAACATTCTGTTCCTTCGCAAGGTTCCTTAACATTACTTCGTAAGGTGTATCTTCCAACTTATATACCAGTATCTTTTTCACAAGTATTCCTCAACTTCCTGCCTGCATAACCGCATTACTTCCTCAAGGATATTCTTTGGATCACCGTCCATCTCTGCCCCGGCTGCATTGTCATGTCCACCACCGCCAATCTTTCCGCATATCCTTGCAGCATTAACCGGCAACCTCGATGTAACTGATACCCGGCATACTCCCGGCCTCATCTCACGCACCAACACATGAGCATGGGCAGGCCCCTTGTCAGGCTTACATATCTGATCCACAGTATTCATAAAGTCACTTAGCTCAGGATCAGTAATGGAATGATGCGCATAATCCAGGGCAGTCACATAACTTCCTATAACTTCATTGTCGTCTGAAAAAACCAGCCTGTCATAGACTTCTTTTTCCATGCCGATCTGCCCCGGCGTCTTTCTCATATAATGATGCCTGCCTATATCCACTATGTCAGCTCCACATCCGGCCAGCTCCGCAGCAGCTTCAAGAGAAGCGGCGTTTGTAGACATTGAACGGAAACATGACACATCTGTCACAAGTCCCATATACAAAAGATCAGCTATCTGCTTTGTTATAGGTACCCGCATAAGTTTCAGCAGCTTTAAAATGATTTCGGCACAAGATGCCGCCTCCGGTTCCACATGTCTATACGGCGCCGGCATATGGCCATCCTCTGAGATCAGGTTTGTCACATGATGATCCAGCACAAAGTCAATTCCTACTTCTGAATTCCTTCCCAGCCGATGTGCCGTAGCCGTATCTACAGCTATCCTTAATGTCCGTCTGGCATTTCCGGCATACAATATCCGTTCAGCCGCCTCGGTCTGGTACCTGTACATTTCAGGAACATGCTCATTGCCTATGACTTTCACGCAGGCTCCCAGGGAAGAAAGTCCCAGGGCAAGTGCGTAGGCAGAGCCTAATGCATCGCCATCCGGCCTTTTATGGTAGTATATTTCAAAACCCCAGACACTGTCGCCTACATAGTCCAGCAGTTTCTCAGCTATTGCTTCTAACGGAATTTCCTTTTCCATTAGATTGTCTTTCAATGGATTACCAGTCTTTTCTGTCATATGTACCCCTTTTTCCTTTCCCCTTAAAATAACGGAAAATGTCCTACCATTACATGAAGAAAATACAGCCCGCCTGCAGCAGTCAGGTAAACAAAAAATACTGCAGACGAAGTTACAAATATTAAATCTTTCCTGTCGGCTGATTTGCCGTTCTTCTTATTTTCAATAATGCTGCTTAAGATTTCTTTTACCATATAGAAACTTGCCATGTAGAATATGTAGTTCCCGAACTGTGCACCCCAGGAAAAATTCTCATCATGCCATCTGTCGCCGCCTTCAGCAAGGAACATATAATAAAACATCTCCACTGCCCATAGAACCCAGGCCAGGATGTACCAGTAATATTTTCCTGCATCCTTCTTCACCCTAGCAAAACAGTATATAAGGACAGCCAGCGGATAAATAATGAACAGCCCCAGCTTAACGGCAGGATTCCCGTTTATCGATGCCACGGTAAACGGATCAAAAACTATGCTGGCCTCCTGTGCCGCATCGTCGCTGTATAAAAGCTTATTCTGATAAAAAATGACTGCGGCTGCGGGAAGAAAAGAAGTCCCAAATAAAACTATGCGCTTTACCACATTAAAATTCTTTATGTTGCGAATAAAGTCAATAATAAATATGACAAGGGCTATAGGCGCAATTGCTAAAAAGAAACTGGGCTTAGAGGCTGTCGACAGTATTAACAGCAGCGTAAACGCCACCCAGTCTTTAAGCTTAATTCCTTCCTTATATGAGCGGTACATCTTAAGGTAAAGGGCAAAAGCCGGAACCGAGAACAGGCGCATTGTAGTATAAGTATCGTTGTGCCAGCTGTTCATCGGCATATTTCCATAATAAAAATGTGGAAATGCAAACGGGACTACCACCGATATGATGAACATAAAGCCAACCGTGTACCATCTGAACAGCATCTTTGCATCGTCGTCTGTCTTGCAGCCGTTTATCTCATCCAGTGAAAGAAAAAATCTGTATACCACAAACACAGTGGCACTTTCTGCAAGCCCCATAAATACTGCAATGCCTACTGTATTGCCAAACGCCAAATGCAATAGGTAAAAAATCAGCGAGTTAAGTGAATAAATCACGCCTTCTTCATTTATAACCCATACTATATGGGTAATAAGGTCCGCCGCATATTCACCGGTAACGCCTGTAGGTACGCTCTGCCTGTAAAACAGGTAAACCGACGCAGCTGTCAGTGCGATCCACACCAAAACAAACAATATTTTTTCTGCTTTTCTTATAAAATCCGGCACGTGTTACTCTCCGCTACCAAATATTTTACGAGACATAGTCGAATTGTGGTACTCGGTTTCATTGGTTACATCTTCCCCAAACCACTCCAGCGGAACAAAGGCCATTGCCTCCTCCTCTGTTTCAAATTCGACCTCAGCCACTACCAAAGGAGCAAAGGGCTTGTCAAAGACATCCAGCTCTATGGTAAGTGAAGTACCCTCTATAGGAATAAGGTATCTCTTCTTACTTATTACATTTCCGTCAGCCTTGGCTACCAGATGCTCATAGGATTCCTTTGTAAGCGGAAGATTGTATTCCTCCCTTGAAAGAAACCCCTTTCCCTTGTAGGTCAGGTAGTATTCATCGTCTGACCTTCTGACCCTTACTACCGGATCAGTGCTCAGATACCCCTGCTCTATCATATGAAAAGGATATTCTTCTATATTATCAGGAAGCTTTTCGATCAAAAACTTTCTCTCTATTTCCATATTATCTCCTGCACAATAAAACTGCTCTTGACACTAAAATAATATATACTTTGACACTCTCAGTAGATAATTGTATCATAATAGTTGAATTTTTAAAAAATAGCCATAAAAATGATATACCCGTCCGTATCTATATCAGATAGCAGAGACGGGACCTAAATGGAGCACCATTGACAGAAATCGAATTTCAGGAAAAAATCTCTGCTGTTGCAGCCGGTGACAGAAATGCTCTCCGGGAAATATACGATGAATATCTGCCCTATATCTATACGGTAGTTTATGGCGTTGTGGGAAATAAGGAAGATGCAGAGGACCTGGCGGCTGACTGCTTTGTTCGGATATGGGAAACTGCAGACAGATTTAAGCCCGGTAACGGCCACAAGGGATATTTAGCAACCATTGCCAGAAATATGGCCATAGATTTCATCAGGAAAAAGAACCGTGAAATGCCTATGGACGAACTCCCCGAGGATGATTCGGGCGGCAGCCCGCCGACAGCCGGCGAGGACACTAATGTAAATGTGATAAGCGTACGTGATGCCATCGCCACACTTAGCCCGCCGGAGCAGACAGTAGTAAATATGAAGATACTGTCAGACATGACCTTTAAAGAAATAGCAGAGTCATTAGGGCAGCCTATAGGAACAATAACCTGGCGGTACAACGAAGCAATAAAGAAACTCAGAACAACACTTGGAAGTACAGCCTGATCGCAAAGATCGAATTTGGAGCAACTGTTTATGGATGAGAAAATTCAGGACAATAGCATATTTGAAGCTGAACTCTCAGATTGCTACAGAGAAGAACTGCTAACAGATATCCCTGATATCTGGGACAAAATTAACGCGCGCCTGGACAGTGTTTCCGCAGTTCCGTCCG
Source organism: Lachnospiraceae bacterium (assembly GCA_017635395.1). Taxonomy (GTDB): domain Bacteria; phylum Bacillota; class Clostridia; order Lachnospirales; family Lachnospiraceae; genus NK4A136. Next base: position 13,651 of record JAGBLN010000038.1, read on the forward strand.
CAAGCGATCCAGTTGCAGACAGCACCACCAATACCAACAGTAATATTTCATCTGCTTATTTACCGAATGAAGATGCTGCTCCTGTTATACGCTACAATAAAGCAGCAGCCAAAAGCAGCCGCGGCCGTAATATCAGCTCTGCACTTGGCCACTTTATCCCTATTGCAGCAGCCGTTGTGGTTTTGTGCATTTGTGTTCCTGTATTTATAAAACTACAGCACGGTAGCAAAACAGAAAGTGCAACTGCCACAGCAGACTTTACACCGACATACGAAAACAGTTCGGACAGCGTCACATTGGATGGCGGCGATATAACAAATGGCTATTCTGAAGAAAGCAAACAAGCAGAAAATTCATTTTATTCTGCGGACGAGACACGCGAGAATACATATGCGGGAGAGTCCGAGGAATACTATGATGACGCTGAAACTGAATCAGCAGTGGAATCTGTCGCTTCAGATAATTATGAAAGCGGAATATATATCAAGATTTATGTTGTACCGGATACAGATTATTCTAAAGTTGCAGAACTGATAACTGAATATGGTCTTAAGCTTGAATCTGACAGTTCAGAACCTAATACCTATAAGCTTTTCCCGGAGCATAATATGGATGAGAAGGAACTATCGAGCTTATGTGACAAGCTCCGACAATATGATTTTATTGTACAGGCAACACTTATAAATAACTAAAAAAGCGGTGCATCTCGCACCGCTTTTTTTATGCTCTATCTTCCGTATAACACAGCCATTTCTTTTATATTCTCCGCCAGATCCTTTGTATAAGCATCTGCCTTCATCCGCCAGCACCAGTTGCCGCCAAGAGTTGACGGAGTGTTTATCCTAGCATTTGTTCCGAGCCCCAGATAATCCTGCATAGGAATAATCGCAGTATCCGCAACGCTCATCATTGCATGCCTTATCAATGTATAATTAAAATTCTTAGCACTCTTTATTCCCATATAGTCCCTGGCAAATTTTTTATCCTTCGCCCCTGCACTCTCATACCAGCCAATAGACGTATCGTTATCATGAGTACCCGTATAGACCACGCAGTTCTTATTATAATTGTGGGGGAGGTAATTATTCTCCTCATTGCAGTCAAAAGCAAACTGAAGAACTTTCATTCCCGGAAATCCGGTCTTATCAACAAGCTTAAATACCGCAGGAGTCAGATAGCCAAGGTCTTCTGCAATTATTTCCTTTTTCCCTAAGGCTTTCTTTACAGCAGCAAAGAAATCATAACCCGGTCCCTTTTCCCAGTGACCGAATTCCGCTGTAGGATCACCATAAGGAATATTATAGTAGGATTCGAATCCCCTGAAGTGGTCTATCCTTACAACATCATATAATGAGAAACACATTTTAAGTCTGGATATCCACCATGCATATCCTGACTTCTTGTGGTAATCCCAGTCATAAAGCGGGTTGCCCCACAGCTGACCTGTGGCAGAAAAATAATCAGGCGGGCATCCTGCCACACCGGTAGGATCGTTATTATCATCCAGCTGGAACAGTTCAGGATTGGACCAGGTGTCCGCACTGTCATATGCAACATAAAGCGGGATATCACCTATAATCTTTATTCCTTTTTCATTTGCGTAATCTTTAAGTTCGAACCATTGCTTATAGAAATAGTACTGTATGAACTTATAGCACAAAAGCTCATCAGAATACTTCGGATCTTCTGCATATTTTTTTATTGCAGGCTTTGAATGTTTTCTTATTTCATCCGGCCAGTAAATAAAACTCTTGCCCTTAAAGTTTTCTTTCAATGCCATGAACAGAGCATAATCATCCAGCCAGAATTTATTTTCCTTTGTGAATTTTATAAAATCCTTATCCTCAGAAATTTTACTTTTAAGAAATGCCTTCTTTAATATTTTAAACCTGTTCTTATAAACTTTTTCATAATCAACTTTTTCCGGATCATCTCCCCAGTCCTTGCTCTCGCAGTCTTTTCTGCTTATCCATTTTTTTTCAATGAATTCCTCGAGATCCACAAAGTAAGGATTGCCAGCAAAAGTTGAAAAAGACTGATAAGGAGAATCACCGTATCCTGTAGGACCCATAGGAAGAACCTGCCAGTACTTCTGCCCTGCACTCGCTAAAAAATCTACAAATTCATATGCTTCTTTTGAAAAACATCCAATGCCATATTTGGATGGTATCGACGTGATAGGTAAGAGAATTCCGCTTCCCCTCATAGCATCCTCCGAAAACGTTTTCTATTGATTATAACATACGAACATTTTTCGTCAAGATTATTCGCAGCGGTCCGTACCCGTCTATTGGTTTCACATCAAATGAAAACAGCACATACATGATGTGCTGTTTTGCTTGATATGAATATTTAAATTTACCGGATTACTTCTTAGCAGTAGTCTTCTTAGCAGCCGGCTTCTTAGCAGGTGCAGCCTTCTTGGCAGTTGTAGCTTTCTTAGCTGTTGTTGCTTTCTTAGCTGTTGTTGCTTTCTTAGCTGTTGTTGCTTTCTTAGCTGTTGTTGCTTTCTTAGCTGTTGTTGCCTTCTTAGCTGTTGTTGCTTTCTTAGCTGTTGTTGCCTTCTTAGCTGTTGTTGCCTTCTTAGCTGTTGTTGCTTTCTTAGCAGGTGCTGCCTTCTTAGCTGCTGTTGCAGTCTTCTTTTCTGCTGCCATAATTTTCCTCCGTAAAATAATTGATGAAAAAAATAATAAATTCCTTTACAATCACGATTTTATCTTATTATGTAAATCATTTCAACTATTTTTGTTGATTTTTCAATGTTTTTTCAGCATTTTATAATGTTTTTTAATTCATCTATTGTGAATTCATAATCTTTTTCGCAAAAATCGCAATGCAATTTTATGTTTTCTCCATCATCGATCATTGACTGCAGCTCCTTCTTACCAAGGCTTATCAGTGCCTTTGTTACACGTTCAATAGAACAGTTGCAATAGTACCTTACTGCCATACGGTCTTCAATCTTAACATCATCAAGAAGCTCATTCATTATATCTTCCATGCTTTTCCCTTGTTCTACTTCCTGTGTAACAGAGGAAAAAGATGCTAATCTTTTTTCTATAAGGCTAAGAGTTTCATCTGACGCAAATGGCATTACCTGAATAATGAACCCGCCGGAATGCTTTACGGTTCTGTCCCGGTCTATCAGTACACCCAGTGCGACAGACGTGGGGATCTGTTCGCTTTCCGCAAAATAGTATGTAAGGTCCTCTGCTATCTCTCCGGAATGCAACAGTGTCTGTCCCACATATGGTTCTTTTATTCCCATATCTCTTATTACAGAAAGCATTCCGTTGCCAATTCCTCTTCCTACATCAAGATGTCCGTCTTCACGAAGCGGAAGATCCACATGATTATTGTAAGCAAGACCTTTAACATTTCCGTTTGGATCTGCGGTAACTGTGAGACTCTTTATGGGACCGTCACCATCTATCTTTAATGTGATGATATCCGACTCATCTTTTCCCATTGCACCCATCATAAGACCTGCAGTAAGAAGCCGTCCTAAAGCCGCAGTACAAAGAGGAGACAGATCATGGATCTGTCTCGCTTCATCAACCGTATCTTTTGTGTATGCTGCAAAGAACCTTATCTGGTCACCAAATGCGGTTCCTCTTATCATCTCATCTTTCATATAGTTGCACCTTATTTTGTTTTTTTATTATTTTTTCTGATCATGCTTTCCGCATCCATGCTGTACTGTGCATGATGCTTCTTCTTTATCTCATACATCTTCGTGTCGGCGATCGCCAAAGCTTCCTTTATCGCAAAGTCTTCATTGAAAGCTGTGGTATATATACCGTAGCTCGCTAATACTCTGTAATCCTTTCCGGACTTTTCATTATACTCATCAAGGGAAGCATCAATCTTCTTTACAATACTATCTTTATCGCACTCACCCATGATAACGGAAAAGATTTCATCACCGCCAAACCTGACATTGAATGCATCTTCCGGGCAGGACCTCTTTACAGAATCAGCAAGAGCCGCTATAGCCTGATCACCTTCTTCATGACCGAAATTATCATTAATAGCCTTAAGGCCATCCAGATCATACATAATAATGGTAACAGGAGTTCCTGAATTCTTCTTTTCTTCCTGAATATGATCAAAGAAACTGTTGAATCCGTTCCTGTTGTAAAGCCCTGTCAGAAGGTCATGTTCGTAATAGTCATTTACCTGCTTTACAAGATTCTTCTGATAGCTCATATTGATGTAGCTGCCTATACCCATGCAAAGGGTTCCTGTGGTACTTGCAGTCCTGGTGTATCTTGTATTATCACAGTCAGCATAGTTGTAGCAGACATATCCCATGGGGATATTCATGTAATCAAGTGAATTAAAAATAAGCGGATTTCCCGTTTCTACCATACTTGAAAAAAGTTCATTCGCAGGACTCATTATGGTCTGACCTTCCTCAAGCTGACAGATGGTACGGCGCTCATCCATATTCACATACATGGTAAGATCCCCGGGATCCAGCTTCTTTTCCATAGATTCAAAATAATACTCGTCCGTGCTGAAACAGTTCTTATTAAGAACCAGCAGCATATTACCCATTATATCCTGATCATAAAGCTTCCTGTCATTGAGCCTGTCAATCATTTCTTCCGGAGTCTGGCTTGCCTGCATATCCATTATTATCTTGTACATCATCTGGATATCATCCTGATGCCTGTAGAATCCGAAGTTGAAATTATTAAGAAGGACATCATTATCTATCGCAGTGGTAGGATCACCGGTTGACTCATTTGTAACCAGAGTCGGCATGACTTTTGTACATCTTATATCATCCGGTAAGATCTGGCCATCAAAAATGCCCTCGATATAATCTACAGTAGCTTCCGCAAACGCCGGAGTCAGACAGGTTGCAGTTGTTATTTTGGGCGAAACCATAAAGACTTCATCCAGGCCGTCAAAACCTGTTATGATCAGATCATCAGGAATGGAGTATCCGCTCTGCTGGAAGACTTTGCTGACATTTATTGCCATGATATCGTTGGCACAGAACAGCGCATCCGGAATGTCACCGGATGAAATGATACGCTTTGCCTCACCTATGGCAGGCACAGCCCAAAACAGACCGTAGCTTACCATGCTTTCATCAAAGGTAAATCCATACTCGGTTATAACTTTCCTGAATGCCTCGATCCTCTCGTCGGAAAACCTGTTATTGGGAATACCTGCCATGATATGCGGTTTCCTGATATCTTTATTTTCCAAGACATACCGCACTACATTTTCAAAACCGGCCTGATAATCGAAGACGATACTGGACGCGCCCTCATAATCTCCGTCAACAACAAGAACCGGCAGGTTATGTTTTTTTGCGTTTGCAATAACCTTCTCCGTGACAGTGCGGCACTTTATCTTTTCGTCCATTATGACGACAACATCCGCAAGCTCATACGGAATACTTTCAAAAACTGCTGCTTCAGCCGGTATGGTAGTTTCATTCCAATAGATATCCGCATTGACCGCAAAAACCAAAAGTACAGCATCCATCTTGGTAATGTACTCATTGACCTGCTCAATATAATCATGCACCTGAGAATCAAATATCCTCGAAGTACACAGGACAACTATTTTCTTGCTCCCAACCAACTTTTAAAGCCTCACCTGAATATAATACAAAACTTCAAAATATCAGAATTCCAATGCCTGCTTCAGATCATCAATAAGATCTGCCTTGTCCTCTAAGCCGCAGCTCATTCTTACCATGCCTGCAGGAATACCTGCCGCATTAAGCTGCTCCTCCGTCATCTGACGGTGTGTTGATGTTGCCGGATTCAGACAGCAGGTTCTTGCATCAGCGACATGGGTTTCAATGGCAGCCAGTTTTAATCTCTTCATAAAGCTTTCTGCTGCAGGCCTGCCGCCCTTCAGTACGAATGATACTACCCCGCATCCGCCGCCGCCGAGATATTTCTGTGCAACATCATAATACTTATTGCTCTTAAGTCCGGGATAATTAACAGACTCAACCTTATCATGGCTCTCAAGGAATTCTGCAATAGCCTGACCGTTCTCCACATGTCTGGGCATCCTTACATGAAGTGACTCAAGACCGAGATTGAGAAGGAATGCATTCTGGGGAGACTGTATGGAACCAAGGTCACGCATTATCTGTGCGGTAGCCTTTGTAATAAATGCCCCTTCCTTTCCAAACTTCTCGGCATAGGTGATGCCATGATAGGAATCATCCGGTGTGGTAAGTCCCGGGAAAAGATCCGCATGTGCCATCCAGTCAAACTTTCCTGAATCAACTATAGCACCGCCTACAGCCGCGCCATGTCCGTCCATATATTTAGTAGTAGAATGAGTAACGATATCTGCCCCCCACTCAATAGGCCTACAGTTTACAGGCGTAGGGAAGGTGTTGTCTATAATAAGGGGCACACCATGTGCATGTGCAGCCTTGGCATAAGTCTCTATATCAAGGACAGTAAGCGCAGGATTTGCAATGGTCTCGCCGAATACCGCACGGGTATTTTCCCTGAATGCAGCATTGAGTTCTTCCTCGCTTGCATCAGGTGCAACAAAAGTCACATCTATTCCCATTTTCTTCATGGTAACGCTTATGAGATTGAATGTTCCGCCGTATATTGATGAAGAAGAAACTATATGGCTTCCGCATTCACAAATATTGAAAAGTGAATAAAAGTTTGCAGCCTGTCCTGATGATGTCAGCATGCCTGCAGTACCGCCTTCAAGCGCAGCGATCTTGGCTGCTACATAGTCATTTGTAGGATTCTGAAGTCTTGTATAAAAATAACCGCTTGCCTCCAGGTCAAAAAGCTTACCCATATCTTCACTGGTGTCATACTTAAAAGTAGTAGACTGTATGATAGGTATCTGCCTCGGCTCTCCGTTTGACGGTGTATATCCTGCCTGCACGCATTTGGTATTTAATCTGTAATCGCTCATATTTTCCCTCCAAAGTAAAAATAGCCGTTATTCCGGCACGGAATAACAGCTATATTTTATCACTTGTACGGTAAAATTTCCAATATTAATAAGGATTTCCCCTGCATCCGCAATACACGAGGATTATAAGTTATCCTCATTCTTAAGCTTCCAGATATCCCTGTTGTACTCGGCTATGGTACGGTCGGATGAGAAAAAGCCTGCCTTTGCGATATTTGTAAGGCTCATCTGCTGCCACTTTCTTCTGTCCTCAAAATCGGCAAACATGCGGTCCTTGGTCTCTATATAGTCCTCCAGGTCTATAAGGGTCATGAACCAGTCCTTATTAAGCAGCTCTTTGTACAGCCGCTCCAGGTTTTCTTTCTTTCCGACAGCCAATGCCTGCTTGCCCACAATGAAATCTACAGCCTCTTTTATCACGGGACTCTTCTTGTAATAATCCTTTGATACATAATCAGCATCTTCATAATGCTTTATGACAGTATCGCTGTCCAGACCGAACTCGTAGATATTCTCAGGACCTACCAGATCTCTTATCTCCACATTTGCACCGTCAGCTGTTCCTATGGTAACGGCGCCGTTAAGCATGAACTTCATATTACCGGTTCCCGATGCTTCCTTGCTGGCAAGTGAGATCTGCTCGGAAATATCACATGCGGGAATAAGCTTCTCCGCATAGCTGACATTATAGTTTTCAACCATCACAAGCTTCATGTACTTGTTCACATCAGGATCGTTATTGATGATCTCCTGAAGCACCAGAAGCAGATGTATGATATCCTTTGCTATTACATACGCGGGCGCTGCCTTTGCTCCGAAGATAAAGCTGATGGGTCTTACGGGCTTTTTGCCGCCCTTTATCTCCAGATACTTATGGATGATGTACAGGGCATTCATCTGCTGCCTCTTGTACTCATGAAGCCTCTTGATCTGTATGTCAAATATTGACTCAGGATCAAGCTCCACGCCTTCGTGTTCCTTAATGTATGCTGCAAGTACCTTCTTGTTCTCCTTCTTGATATTCTCAAGACGGTTAAGTACTGCATCATCCTCCTTATATTGAAGGAGTTTTTCAAGCTCATCTGCATCCTTCTTGAAATCCTCACCGATAAGCTCAGTGATCATATCCGACAGGGAATGGTTGCAGGAAAGAAGCCAGCGCCTGAAGGTGATACCGTTGGTCTTATTGTTAAACTTCTCGGGATAGATCTTATAAAAGCTGTTGAGCTCCGTATTTTTAAGGATCTCGGTGTGTATGGCAGCAACACCGTTTACGCTGAAACCGAAATGGATATCAATGTGCGCCATATGCACCTTCTTGTCCTTATCGATGATCTGAACCTTTTTGTCTTTATACTTGGCTGCCACTCTCTTGTCCAGCTCCTTTATGATGGGCACAAGCTGGGGCACAACCTTCTCAAGATACTCAAGGGGCCACTTCTCAAGGGCTTCGGCAAGAATAGTGTGGTTGGTATAAGCACAGGTCTTTGACACCACTTCGATCGCTTCATCCATGGTAAATGCTTTGTCATTTACAAGAACCCTTATGAGCTCGGGGATGATCATGGTAGGATGGGTATCATTTATCTGGATGACAGCATGCTCATCCAGATGGTGCAGATCATAATCATGCTCTTTCATATCCTGCAGTATCAGCTGGGCCGCATTGCTTACCATGAAATACTGCTGATATATCCTTAAGAGATTTCCTGCCTCGTCGGAATCATCCGGATAAAGGAAAAGAGTAAGATTCTTTTCAATATCCTCTTTATCGAAATCAATTCCTTCCTTAACTATGGATTCATCAACAGACTCCACATCGAAAAGGTGGAGCTTGTTTATTCCGTTGTCATAACCGATGACATCCAGGTCATACAGTCTTGAAACCACTTCCCTGTCACCGAACTTTACTTTGAATCTGGTATCGGTCTTATGGAGCCATGAATGCTTTTCTATCCAGGGATTTTTCTCAGCCATCTGAAGATGATCTTCGAATACCTGCTTGAAAAGTCCGAAGTGATAGTTAAGGCCGATTCCGTCGCCCGGAATACCCAGGGTTGCGATCGAATCAAGGAAACATGCTGCAAGTCTTCCCAGTCCACCGTTTCCGAGAGAAGGTTCCGGCTCCATCTCCTCTATCTTTGCCAGATCCTTGCCCTTAGCGGCAAGCAGCTCCTTCACTCTGTCATAAAGTCCCAGGTTGATAAGGTTGTTGGAAAGCAGCTTTCCGATGAGGAACTCTGCCGATATGTAATAAAGCTTCTTTTCTCCGTTTATGACATCACTGGTAGTCATAAGGGTTTTGGTCATATGAAGCAGACAGTCATAACACTGCGCATCATCACATTCCTCAAAGCTCTTTGAGAAATATTTCATTGCAAAATCATCAAGCTGCTGTTCAAGTCTTCCCTCTAAGACCTGTCTCTGCATGTTAGGTAAAGTGTGCATTTTTATCTCCTCTTTCCTCTTCCTTATATAAACTATTTATAAAGTATTCTTGCCCCATTCCTCTTCCCTGCGAAGTACATCCTCGTACTCCGGCATGGTCAGCTCATGAGGCATGACGATATTTCTTCCTTCTTCTCCCTGCAGGAGCCTTACCGCTTCCCTTACTGCCTCCGCCGCTATCCCGGCAAAGTCCTGCTTCACGGTATGCATCTTCTGCGCCGCATAGGACATAAGCCCTATCCCGTCAAATCCGCATATGGGATGATACACATCCATCTCTTTCAATGCGAACATCGCGCCTATTGCCATAAGGTCTGATGCGCAGGCTATCATGTCTGTATCATTTCCTTCTTTGAAGGTTATCTCCCTGGCTTTTCTTTCGCTGAAGTCCGCATATTCTATCTTCAGCTTCAGCTTATGCTTATTCGCGAACTCCTTTATACCCCTAATGCGTCCTTCTGTCACATAGGCATTTTTCTTACCGGCTATATACAGTACCCGGTCGCCGCTAACCTGCGGAAAGGTTGCTTCAGCCACATCAAACTGTGCCTGTTTCTGATCGATCCAGACAGATGATATCCCCTCTTCTGCAATGGGAGAATCCACTATCACTGTCTTGAAGCATTTTCTATATACCACTTCCTTAAGCACATTGTCGTCTTTATTGAAACCAAAGAATATCACCGCTCCTATGCCTAAGGACTGAAACTCTCCTATTATTTCGTCGGCAGTCAGGTCATCCAGCATGGAATAAAAATATGTCCTTACTGTCAGCCCCTGTTTTTTTGCTTCTTCCAGCGCCCCTGAAAGATACCTCATGTCCAGCTCATCTATGGACTGAGACTGTTCCACTGAATTGATAACCAGTGCTATCCTTATACGCGTTTTGGAAGAAAGTGCGGCTGCAATGGCATTAGGCACATAGTGCAGCTCCTGTATTGCGTCATTTACCGCCTTCTTTGTCTTCTCGCTGACATTCGGATAGCCGTTCAAGACCTTTGATACGGTCGATATGGCCACACCCGATCTGTCCGCAACATCTTTTATCGTAACCATTCCCAAACCCCGAGAAAAAATATAGTGCCATCCAATTTTGGCGCTTAAAATATTTTAGTAGTAATCGCTCTAAAATTCAAGTGGAAATCGTTTTCTGTCGGTTCCATCCACAAATACATCAACGCAGCTTTTTCCCTAATACATCCAGGATATCTGCCTTCGTGGTGGATTTAAGGATATATCCGTTCGGCCTTAAGCTCATAACACGTGATACAGCCTCCTTCGTACCGACACCAGTTAAGAATATGACCGGAATATGAGCCGTTGCCTCCTCCTGCCTGAGCATCTGCAGCACCTGGGGGCCGTCGACCACAGGCATCTCATAATCCAGAAGTATTAAGTCTACTTTTTCATCTTCAGGCACTTTCAGAAGGAAAGTGATCGCCTGCATACCAGCAGTGACTATATCTACACGGTATTTTTCCTTGATCCATTCCCTTACCATCTTTGCATATGAAGGATCGTCGTCTACTATCAATATCCTTTTCTTTACGAATACAGCTTCGGATTTTTCCATCTCCGCCGTAACGGTCTTTTCCAAAACCTTCATGTCTATAGGCCTGCTTAACCAGCTGTAATTCCTGAGATCCGAAATCTCACTCCGGAGATCATCCTGATACTTTTCCTCACCTATTACAACCATCTTCTGGTTACTGCCTGCTGCAGCCTCGACTATAAGCTGGAGCTTTTTCTTTTTCATCGGATCATCCATTATGTCACCCGGAAGGTATAATATAAACATAGCCACCCGTCCTGCCAGACGCCTTGCCTCATCTTCAAGATGTTCCGCAACCGTGGTTACCGAATATTCCATGTCGGTCAGCTTTCTTTCTATTCCCTTTACCACCACGCTGTACTGGAACATCAGTATCGCAATCTCTTTTCCTGTTTCACCCATATATTTATCCTCCATATTTTTTTACGATTTTTAATCGTCTTCTTTTTGAACCATCCTGACAGCTTCTTTTTGTATATCCGGGTCATATGAGAGCATAGGCTCCACATCATTCCCTTTTATCCTTCTGTCCGCATAGTTTCTTGTAAGCTTTATTATAAGAGGAGCCTGCACCAGCAGCCCTATCAGGTTCGGGATCATCATCAGGCCGTTAAAGGTATCCGAAATATCCCATGCCAGGTTTGATTCCATAACGGCACCGAATATTATAAGACCCACAAAAATGAAACGGTATATCTTTGCCGCCTTTACTCCGAACAGATACTCCGTAACCTTGGCACCATAGTACGACCATCCCATAACCGTTGTAAAAGCAAAGAGCGTGACGGCCACCACCACAAACCACTCGCCAATCATACCGAAATTCGAACCGAAAGCCTGGGCCACCAGTGTGGCATCATTCACCCCCTCAGCAGCCAGGCCGGTATTCAGGTCTATGGCACCCGAGTTCAGTACAACTATCGCTGTCATGGTACATATCACGATGGTATCCAGGAAAACCTCTGCAATGCCCCACATTCCCTGTCTCACCGGTTCCCTGTTGCAGCTTGTACTATGGACCATAACGGATGAGCCAAGTCCTGCCTCATTTGAAAACACACCTCGCTTGCAGCCGTTCTTTATCGTATTTAAAGCTATCTGCACGGCAGTTCCCGCTGCACCGCCCTTTATGGCAGCAGGGCCCAGCGCAAACTTAAAGATCGATACAAAAACCGCCGGGACACTTCCTATGTTCATGACGATCACTACGAGACATCCGGCTATATAAATGATGGACATTGCCGGCACCAGTGTTTCCGACACTGCGGCAAGTCTTCTGAAACCGCCCAGGATTATCAGTGCTACGGCGAACATAAGTGTAGCACCTATAAACCAGTTTACAACGGATACACCCATGATTGTTCCGACATCCACATTGGCCAGGAAAGTTGATGCCAGTGCGTTTTCCATGTTAATGGTGATCTTGTTGATCTGGCCCATATTGCCTATACCGAATGAAGCAAGTACCGTAAAGATACAGAATAGTATTCCCAGTATCCTGCCTAACTTTTTGCAATGCTTTATTCCGCCAAGACCGTCCTGCAGGTAGTACATAGGTCCGCCGGACCAGGCTCCGTCCACATTTCTGCGCCGGTAGTATACTCCCAGAAGATTTTCTGAGTATTTCACCATCATTCCGAAAAAAGCCGCAACCCACATCCAGAATACAGCCCCCGGACCGCCTACGCATATGGCCGTGGCTACTCCGGCTATGTTACCTGTACCTATGGTTGCACATAACGCAGTACAGAAAGCACGGAAAGGCGACAATGCACCTGCATCATTTATGATACGTCCTTTTCCATCGATCACGCCAAAGGTATTCTTCCACCAGTGCCTTATATGCGTGATCTGGAAAAAACCTGTTATTAGGCTGCATATTATACCGGTCCCTAAAAGCAGGGAAAGGCCAAAAGTTCCCCAGGCAAATCCATTTAACGCTTCATTTATCTCTACTACAATTCCCATCAGGCCCTAACCTTTCCTGAGCACTTCCAAAACGCCGTCATAATCATACTGGCCTGCCTTTTCGAAAACAGCCTCATATTTTTCCTTTTCGTTTTCAGGTATCGAATAGTCCTTCAGTTCGTCAAATATCTGATCCATTGCATCACAGTCCATGGCTTCAGCAGCTTCTTCAAGCCCCTCGTATACTCCCTGCATCAGATATTCATCGGCAACAGGCTTGTCGGAATCATCTTCCTTTTTCATGAGGGGACTGAGCAGCGACTTATACGTCTGGTATTCTTCCAAAAATGCAGTATTATTAGCCTTGATGTAAGCAATGTCATCTTCCTTGCCGGCCATTTCAAGCAGGCGTGCATTTTCAGAGAGTTCCATTGCGCCTATAAGCTTTGCAGAGCTTTTAAGGGCATGAACCTTTATCGTGTAATTTTTCCAGTCACCATTCTCATAGAAACGAGTCAGTTCAGCAGACTTATCATCTATTGAATCATAGAATATCTGAAGCACTGTCTTGAAGGCCTCTTCGGATCCGCTGTTCTTAATGGCGATACTTCCGTCTATTCCGTCTATATTGTCATACCATTCAGAAGATTTTGTTTCATCAGTTTTTTCACCGTCAGAATGATCAGCATCTTCTATTACAGCCTCCGTATCGTCCTGTTTCTCCTCATAGTGTTCCTCCTGCTCTTGCCCGTTGTCGAAACTTTCCTCGCCATGCCCATCCTCAAGAACGGTTTCACCTACAAAGTATGAACCCAGATTATAAGACTTATTGGATTTAACAAAATAAAATATGCCCAATGTTCCGGGACCGCAGTTGGAAGATATAGCCGCTGATGCCTGCTTAAAGATCACTCTTTCAAAGTAGGCATACTTGCTGACTTCTTCCTTAATCCACGCAAGCATATCAATCGAAACATCCACATATGTTATAAATACAACTTCCGGATCCGGTATTACATCAACAGGAAATGCTTTGGAAATATATTTTCTGTAAGCCCGTTTCCGGTCTCCCATCCATACTCCGCCAACCTTAACCTTATCATCAGATATCCTGATACAAGGATGCAGATTAAGGGCATGAGCCATACGGTCCATCTCGCCGCTTATGATCCCTCTTTTAGCCATGTATTCAGTCTGATCTATGACAAAGCTGCACTTCAAACGGTGTTTTACTGTTTCAAGCTCATCAACAATATCATCAACAGGCATACCTGTCTGTACAAGCTTCTGCGCTATAAGAACCAGAATACCCGCTGCTGATGAGATACCGCCAGAATTAATGACCTTCACATTATCAAACGCTTTCGCCGCTTCCGAAGACCGCTTGTAATCTTCACTCATACCGGTAGTAATCGCGATATGGATAAGGTGATGGGCATGCTTAAGCGTGGAAGCGAAGAACTCCGTGTAAGCTGCTTCATCCGGCGGAGCCGACTCAGCGCTCTTTCCTGCATTAATATAGCGTATCAGCTCATCAGAGCCCATCTGCACGCCATCCTTAAATATTCCCTCCTCAGTCCTTATCATAAAAGGAAGAATCGAAATCCCCTGTTTCCTGACGATTGAATCCGGAATATCACACATGCTGGTACAAGTAACTATAACCTGCATTTTACCGGAATGACTTGACGTAGCATGAATATCCTCATTCGTGCCAATCATACGGCTGCCACTTATGATCAGCTTTTCCCCGGAGATAAATCTTATCATCACTTTTTCAAGTGCATCCCCGGATACCGGTTTTACTAAATGACCGTCAAAGCCTGCGCGGTTATACAGCTCATGATTTTCTCCGCCGGCATTTGCGGTAAGTACTACAACAGGAGTATTTCGGTTTAATCCTCCCGACTGCATACGCAGCCTCTCCATACACTCTATGCCATCCATTTCCGGCATAAGGTGATCCATGAGGATAACATCATAATGGTACCGCAGAGAAAAATCCAGCGCATCCCTGCCGCTTAATGCTTTATCAATGGTGACACCGGAATCTGCCAGCAGTCGGCTCTCCACTTCAAGGTTCATCTCATTATCATCCACTATGAGTATGCGAGCCTCGGGAGCATGGAAGCTACACTCATACTTTGTACGGTCCGCAATGTTCTGATTATGGATATTCACTTCACCGATCTTTGTGGCACCAGAAACACCCTGCATAACAGAAAATGTAAATGTAGAACCCTCACCGTAAACACTGCTTACACTGATAGTGCCCCCCATAAGTTCTGCCAGCTGTTTTACAATAGACAATCCCAGTCCGGTACCTTCTATGTGATGGTTCTTCTCCTCGTCAACGCGCTTAAATACATCAAATAGATAGGGCAGCGCCTCTTTCTTGATTCCCATTCCGGTATCGCTTACGGAAATAGTCAGCTCAACAGCATCTTCGCCTTTTGCCTCACTTTCCACACGAAGCTCAACGTTTCCTGAAGACGTATACTTTACAGCATTATTCAGCAGATTAAGTACCACCTGCTTTATACGGACTTCATCACCATACAGTACCGCCGGCACATCCGGATCTACGATCACATTAAATTTCAGGTCTTTTTCATTTGCCCGGTGCCAGATCATATTCACCAGTTCAGAAAGCATATCAGCCACCCGATAATCTACGGGAACAATATCCATTCCTCCAGCTTCCATCTTGGAAAAATCCAGAATGTCATTGATTATCGCAAGCAGCATTTTTCCGGATCCCTGTATTCCGTTGGCATCCTTAATAATTTCATCCGATGCATCCGGGTCCCTGAGTATCAGCTCGTTCAAACCCAGAATAGAATTAATAGGGGTACGGATCTCATGGCTCATGCTTGAGAAAAAGCGGTTCTGTGCCCGGGTCAGTTCCTCTGCCTTGTCAGCCGCATCACGCGCCCTCTTATTCTCACCCTTATAAAGCCTGTTCTGAAACCATGTCATGGCAAAGCAGATAGTGCCCACCATTACAAGTGAAAGATATGAATCAAAATAGAACATTTCTTTTGAATGTTCATAGATCAGCTCCGGATAGTAGTAATTCACAAGATAAAAAACAAGTGATTCGATAACTAACAGAACCAGCATCACATTTCGCCAGCTTCCCGTAAGGACAAGGCCGACGTAGATAAAACCGAAAATAAACCACAGCACACCGCCGCCATGCAGCCCGCCGCCAAAGAAAAACAGTCCCGGAAGTATCAGGAATATAAGCGTTAAAACGGTGATCTTGATAACAAGTCCGATTTTATTTCTTTTCAATCCTATATAGTCTACGACAGGGACAAAAATAAGCGTTGCTATCAGCACTATATTTTCTATGGGGTTCTCATTCATTATAAGATCCCCGATAAGTGCCACAAACACTACTACCTCCGATATTATGGAAAGGCCAAGATAAACACGCTCGGAAAATTCCCACTCCGGATCCTTTATCACATTGATCAGACTTTTTACGAAACTTTTGTTATCCATTATGCCTGACCTCCCTTCCCTCTTACTGTTCCGGAAAGTTCATGCATCATTACTCTTTCAAAATCCGCAATATTAATGGGTTTTGCAATAAAGCCGTCAAAACCTTCCTGCATAAACATTTCTCTTGCACCGGAAACAGCATTTGCAGTAAGAGCGATAACTATAACCTTTTTATTCTGTTCGCTGGCTATGGCCTTGATCCATTTCATAGCTTCCACGCCATCCATCTCCGGCATCATATGATCCATGAAGACGACATCATAATCATTATTCCTGAATTTGCTGATGGCTTCCTTTCCGCTTCCTGCAGTTTCAATTATCATTTCGTATTCGCTAAAGAGTCCTGTTGCCACCACCAGGTTCATAGGCTCATCGTCTACAACCAGCGCTTTCACATTCCTGAATACAGGCCTTTCGCTCTGTGTCGCATCTTCAAGATTTCCCACATCAGTTCCTTCATTCAAAACCTTGATCAAATGATAGGCATAAAGCGGCTTAGGAATTATCAGAACCCTGCTGCCGGGACTGGACTTGAATCCCGAAGCAGCTGCTACAGCAACTACAACTTTCCCCTTGCTAAGTTCATCAAAATAGTCCGGGTTCTCTTCATACTCACTCTGTCCCATGAATATAAATGAAACATCCAGTTTCTTCCTCAGGCGCTCAATTTCCTTGATGCTCTGTGCCGAATAAAGCGGAACGTGTATTCCCATTGCAAGATTTGTCGCCATATAACGGTAAAAATCACGCACCCTGGGAACCTGATACTTATCCATCCTGACATGGAAAAGAATATCTCCAGAAAAAGTTCCAGAAAGCATAAGGCACGGCGTCTTATCAGCAACTTTCTGAGGCAATGTGACACGCACGGTAGTTCCTGTTTTCAGTTCACTTTCAATCTTTACGAAACCGCCCATACGGTGAGCAAAACCATACACTATAAACAGTCCTAAGCCTATTCCACCTGAACTCCTATTTCTTTTTTTATTAACCTGATACATTCCCTGGGACAGGGAGGCGATCGCCTTTCTGTCCATGCCTATGCCGGTATCAGTCATCTCAATGCACAGATTCACGCCGTAATCCGTTTCCTCTGCAAACATTTTCACGTAGATACCGCCACGCCTGGTGAACTTCACTGCATTCTCCAGAAGATGCCTGAATATCTTATGGATCTTTTTGACATCACCGTGCATCTTGGCCGGAACCATAGGATCCATATCAACAACAAGCTCCAGATTCTTCTCATTTTCCAGCAGACGGAAACTTGTTACCACATCATTGATCAGTGATGTGCTCATATAATCATTTTCCTCAAGTATGACCTTGTTGCGCTTGCATTCCGTATAATCCTGAATATCCTCTATCTGATAAGCTAACCTCATACCAGCAGTTTTGATGGAAACGGCCTCTTCCCCCACATCCTTTTTCATGAGCATTTCAGACATACCGTTTACTACATTTACAGGAGTACGGAGTTCATGAGAAATATTTGTGAGAAAGTCTTCCATATCCGCATCTACAGCTTCTATCCGTTCATCTTTTTCCACTTCGGACTGCATCCTTTCAGCCCTGTCCTTAACTATTCTCACACAGCAGAAATAAACCAGCAGAACAACGCTGACATGCAGAATTATCTTCGCATTATCGAGCTTATTGAAATCATAGGTCGAATGGCTCATTGCAATAAATAACTGCGTGAACAGAAGAATAAAAAATTCCGTAAGAAAAGTATTCAGCATATAAATGCTGTTAACAAATGAAAAAACCGCAAGGGCAAACAGTATTACAACCGCTATATCAAATAAACTGGTTTCATGAACACCGTGATAAAAAATTGTCAAAACGGCATAGATAAAATAGCAGACCTTGCGAATCCCTAGTGACGGCTGGCCCATAATCTGCATTATCCATAGGCCTACCGTTGCAATGACAATCCGTGGCGGCACCCAGAATTCCCAGCCCATAAGGATGCTCACGGCCGCAAGCCCCAGTCCGCCAGGTGATATCAGCATCAACAGAAGTCTTTCATTTTTTTTCTGATCCATTACTCCCCCTACTTAAACCCATTCAGGGCCCCTCATTAAAGTCAATAGTATCAGCATTATGCCGTATCTCAAACAATGCGGAATACTCCGTCTTTTCCCATTTAGCCATAATACGGCCCACTACTATATCCACGGCTTCCTGGCCCATCTCCGGGAGCAGCAGGAAGAACATGTTCTGTCTGCTCTGGAAAATGATATCCGTTCTGCGAAGGCTTTCCTGAAGTATTTCTCCAAAACACATGACTGCATCCGCAAGCTGGGCTTCACCAGATTTCACATCAACAGCGAAAAGCATCTTGCAGGCCCTTGACTTATATCTTTTCAGGAAACGGACAATGAAACGGTAGTTTGCCGAAAAAGCATCCTGTCCAAGGATCATGGCCCCCTTTCCTGCACCTCGCTCTTCTACGAGCCTCGTAACTCGAATCAGTTCCCTTCCCAGATCATTATCAGAATCCTCTACATCCGTATGCGAACTGTACACTTCATAGCCGTGTTTCCCGTTCTGCTTCACCCTATACAGACTGCTGTCGGCATACTGAAAAAGTATAGGATAATCTGTACCGAATTCAGGCACGAAAACAACGCCGGCAGATATACCCAAAGGGATTCCGAAATCCTCTCCCATAAGCTTTTCCGCTTCCGATGTCAGAAGGTCATTGAGCCTGTTTACAAGATCCTCAATATGGCTCAATTCTTCCATCCCATTCATGAAAAGCATGAATTCGTCGCCGCCTATCCTGCTGGCAACATCATTCTCCCTGATGCTGCGCCGCACGATGCCAGCAAAAGCCCCTAGCACCTTATCGCCCATATCATGCCCGTAGAGATCATTTACAAGCTTAAAGCTATCAAGATCCAGCACAATAAGGGCACCTGTACTTTTTTCGCACAGGGCTGAAATCTTTTCTGTTCCGCTGCTCTTATTTAAAAACCCGGTAAGCTTATCTATAGATGCTTCTTCGACCAGGTTTTCAATCATCCTGCCGTTTTTTACCGTGTTATTGATACGACTGATTAAGATTTCCCTGTCAAACGGCTTTCTTATGAAATCCGATGCACCTGCAACCAGGCCGCGCTTTTCGGTTTCTGCATCTTCATCACCTGTAAGAAAGATTACGGGTGTAGGAAGCCTATCTAGATTTTTCTCCTGCTCCCTTAAAAGCCTTAAGGCCTCAAACCCATCCATTTCGGGCATCATAATATCCAGAAGTATCAGATCCGGCTCATTCTTTTCCATGAACCTGAGCATATCCTGACCGGACCTCATACAGGACACTTTCATACCCTGCGATGTCAGCAATTTTCTTGCATTTGTAAGGCTCAGGGCCTCATCATCCACTACTGCGATCCATTCCTGCATCGTTAAATCCCCTCTTCTTTTGACAAAAGACTCACAATACCATCATAATCATATTGCGAATATGCATCCTTTAGCTTTTCATACAGATCCGCATCCTTCTGCGGTATGCTGTAAGCATCCATTTCTTCGAAAACACCTTCCAGCCTGTCACAGTCCATCTCCTCAGCAGCCGCAAGGAGCTCTGCAAATACTTCGGACATTATGTTTTCATCAGCCTCAGGCTTATCTGATGTGTTTTCTTCTTTTCCTATGATAGGTTCAAGCAAGCCTTTAAACCGCCTGTACTCTTCCATAAAACCGCTGTGCTGTGCACGGATATATACAATATCTCCGCCCTTGCCCGCATCCTCAAGCTTCTGGGCCTTTTCCCCGAATTCCGTTGCTCCGATTATTCTTGCGGAGCTCTTAAGCGCATGCACCTTTATCGTATAGCTCTTATAATCACCGGCATCATAATACTGATCCAGTTCTTCCGCCTTCTCATCAATGGAATCATAGAACACCTTTAATAATACCCGGTATGAGGACACATCACCGCTGTTAATGATTCCCTTTAATACATCAACATTTGCATCCGCAAGCTCTGTCATATCCTCGGGAATGGATAAATCTTCTTTCTTTTCAGGCTCTGCTTCTTCGATGCTTACCCCTGACACTATTATCTTCTCTGCCGGAAGATAGCGTACAAGCATTTCTTCCAGTTCTTCCGAATCGATGGGTTTTGAAAGATAATCATCAAAACCTGCCTCAAGATACTTTTCCCTGGCTCCCGATATGGCGTTAGCCGTCAGGCAGACCGCAGGTACTGTGGAATTGGGATTCTCTTCGTCTTCCTTTATGTCATGGAGAGTCTCTATGCCATCTTTTACAGGCATCATATGATCCAGGAAAAGCATGTCGTATCTGTTTTCCCCAGAAAGCTTAACGCCTTCGATACCGTCATTTGCCGTATCGACACGCATTCCCAGCAGCTTGACCAGACTCTTGAATACTATGAGATTCATGGGATTATCATCCACCACAAGTATGCGTGCATCGGGTGCTATAAAGCGTTCTTTATAACGCTCCTTTGATTCCAGATGCTCCCTGTAGGATGCTTCATAATCTCCGATGGGAGTCCAGTCCTTAACTTTCTGTTTCAGTTCAAAGCTAAAGCAGGAACCTTCTCCGTATACGCTCTCAACATCTAACTCCGAGCCCATCAGTTCAAGCAGGTTGGATGTTATATTCATTCCAAGGCCTGTGCCCTCAATGTTCCTGTTTCTGCTTTCCTCGATACGTTCAAACTTAGAAAAGAGCTTTGCGATATCCTCTTCTTTTATACCGATGCCGGTATCCTTTACCGATACTTTAAGAAGGACGGCATCATCGGCATCCCCTGTTTTTTCATATCCGACTTTCAGTAAGACACTGCCCTTTTCCGTATATTTGACGGCATTGGTCAGCAGGTTAGTTATTACCTGCTTTACACGGAGTTCATCGCCTACCAGAAGTTTCGGGGTGTTATTATCGATCTCAAGCTTAAACAGCAGACCCTTTTTTTCAGCCCTTAAGTGCACCATGTTTACCAGGTCGCTTATGGTTGCCGAAAGATCGTATTCCGCCGGATTGATCTCCAGCTTTCCTTCCTCTATCTTTGAAAAATCAAGAATGTCATTGATAAGTCCCAGCAGATTTTTACCCGCAGTCCTGATGTTCTCGGAATAATAGACTATCTGCTTGTCGTCGCTCTCCCTGAGGATCATCTCGTTCATGCCAAGGATCGCATTTATTGGCGTGCGGATCTCATGGGACATATTGGAAAGAAATGCCGATTTAGCCTCGTTGGCTGCAATTGCAGTTGTTGACATATGGAGATATCTTCCGGACCGCCCCATAATGATACCGATTATTATGACCGTTACGATGATCGCTGTAATGGTCGCAAGAAGTATCTTATTCAATGAACCGAAAACCCTTGTGGCATCCTTGACGGAAACACAGTACCAGCCATTCTGTATTTCCGAAGCGTACACAATGTAATAAGCGCCATCATGCTGGAATTCAAAGGAATTCCCTTCCATCGTCTGAAGTCCTCTGACAACGGATGCACCCAGGGTACCGTTTTCCTCAAAATAATTCTTTCCATTCTCCGAAGCATCGGAATGAGATACCACAACCCCCTTATCGTTAAGGATCATCTCAATATCCGAATATCCGCCTTTAACCGCATCCTCAGTAAGTTTCTGTACCTGATCCAGAGACACATCAACAGAAATAACACTCACCCCGTCGCAAAGCGTCTTGCCAAGAGCAAGCATGACATTTCCCGACTGCATATCCACATAGGGATCCAGTATAGTGACTTCACCGGGATTTTCCATAGGTTTCGTATACCAGGGACGGATCACGGGATCATAATCTGCAGGCGGTTCCCAGTAGGTCCCGCTGAAAAACCTGCCGTTAATGTATCCGTACAGACCTGTAGAATTCTCCATGACCGCGCTCTTTATGGCAGTTGACTGGTCCACAAGAAAAATCTGGATCTCATCGTCAGACCTGTGCTCCGTTATCATTCCGTCCAGGGTATATGCAGTAAGCTTTATGGAATCTATGTTTGTGGAAAGATACTTGTCAAACTGTTCGGCTGATTTCTGGGTGGTCAGCTCACCTTCCCTGATGATGTTTTCACGCTTTTCATTGTAGAGCATACGATAGTACAGTATGATGATACCCGCGAAAAAAACGATCACCAGAATGGTAACTATAATGTTCCTTATGGTAAGATTGATTCCTTCTTTATCTTTCTGACCACCAAGTGTTTTCATGCCTATTTGCCAATACCCTTTATATAATTTATATTTACTCTAAAAGAGACATTTTATCTTCAGAGTATAAAATCCCGATTAAATATTATATCACATAGGAGCCCTCAGAAACAAACCACCATATTTGATATTATCGGCGGATTGCGATATACTTTTAGTTAAGTTTATCCGGGATATGCCGATATATAATGCAGAGTTACCCGGACATGTATTATTTTTGCGGAGTTAGGATTATGAATATAAAAGCATACAGAAAAAATAGAGGTTTTACACTCGTAGAACTTATAGTTGTACTTATCATACTGGCGATACTTGCCGCCATACTTATCCCTTCACTTATCGGGTATATAGACAAGGCACGGGAAGGAAAATACCTGGCCAATGCAAAAGCCTGCAAGGATGCCGCACAGGCTAAATTCGTAGAGCAATACGGCATGAACGGAGAAGTGGCTGCTGATTATCCCATTGTTTCCGGACTTACTGTTGGTATTGGCAATGACGGAAAATGTATCAGCAAAAACGGTGACTTGGATGTAGTCTATAACGATTTTGGAAAAGACATCCTTTCCATGGCCGGCGTAGATCCCTACTTTTTTATGGTAGCGGTAGGAAGCAACCAGGAAACAAAAAAAGTTCCCAAGGATACAGGAGGAGATACACTTTCCACATTCGATAAATATACGGTGTATTATGCTATATATATAGAAACCAAGGATGCACCCGCCTGGTATTACTATAATGGCGAATGGACCACTGCAAGCCCCAGAAAAGATACAACAGGCGACGGTCTTGCTTTCAATGATAACAATGTGGTTAATAAAGGACCTCTTAAAAATAAGCGTCTGCAGTATTACCTGATAGCAAACAAAAATACAAAATACCCGTCAAATAAAAACAACCAGGACAAAACCGTTGGCACTAAAGATTTCTGGAACTGGGTAAACGACCTTGATTAAAAGTTCATTATAGTTAACACGAGGGAGGAAACTATTATGAAAAACAGAAAGATCATGGCACTTCTTCTGTCTGCTACACTGGGGCTCTGTGCCATCGGCTGCTCTGACATAAATGCTGAAGATACGGATCCGTCAAA
>JAGBLN010000039.1 GCA_017635395.1 Lachnospiraceae bacterium
CAGTTGTAAGCATAATAGCAGTATTCTTTTTTACTCTCCCTATTCTGGACATAGGAAAAAAGAACCTCCCGCAGCCAACGCACTTAGTCAGGAAACTATCTTTTTCTCTTACGGATGTAAGGAATTTTACTCCTTTTCCCAATGCAACTCCCGGTGAGTCCCCAAGCCATAAAACAAGAAACCTTTTTCTGTAGACTATGAGCATCGTAAAGGTAGCAGCAAGATGCTTTCCGCTGTCGTTACCATTCTTCCTCAGTTCCTCATGGATGCTGAATATTTTCCGGTTTGCGGAATGCTCTATCTTTGAAAAAGAGCCTGAACGTTTGACTATATCTATAAGTTCCTCATAAAACCATGCGCTCATTTTTTCAGCCACATAACCACCGGCATATTCACCATCATCCATACCGCCGCAGCCGTCACTTACAAGCGCCATTATAAGTTCACCTTTCTTCGTGGTTACTTTGTGCAGGGCAACAGAATCCTGGTTGCTTTCCCTGGCGCCCCTGTCATAATAAATCGAATAAAACACGAATTTTTTCCTCCCGGACTATATATTTTTCCCTTTGAGATTTTGAATGACCAGACTGTGATGAAAATCCGATACACTACAAAATGGTGTGATAAATGAAACAACTTAAATTTTACCTATAAGCTATCTAAGTTTTATGAAATGAAAATAAAATAAGAGCCAACTAAATTATCTGAGATGATTTGCTATATTTCCTCAGAAAATACGATATGCAGAATTGTATAGGCTATTATCCTACCTGAAAAACTTGGTGATGTCGTTATAAAGAACAACCACCATTAAAATGATCAAAAGAATAAATCCTATAAGATGTATAAGCCCTTCTTTTTCAGGCGGAACCTTCTTGCCTGAAATCGCTTCAAAGAAAAGGAACAGAAGCCTTCCGCCGTCAAGTGCAGGCAAAGGAAGAAGGTTCATTACGCCTAGGTTGACTGACAGAAGAAGCGCGATATTGACCATATTAAGTATGACAACAAATGCGCCGTCCTGCTTGGTATCCTCTATGGTATCATCAATTACATTTGCAATGCCTACGGGCCCCGAAAGGTCGTCGACAGAGGCATGGCCTGTCACCATGTATTTAAGTCCCTGTATGGTTGCATCCAGCCAGTAGCGTACTTCGTACCAGCTGTACTGGAACACCCTGAGGTTATTGCAGGCTATATAGTCCCCGCCTCCGGAAAAACCGATATAATAGCGCTTATCCTCATCTGACCACTTCGGTGTCAGTTCAGCAGTCCTCTGCTCACCGTTACGCTCATAGACAATGTTCATCTTCCCGCCGGTGCTCATAAACGAACGGACCATTATCTCACGCCATAGGTATGTACGATGGCCGTTTATGCTGATTATCTCATCCCCGGCCTCTATCCCGGCCTCCATAGCAGGCATGCCTTCAGAAACATCAGCAACTATGGGAAGATCTGCGCCGCAAAACCATACGATGAAAAGGCCTAAAATATAAGCAAGAATTATATTGAAAAGCGGTCCGGCAAAAATAGCCGCAATGCGCCCCCAAACAGGCGCCGCATTGAATTCGCCGTCCCTATATATAGACTCTGACTTTTCACCCTTTACTTCATCCTGAGCTTCATCAGAGGAATCAGATGCCTTTTCTTCAGTAACAGACTCTTCAGTGCCTGATGAATCACCTTCAGCATCAGCATTTCCATCCTCATCATCATCTTCACCGATGTCATACATTCCGTCATACATACATGCACCGCCAAAAGGCAAAAGCCTTATGGTGAGATCAGTATTCTTTCCTTTTTTCCTGAATATGACAGGCCCCATGCCTATGGAGAATTCCAGTACCCTGATGCCGTTTATCCTTGCGATAAGGAAATGGCCGAATTCATGGCTTACCACCACAACGGTAAAGATTATAAGAAATGATATTATTGTTAAAACCGGTGAGTTCATCTATCTGCAGTAAAACTATTATTTTTCAAGTCTTTCAATATTTGCATATGTTTCCTGCTCGGCAGCAAGTATCTCGTCAACAGAAGGATTGACAACTGCCTTATGCATTGACATACACTTTCCGATAATTTCTGGTATTTCGAGAAAACCTATCTTTCCTGAAAGGAAATGTGCCACAGCCCGTTCATTGGCAGCATTGAAAACCGTAGGCATGCTGCCGCCCGTGCGTGCCGCCTCAAATGCAAGAGCCAGGCCTTCAAATGTCTCCATATCAGCCTTTTCAAATGTAAGGTTAGCTATATCATAGAAATTTGCCCTGGGCGTATCCATGGGCAGCCTGTCGGGATAAAAAATAGCATACTGTATAGGCAGTTTCATATCCGGAAGTCCCAGTTCGCCGATGACTGCACCGTCGCAGAATTCCACCATGGAATGGACTATGGACTGAGGATGCACAAGCACATTTATATCATCATAGTCCACGCCGAAAAGCCACTTTGCTTCCATCACTTCCAGTCCCTTATTTACAAGGGTTGCGGAATCGATGGTGATCTTATTCCCCATGGACCAGTTAGGATGCTTTAGGGCATCAGCCGGGGTGATATTTTTTAATTCTTCCTTTGTCCTGCCCCTGAAGGGCCCCCCAGAACAGGTCAGCCATATTTTAGAAAGGCTTCTTGAAGGTGTTCCCTGAAGCGACTGGAATATTGCACTGTGTTCAGAATCCACAGGAAGTATCTGCACATTCATCTCGCGGGCCAAAGGCATAATAATGTGACCAGCTGTTACAAGGGTTTCTTTATTGGCAAGAGCTATCGTCTTTCCAGCCTTTATGCCTGCTATAGTAGGCCTGATCCCTATCATCCCCACTACTGCAGTCAGCAGTATGTCATAATCTTCGGCAGATGCTGCCTCTATGATGCTGTCCATACCGCTTGTGACCTTCACATCCAGGTCTGCAATGCGGACCTTCAGTTCTTCAGCAGCCTTCTCGTCATACATGACAACACTGTCAGGCATAAACTCTCTTGCCTGAGCTTCGATCTTGGAAACATTTGAATTGGCAACAAGCGTCTTTACCGAAAGCCTGTCGCTGTAAGCCCTGACCACATCAAGGGTCTGGGTTCCGATAGAGCCTGTTGAACCGAGTAAGACTATTCTTTTTTTATTATCACTATTGTTCATATTCTTTTATTTTATAAATATTATCGAAAGCAGGAATATCATCGGTGCAGTAAAAATAACGCTGTCAAAACGGTCGAGTATTCCTCCGTGTCCCGGAATGACCTTTCCATAGTCCTTGATCTTATGGTCCCTCTTTATTGCGGATGCCGCAAGATCTCCCACCTGTCCTATAATGCTGCCAGCTACTCCGATCAGCGGAAATACCCAGAACATCTCCGGAAAACTATAGCCGGAAAGATTCAGCACCGTCGAATACAGCAGGCCGCACAGTCCCGCGCCTACCACGCCGCCGATACAGCCCTCAATTGACTTTTTAGGGGAAAGCTTCGGAAAGGCCTTGTGCTTGCCTATAGCCACGCCTACGAAATAAGCACATGTATCAGACCCCCATGCGGACACAAAGGTCATCCATACTGAAAAAAAACCCTGGTTATATAAATTCTCCTTAGTGAAACCGTCCCATACGCCGATGCCTATCTGGCGTGTCTGAAATATAAAAGAAAGCATTACTGACACATAGATAAATGCACAGAAAACGCTCAGCGCCTGTGCCGTGTCATTCTTGGGATAAGTAAAAACTGTGATAGCCATAAAAAGCGGAAGCATCAGAAAAGCATAAAGCATCAGATACTCAAAAGAAGCATTCACATATACTAAAATATAATATACTGCCGTTGCAATTATGCCAATGATCTCAAGTATATGAACCTGCCCTGTTTTCTCCCTAACACCAAGGGCATGGGTCATCTCTAAAAAACCGATGCCTGCTATGACTGCAAGACCAATTGCTAACACCGGTCCGCCTGCCCATACTAAAGCAAGCATTATCGCAACAACCAGAATTCCGCTGATGATCCTGGTCTTCATGATGTCGTCTCCTGTCTGCCGCCGTATCTTCTTTCCCGTCCGGCATACGCATCAAGCGCTGCCGCTAAGTCCTTTTCTCCGAAATCAGGCCACAGCACATCCGTAAAATAAAATTCCGAATATGCACACTGCCATAAGAGGAAATTCGATATGCGCTGTTCGCCGCTGGTCCGGATAAGAAGATCCGGATCCGGATATCCTGCAGTATCTAATTCTGCAGAAATCATATCTTCTGTAATGCTATCAGCTGAAATCTCACCGTTTTCTGCCTTTGATACGATACGGCGTACTGCCCTGGTGATCTCATCACGGCTGCCGTAATTAATGGCTATGGTAAATTTAAGTCCCGTATTTTCCACAGTAGCCTTCTCCAAGTCTGCTATGCTTTTCTGGATATCCTCCGCAAGCCTCGACTTTTCACCGATTATGCGGACACGCATATTATTGGCATTGGCACGTTGGATACTCTTCACCATATACTCCCTGAGTATAGTCATAAGGGCTGAAACCTCTTCCTCAGACCTTTTCCAGTTCTCAGTAGAAAAAGCATATACAGTAAAATATTCCACACCGTGGTTCCACATAAGCTCGCAGACTTCCTCGATAGTCTTAGCTCCCTGGACATGTCCCAGCTTCCTTGGAAGCCCTTTAGCCTTTGCCCATCTGCCGTTACCGTCAAGGATGACTGCTATATGCTTTGGAATCTTTTCCTGATTTCTATCTGTCATCAGACCTTCATTATCTCCTTGGACTTCTCATCAACAAGCGCATCGATATCCTTGATATACTTATCAGTCATCTTCTGCAGCTCGTCTGTAAGATCCTTTATCTCGTCCTCGGAAACTTCAGTCTTTGAAAGCTTCTTTAATGCATCATTGCCGTCACGCCTGATATTTCTGACAGCAACCTTTGCGTCCTCGCCCTTTTTCTTGATATCCTTTGCTAACTCCTTACGCCTTTCCTCTGTAAGTTCCGGGAATACGAGCCTTATAACAGCACCGTCATCCGCAGGCGTAATGCCCAGATCAGATGCCATTATTGCCTTTTCGATATCCTTTATCATTGACTTATCCCAGGGTGCAATCTGGAGCATTCTGGGTTCAGGAACAGTGATATTTCCCACCTGCTGCAAAGGCGTGGGAGTTCCGTAATAATCAACCTTGATCTTGTCAAGCACATGGGGATTTGCCCTGCCGGCCCTTACTGATGAAAGATCCGACTGAAGGAATTCCAGTGCCTTTTTCATTTTCTCATCTGATACATTTAATCTGCTGTCCATAAGATTTACCCCTTTTTATACAGTTATACGAGTTCCATTGAACTCACCCGCTACTGCATTAATTATACTGTTTTTAGCCGTAAGGTCAAATACAAACATCGGAACTTTATTGTCACGAGCAAGAATGGATGCAGTCATATCCACAACCTGCAGATTTCCTGCTATGACCTCATCTATTGATATCTCGTCATATTTCTTTGCATTAGGATTCTTCTTGGGATCGGAGTCATATACGCCGTCGATTGCCTTTGCAAGGTAAATTGCGTCAGCCTCCACCTCAACAGCCCTGAGAACAACTCCTGTATCGGTTGAGAAATAGGGATGTCCTGTACCGCCTGCAAAGAAGCAGACCTTTCCGGACTTCATGGATGACACAGCCTCGTCCTTGGAAAAAAGCTCCGTAAATGAAGAACAGAGAAAAGGCGTAAATACCCTGGTCTCGATTCCCTGGGACCTGAACATTTCTGAAACATAGATGCAGTTCATGATAGTGGCAAGCATGCCTATCTGGTCAGCCTTGGTCCTGTCGATATTTTCACTGGTCCTGCCGCGCCAGTAATTGCCGCCGCCTATTACAATGCCTATCTCACACTTTTTCTCTAAAAGGGACTTTACCTGCTCTGCTATCCCTAAGATCACCTCATCATTATAATGATGGTCGGTTGAAAGAGCCTCGCCGCTAAGCTTTAAAAGAATTCTTGACATTTTATTCCACCATGCCGAGCACTTTGTGCGAGGCACGCGCGGCGAATTTCAGATTCGCCGCTGCGATAAGGCGATTTGGGCTCGGCACAAATCGCTGGTGAAAAATCGACTCTTTCAGAGCGATTTTTCACACTATACCCCCGTATATGATTATTTTGCTTTCTTTAAATCCTTGAAGAAATTCTTCGGGCTGACCTCGGCATAAATCTGTGAGCACATGCCCTCTACTGCCGCGCCGTTGCTTATCTGCACGGATGCAGAACGGATATCACCCATTACTATGGCTGAATCAGCAAGTATTACAGGACCATGTACATCGATATTGCCTTTAACGGCTCCTGCAATAACAGCAGATGTACCTGCCACATCACCGATAATGACAGCGCCCTGGCCTACCTTTACGCTTCCGCTGCACTCGATATTACCGTTTA
The DNA here is from genome assembly GCA_017635395.1 of Lachnospiraceae bacterium. Lineage (GTDB taxonomy): Bacteria > Bacillota > Clostridia > Lachnospirales > Lachnospiraceae > NK4A136. Next base: position 6,422 of record JAGBLN010000039.1, read on the forward strand.
TCTCGGCACCTTCGGCATAAAGCTCACCGGCCTTTGTATTGCCGTTTATGGTACCTGAAACATTGAGCTTACCCAGGATGTCGATATTACCGTCTATCTCGCCGGCAACTTCCATATTGCCGTCTGAAATAATATTTCCGCGTATCATCATTCCGTCAGAAAGATGTGCTGTCTCATCTGAAAATACCCTGCCGGCAAGATCCTCAGCTCCTATGTCAGCTGAAACATCAGCCTTTGCCTTTTTCTTCCGGGTAGTCTTTTTAGCCTTTTTCTCCTTGGCGGGTTCTGAATCTGCAGACTCAGTTGCAGGTTCTGATGCATCCGCCGTCACTGCCGGCTCAACAGCTGAATTTGCTGAAACTGCCATAGCATCTGTTGCGCTTGCCTCGTTCTGCAGCTCTGAAGCAACTTCGGCATTAAAGTCGGCCATTATGGATTCCGCAGAAACATCTGCAGCTTCCACCGCAGGTTCAGCAGCCGCATCCGAAGCTGCTGCATCCGCAACAGGCTCTGCGGCTAAATCAGAAGCCGCATCAGACACGGTATCTGCCGCCGGTTCATCTTCAGTCATCACAACCGCTGTATCATCAGATACGCCCTCAGACGCCGTACTCTCAGCAGCTGTTTCAGCGGCTGCATTATCCACTGACGAACTTTCAGCAGCTGCACCATTCTCATTTGTAAGGGACTCAGCCATAGCCATCATTTCTTCCAGGGACATCTGACCTTCCAGCATATCCTCATCTGCAGATGCTTCCGCAGAAGCATCGAGACCAGCCTCCGCATCCGCAACACTCTCATCAACTAAAGCAGCAGCATCAACAGGCTCCTCTGCAGGAATTTCAGCTGCGGCAGTTTCTGCCTCGATGCCTTCAACAGCATCCAGCTGCTCATCAGCCTGAAGGCTCTCTTCCTGAACCGCATTCAGCTCGCCCTGAATGTTCTCAAGCATCTTATTTATATCAATGTCACCCAGCGAAGCAATAGCCTCATCCGAAGAAACACCATCTTCCGCATCAGCATCTGTATTTGTCTGAAGCGCATCCTCTTCTGCCTGTATTTCAGCCTTGTAGGCCTCCTCGGCAAGCTTTTCAGCCAGATCCACTTCATTGCTTTCATCCGAGAAAGAAAGCCCTTCTTCAGCAGCCAGGCTGTCAAAAAGCGCCGCTGCCGCCGCTTCGGCATCAACACTCTCAGCAGCATCTAACGCAGGCTCATCACCTGCAAACGCAGCTGCATCCTCAGGCTGTATGACATCTTTCAGCAAAGCATTAAGCTCTTCTGCCGTATTTCCTTCATCCAGGAAATCAGTGCCTGCATCCCCGATTTCTTCAGCCGGCTCATCTGCCAGTTCGTCCTCATATTCCTCTGATGCGTCATCAGGAATATCTTCAGCCATCTCAGGTTCATCACCTGTTTCTACAGCATCACTCTCTATATCTTCAGCAGGCTCTACACCCTCCAGTGTCTCCTCCTCACCGATGAGCTCACCCACCGCTTCAGACAGATCCTGTTTAAGACTTTGAAAAAAACCCATAATCCTACTCCTCTTTTTTCTTTAATGACATTTTTGTATTATATCAAAAATTACTTATTTTTGCCTAATAAAAGACAAGCCTGAAGGGCCAATTGAAAACAAAAAGAAATTTTTAATCCACATGCCTGACCGGAACAGTGCTGTCTGTTATAGGTAACAGTTCCACATTGTCCATTGCCTGGATTGATTCTATGATAAAAGGCAGTGCCTCTACTGTTGATCTTTTATCCGATGCATCGTGAAGCAGAACGACTATTGTATCACTGCTGGATGCGTTTATCTGGCTTATTACATTATTGGTTATAGTAGATGCGCTGTGGTATCCGCCCTCCGCATCCCTGCCGGAAACATTCCAGTCAAAGTATGAAATATCCTTTGCCTCCAGATAGCTTATGCAATCCCTTATATCCACTTTGCTGACAGTATTGCTGCTTCCGCCGGGAAAACGGTAAAACCTGCTATCCACGCCGGTCACATTGTAAAGGTATGAGTGCAGCATGTTATAGTCCTCTGCAAAGGAATCCAGGTCAGCATATACATCTGAAAAAACATGCGAATATGAATGCATGCCAAGAGTGTGTCCGTCCGTAACGATGCGGCGGTATGACTCGTCCATGCCTTCATGGTAGTTTACAAAGAAAGTTGCCTTCACATCATACTCATCAAGTATATCCAGTATGTCATCAGTATAGATGCTGGGACCGTCATCAAACGTCAGGTAAACCTTCCTGACGCCTTCTGTCTGTTCAGCAGATAACTCTAAATCAGGGTCATCACCCTCAGCCATTCTCTCTACAGGATAAACATCTTTTACGCTGCTGCGGAGAGCATCCATCAACTGCTCATCCTCGTCGGCAGCCGCGCTATTGACCGCATCAGCCAGCTCCCCTATATCCGCATTCTGGCCGTAAGGATACTCCGGCAGCCTGTTGGATATCTCTACAAGGATATCCTGGGTCTCTCCCAGCCTCCTGTCTATTGTCCTTATCTGCATAAGAGCCACTAATGAGAGTATAGTGGGCATAAGTACGAGAATAAAAGCAAAAGCGACAATCACCACTTTAAGCCTCTTAATACGTTTTCTGTGCTTAATGGCTTCTCTATTATTTTTTTCTGAAATACTCTTTTCAGACCTCATAAAATAAGCTCCTCCCAAAGGTGCAAGTGCTATTTTGCACTCAAAAAAAAGTACTGTCAAGATTACGTAATATCTGAAAAGTTAACCTCAATTTATTGTATTTTTGAGCTTTTATATGCACTTTATGTAGTGTGAAATTTAGAACATGATCCTCCCATTTTTTCATATGGCAATCATCAACATTTTTTCTGCAGCCTGTACGACCACCTTATTGCATAAAAAACCCGCCGGGATATCCCGACGGGCTTCATAAACTTCATGAAAATTTCTGCTGTCAGATTACTGCATCTGCTTTGCAACTTCCTCTGCAAAGTTTTCTTCCTTCTTCTCGATACCTTCACCGGTCTCGAAACGAACAACAGACTTAACAGCGAAGTTTCCGCCGTTTGCCTTAGCAACCTGATCAACATACTTAGCAACGGTCTGCTTGCCGTCCTCAGCCTTTACATATACCTGCTCGAAGAGGCATACATCCTTGATCTGCTTTGAAACACGGCCCTCTACAAGACCTGTGAAGATCTTATCATTAAGATAAGCTTCCTTCTCGGCCATTCCAAGCTCAGCAAGTGCAGGAGCTGCAGCCTTTGAAAGGAAATTGAAGAGGTAGTTCATATTGCTCTTCTTCTCCTCATAGATAGCGATATCCTCATCGCTCCACTTCTTCTCAGCGATAGCCTTGTCTATAAGCTTCTGAAGGATAGGCTTGGGAAGTGTTGCAGGATCGTTTATGGAGCTGTCTACAACGATTTCTCTCATCTTTGCAAGCTCGTCAGCAGAGATATCCTCTCTCTTTACATACTGGGGATTCATAGCTGCTACCTGCATAGCGATGTTCTTCATAGCCTCACGGATCTCAGCCTTATCCTCACCTGTAGCCTCTACGATAACAGCGATCTTTCCGCCGCCGTGGATGTAGCTCTCTACCAGCCCGTCTGCGCTTACAACTTTCTTGAATCTGCGGATATCAAGCTTCTCACCGATAGTAAGAACCATTTCCTCAAGCTCAGCCTTAACTGTCTTGGACTCATCATCGATCCAGTTCTCAGCCATAAAGCCTTCCATGTCTGCAGCATCGCTCTTAAGCGCCTGCGCAGCAACGCGGCCTACAAAAGCCTTGAACTTTTCATTCTTTGCAACGAAGTCAGTCTCGGAGTTAACCTCAACTACTGCTGCAGTCTTGCCATCATCAGTCTTTGCAACATCGCAGAGACCTTCAGCAGCTATACGGCTTGCCTTCTTAGCAGCCTTCATAGCTCCGCTCTTCTTAAGTATCTCTATAGCGGCATCCATATTTCCATCAGCCTCTGTAAGAGCCTTCTTACATTCCATCATGCCTGCGCCGGATGCTTCTCTTAATTCTTTAACCTGTGCTGCTGTAATTGCCATTTCTTTTTCCTCTCTTTTCTTTTTATTGATCAGTTCTTTGCAACTGGCCTGTATTTTCTTTCTTTCTAAAATATGCCGCCTGAAAACAAGCGGCATATCGGGTTAGTCATGTTTTAACTTAAGGAATTAAACCTCTCCTGCTTCAGCCTGCTCAGCCTCTGCTGCTGCGCTTTCAGCCTCCTCAGGTGTGATCATCTCCTCACCCTGTCTGCCCTCTATAACAGCGTCTGCCATCTTGGATACGATAAGCTTAACTGCACGGATAGCATCATCATTACCGGGGATAACATAATCAAGCTCCTCGGGATCGCAGTTAGTATCTGAGATACCGAAAAGTGTTATACCAAGTGCATGTGCCTCCTGGATGCAGATATGCTCCTTCTTAGGATCTACTACGAAGATAGCATCGGGAACACGCTCCATGTTCTTGATACCGCCGATGTTCTTCTCGAGCTTATCCCATTCCTTCTTAAGCTCGATAACTTCCTTCTTGGGAAGTACATCGAAGGTTCCGTCTGAACTCATCTTCTCGATCTCGTTGAGTCTCTTGATCCTTGACTGGATAGTCTTGAAATTGGTAAGCATACCGCCTAACCATCTCTCATTTACATAGTACATTCCGCAACGCTCTGCCTCTGTCTTGATAGCATCCTGAGCCTGCTTCTTTGTACCTACGAAAAGTACTGTACCGCCCTGTGCAGCGATATCAGAGATAGCATTGTAAGCGGAATCGATCATGCCTACAGTCTTCTGCAGGTCGATGATGTGAATACCGTTTCTCTCAGTGAAGATATACGGCTTCATCTTAGGATTCCATCTTCTGGTCTGGTGTCCGAAATGTACACCTGCCTCCAACAGCTGTTTCATTGAAATTACGCTCATTTGTTTTCCTCCGTGGTTTAAACTTCTGTGCAATTAACCCTTGATACCGGGCACCTTACGGCGTTATGCACATGTTTTTTCGCAACGTGCATATTTTAGCATTAGAGTTTTGCTTGTGCAAGGACTTTTTAATAATTAAAAATCAAAATCCATAACCTGTGAGTTAAAGTAATCTCCCTCGTCGCTGACTGCCGGTGTATACACTATCAGGCGCACAGGCTCGTCATTCCTTGTGGAAACCGTGTCTGTGTAGCATTGCTTTCCATCCAGGTACAGTCCGTAATAACCGCTGTCTCCTTCATAATAAGCAAGCAGTCCCATAGGAGTTTCCGCAGTAACGCCGTTTGTCCAGTAATCCTGTACAACGGTCCTGCTCGCCCCCCCGCTTTCCATTACTATAAGATCCGGGCACTGAAGACGTTCCTCTTCCGTAACTCCGAGCGCTTCCGCAAATGCAGCAAACTCCGTATCAGCCCATATCCCCCTGTCATTAACCTGTATCATCATAACCGATCCCTGCATTTTGGGAAACCAGGTAGAAAACAGTACCGGGTCGTTGAATGTCTCGAATACAAATACAGTATCCAAACTGTCTGTTGTACGCACAAACGAACCGACATCGCTTAATGTTTCCTCAGATCCGTAGTACGAGTCGAGGTAGTCAAAACGCTCGGATACAAATACCCTGAAATCATCAAGCCCTGTCTCGGGATCATTATGGTTGGAATCCGGCCACCTTTCTATATCCCTTGTAAAAGCCCCTGACCCGTAGATCTGAGCCTCAAGCCGATCCAGAAGCGCATTCACCTTTTCATCAGACCATGCATCCCCACGCAGTGTCTGATATTTTTCAACAATTTCCGTACGTATCTCCGGATCACCATTGACCAAAACCTGATGAAGAGGTCCGTCATCACTGAGCACATTTTCATCAGGGGGAACATCATAGAGATCAGCTTCGGTCTTCTGCCTGTTGCCCCAAGTAAGATCTAAGTCCCATGGGATCATCAAGATATGCCATTCACCGTTTTCTTCCCAGACAGCTTCATAACGGTTCGTGAATCCCGCCACATGGATATTGTCCACGCCCTGTGTCAGATTTGTAAAAAGATGGTAGTCGATGGCATTGTCCACATCCATTATCGACCTCAATGCCTCATTGTCATTCCGTGCATTGTAAAACTCTTCATAATATGAAAGGACAGGACTCCAGTATTCTGTGTCAATGGTGCCGTCAGCCACTGTCTTGCGCTCCGAAAAGCCGTATACCCTTCCGTCAGGGCTAAAGCCTATCACATTATCATCGACCTGCAGGCCGGAGTTATTGCTTGATGCTTTATAGACCGATCCCTTGTCCTTTATACCAAGTGACCTTTCATCCGGCGGACAGCAGATTGCATACAGACCAGCGTACCTTCCGTCGATCAAGACTTCCGTGTAGCGGTATGTTATGGAAGTATCTATACCGAAAGCATTGTCCGTACCGCAGCTTTCCTCCCACAGCATAAACGAAAATACATTCCTTACCCTTTCCTGGTCGTTATAGGCAGGATAAAGATACCAGGTAAAATCCTCCCGCATATCAAGCAGCGATATCCTGTTCTTTTTAAATCCCTCCGGTCCTTCTGTACCGAACTCAATATGATAGGGTTTCTTGGGATATTTTCTGGTGGTATATCCCCTAAGCCTGGCATTACCGTCAGCAGTGACCAGATGAGTTTCCTTTCCATAATTATCTATAAGCTGGAAATGGATAGGCTTATCCTCTTTTTCTTTTTCGTCCGGAGCAATTCCGCCCTCCGGAAAATCCATAACGATGAGCGGCAAAGGAGTCATATAAATTTCGCCGCAGAAATATTCACTGTCAGTATAGGCAACAAACTCCATGGGCACATTTTCCCGTATGCTCTCCTCCGTGACATCTGCCTCAAGGAAAGCCACCTTAAGCCCTTTTTCGCCTTTTATTTTTACTCTTGGATCCGGTTTAGAGACCTTCGCCTCTGGGAGAGAATAATACCACCTGCCTTCCGACAAGTCCGCGGGCAGCTCGATATCGTCAAAGATAAGGCTGAACGGCATTTCAAAAGTTTCCTGCCGCCCTTCCTTTATGGATGCAAAGGCACTCTCGTTAACACTCATTTCCGAAAGCCTCACTCCAGTGCTCCTTAACAGAAAAAGAACGGCTACAGCCGCCAGAAGAACTACTGCCAAAGCCGCCACTGCGATGACAGTAAAATTCCGCTTATTGTTCTCAACACTCAGTTTTTCCATTTTGTACACTTCTTACATTTTTATCCATAGCCTGTCCTCACCCCAAAACCGCTTAGGACACTTTTCAGTTGCAGCCTCAACCGAAAATCATTATAGCATAAATATTTATCCTATGCTGTCTGCTATCTTCTGAACCTGCTCATAAGGGAAATTACAGAAATCAACAATTTCATCAATAGTTTTTCCTCGTCTTAACATGTCAATAATTATTTCATTTTCCCTCATGCTTATCCCCTGACATATTCCTTCTGCCCTTGCATCAGCTTCTATCTCGTCCATTGCCTTGCACATAACATATCCTCCGTTTTTTCCTTTCGCCTTTTTCCTCGCTATTTTATCATTTTTCCTTGCCAGCGTCCTGTATAATTCACGGAATTCAGTATGGAACCGTGAATCATCATAATCAACTGCAGCATTTTCATATCTCCATGTATTACCACCTATCCCAATAATCATAATAAGAAAGCGGTAAGTCAGCACCCCATAAAACATCGTAAACATCATCTATCTTTTTATCGTTATTTATATGAACATAGTAACATTTCTCAACCTGAGTGCCATCAAATAAATTCCACACAATTACTTCTCTTGCACAAAGCAAATACTTCCTTCCATCTAAAACAATAACATCATCAAAATGTTTATTACCATCTTTTGTATATCTCCATTCAACTTGGTCAACACTTTTTCCCAAAAGCCAACGCTCATTAACTTTTCTTCTACTCTTAACAAAGTCACTTTGAAGAAAAAAAATAGTAATCACACCAATTATGATCGTCACAAAGATAGCACCAAATATTATCTTTTTCTCGCTCACACCAACTCCTAATGGTATTTACCAGCCTCTAGTCATTACCAGCGGTAACGCAACATCATTTTAAATCCAGCCCATATAAACAGATATAACTATGCCGGTATATAGCATTCATCTAAATCTCCGATCCAAACATACAAGATAAAATAACGGTCTCCCTGTCTTGTTAACGCTTTATGGATTTGCATTATTTTATGGTGTACGATACAGCTAAATCCCTCTTACAAAATCAAGCCAATGACCTACATCATTCATAAAATTGATATTTAATAGCCATTCTGAAAATCTATAAAATAAAACAAACCACAACATCGATACAATTAGCGAAAAAATAATACCATAGAAATAATAAAGCAAAGTTTTTCCATCAGATGACGCTACCACTTTTATGAAAGTGATAACTAGGATAATCTGTAGTAAACCCGATATTAGAAATATGACTTCGTAAAAAAAAGTATCATATGGAAACATATCCACATCAATTAAACCTAGACATATGCCACAATATATAATGTTTGTACGCATAATACCAGATATAAAAAAAATAATTAATAACATATTACTACGTATAAATTGAATTTTTTTTTATTATCATTTATTTTCACCATGTATCCTTCTTTGCTGTCTAACATAAGTTGTAATCCTTATACTCTGGAACACTAAAGCTATTTTCAATGAAGCTTATCTTTTCGTCTACTGAAAGATCAGCTTTGATTGCACTTTTATATAAAGCCTCGTTTAAACTAAGGTTAATAACACCATCTGCATGATATTTTACCTCCGCTGCAAATGAATTTTCGCTAGGATTGCCTGTTCTGCAGGCTAACACACACATTTTTTCTTCCATTGATGGATTATCAAAATCTTCAAAAACAATCATATTCCTTTCATTGTCAACTATATTTCCATTATCTGTGTTGTTATCTCGGCTGTTAATATTGAAAACCATATTGCAATAATTATATAGCCCAAATCCATCCCCTGCTCCTCTATTCTATTATTAAGATGCTCGTTCCCACAGCAAGATATTCGCCGTGAGTATCTCTATACTCGTTTAACTCTTTCTGTGAAATATAATATCTCTCCCCCCAAGAAGAAATCTCATACATTACGCCGTCTGAATCTTCCATTTCTAATTTAATTTCATCGTATACAATTGATGTAATTTTTACCCCCAGCAAAAC
>JAGBLN010000040.1 GCA_017635395.1 Lachnospiraceae bacterium
AAATGTTATCAATGAAGAGCAGCACGTCCTTACCGCCCTTATCACGGAAATACTCAGCCATAGTAAGCCCGGAAAGACCTACTCTCATTCTTGCTCCGGGGGGCTCATTCATCTGACCGAATACCATTGCAGTCTTCTCGATAACGCCTGAATCGCTCATTTCATGGTAAAGGTCATTACCCTCACGGGTACGCTCACCAACACCGGTGAATACGGAATATCCGCCGTGCTCTGTTGCTATATTTCTGATAAGTTCCTGGATAAGCACGGTCTTACCTACACCCGCACCTCCGAAGAGACCTATCTTTCCACCCTTCTGGTAAGGGCAAAGGAGATCGACGACTTTGATACCGGTCTCAAGGAGCTCAGTTTCAGTTGCCTGATCCTTAAATTCGGGAGCTGCTCTGTGAATGGGCTCATAATCAACATTTTCAGGAGCCGGCTTATTATCGATAGGCTCACCGAGCACGTTAAATATTCTTCCCAGACATGCCTCACCTACAGGTACCTTTATGGGACTTCCGCTTGAAGTAGCGTCCATTCCTCTTACAAGTCCGTCTGTAGGTCCCATTGCAACACATCTGACTGTGTCGTCACCGAGATGCTGTGCAACCTCAGCAACCAGAGTCGTTCCGTCACTCCTCTTCACACTTACTGCCTCATTGATCTCGGGCAGTCCCTCTGTGAACTTGATGTCAAGTACGGCTCCGATGACCTGCGTCAGTTTGCCTTTCTTTTCCTCTGCCATCTTTGTTCTTCCTTTCGTTATGTTTTAACAACTTGAATATCTGATACTGTTGTTTTCAATTAGCTTATTGCATTTGCGCCGGCAATGATCTCCGTAAGCTCCTGAGTAATGGATCCCTGACGGGCTCTGTTATAAAGCAATGTCAGGTGTTCGATCATCTCGGTAGCATTATTCGTAGCATTATCCATCGCCTGCATACGCGCACCGTTTTCAGCCGCCTGTGCCTCTATCAATGCTCCATAAATAAGGCTGGCCATATACTTGGGAATGATAAGGTTCAGTGCCTCTTCATCCTCCGGCTCGAAATTCATGGGTGCTTCCGCAGTCTTTTTCTCAGCCTTCGCCTTAGCACTCTGTTCTTCATCCTCATCCTTGTCATACTTCTCAAGGTTGTCTACAGGAAGAAGCTTGAGCAGTGTAGGTATGTGGCTTACAGTATTCTTGAAGAATGTATAAGCAAGGTATATCTCGCTTATCTCACCCTTTGCAAAGCCGGAAAGCAGCTCGTCAGTAATCTGCGCACCGTCCCTGTAGTTAGGCGCTTCGATAGCCTCTGAAAAATCTGCCATTATCTCATAGCCCGCTCTCTTGAAAGCATCCTTACCCTTTTTACCAATAACATAAACCTTGGTATTCTCGGGCGAAAACTCCGGATTGCGTGTAATAAGCTTTATGACATTTGAATTGTATCCGCCGGCAAGGCCTTTATTGGAGGTAATCATGATGACAACCTTTTTCCCGCCGCTTCCCGCACGCAGGTAAGGATGGTCTATTCCCTCAGCCTTAGCCAGTATCGAAGATACCGTTTCATATATCGAATTGAAATAATATTTAGACTGCTCAGCACGCTGCTTGGCCCTCTGCAGTTTTACCGTAGACACAAGCTTCATAGCCTTGGTGATCTGCTGAGTGCTCTCTATGCTGCTCCGGCGTCTTTTAATATCTCTCATCGAAGCCATAGTTTCAAAACTCCTTTAATCTTATGCCGGATCAACGGAAATCCTTCTTGAATTCCGTTATCGCATTAACAAGCTTCTCTTCCAGTTCCGCAGACATTTCCTTCTTTGTGCGGATCTCCTCAGGAATCTCTGAATACTTCGTATCAATGAATTCGAAGAGTTCATCCTGGAATCTGAGCACGTTCTCTACAGGAATATCCAACAGATACTTCTTGGTAGCTGTATAGATAATTATTATCTGGTACTCAACCGGCATGGGCTTGTACTGGGGCTGCTTAAGCATTTCCCTGATACGCTCCCCCTGTGCCAGACGCTCTCTGGTATCGGCATCCAGCTCAGAACCGAACTGTGAGAAAGCTGCAAGCTCTCTGTACTGTGCCAGTTCCAGACGGATAGGTCCGGCAATCTTCTTCATAGCCTTGATCTGAGCGGAACCACCAACTCGTGATACCGAAAGACCGGCATTGATAGCGGGACGGAAACCGGAATTGAACATTTCAGTCTCCAGATATATCTGACCGTCTGTAATGGAGATAACGTTGGTCGGTATGTATGCTGAAACGTCGCCTGCCTGTGTCTCGATGATAGGAAGCGCAGTAAGTGAACCTCCGCCGTACTCTGCATTCATCCTGGCAGCTCTTTCAAGCAGTCTTGAGTGCAGATAGAAAACGTCACCGGGATAAGCTTCACGTCCGGGCGGACGCTTAAGAAGCAGCGAAAGTGTACGGTATGCAGTTGCGTGCTTACTAAGGTCATCATAGATAACCAGCACGTCCTGACCGTTCTCCATCCATTCCTCACCTATTGCACATCCTGAATAAGGAGCTATGTACTGGAGAGGCGCAAGCTCAGATGCAGTTGATGCTACAACTGTGGTATAGCTCATTGCACCGAACTCATTAAGTGTCTTTACTATAGATGCAACGGTAGAAGCCTTCTGACCAATGGCAACGTATATACACTTTACGTTCTGTCCCTTCTGATTGATGATGGTATCAATTGCAAGGGCAGTCTTACCGGTCTGTCTGTCACCGATGATCAGCTCACGCTGTCCGCGTCCGATAGGCACCATGGAGTCGATAGCCTTGATACCTGTCTGCAGCGGTGTATCAACCGACTGTCTTGTGATAACGCCGGATGCCACACGCTCAATCTGTCTGTATTTATCAGTTTCAATAGGACCCTTGCCGTCTATAGGCTGTCCAAGTGCATTCACAACTCGGCCTAAGAGTGCATCGCCTACGGGAACCTCAACCACTCTTCCGGTGGTCTTAACCGTATCGCCCTCGGAAATATTCTTCTGGGCACCAAGCAGAACGGCACCCACATTGTCTTCCTCGAGGTTCATGACCATGCCATATACTTCACCGGGGAATTCAAGCAACTCACCCTGCATGGCATTCTCCAGACCGTGGATTCTAGCAATACCGTCGGCAACCTGTATTACGGTTCCCACTTCGGATACTTCCAGCTTATCCGCATATCTCTTAATCTGATCCTTGATCACCGAACTGATTTCTTCTGGTCTTAAATTCATGGATCTGTCCGTACCTTTCTCTGAAATTTCTCTGAAAATTGTCGTTTAACTGTTAACCCACCTGAAGATCCGACAATTCCTTCTTGAGTTCTTCAAGTTTCGTTTTAATACTGGAATCAACAACTCTGTCACCGATTCGAATGACAACACCGCCTATAAGAGACTCATCAACGCTATAGTGCATTTCCATCTCTTTGCAGCCTGTCGTTTCCAGCAGTTTCTTCTGTATTGATGCTTTCTGCGTGTCCTTAAGCGCCTCAGCGGTGGTCACGTATGCCACTCCGATGTTCTTGTACTCCTTGACCTTTGCAGAAAAGAAATCGAGTATACCAGCGATATCTCCATACCTTTCCTTGCGAAGCAGGAGCTTCATGAACCCGGTCATTTCATCGGAAGTTCTACCAGAAAAGACATCACTGATAACCTTTTCTTTCTCCTCTTTCGTGATCTTGGGATGGTTCATCAGTGTATCAAATTCAGGATTGGCAGCCAGGATCTCCCTGATAGCCTTAACTTCAGCATAAAAGTCATCAACCCTGTTTTCTTCAACAGCAAGGGAAAAAAGAGCCTCACCGTAGGTGTTTGCAACTAGCTTCGCCATGTATCATCACCTATTTCCTTAAGTGTATCCTCAAGCAGACCTTCCTGGACAGTGGTGTCGATATTCCTTGCCACTACCTTGGCCGCCATGAGTGAAGCGATGTTTACCATTTCCTGCTTCACTTCGTCCTTGACTCTCTTTTTCTCGAGCTCGGCTTCCGCATTTGCACGCTCGATTATGCCGGCAGCCTCTTTTCTGGCTTCCTCAACGATCTTGTTTTCGTTAGCAATAGCGCGCTTTCTTGCTTCAGCTAATATTCTTTCTGCTTCCTTATCGGCATCTGCTAATTTTGCCTCATATTCAGCCTTAAGCTTTTCAGCTTCTTCCCTGTCCTTCTTCGCACCTTCGATATCATTCTTTATACGCTCGGTACGGTCGTTTAAAACCTTCCTTGCGGGATTGAAGAGATTATATGACAGAACCAGGAATAATGAGAAAACAGCAAGCAGAGTCAGCCCTGAATCAAACAGCAGCTGCAGATCCAGACCGAAAAGCCTGGGTTCCATAGTCCCCTGGGCTGCAGCATCCGTTAAAAGCATACTCATCATTTCAATATTCAAGCCCTTAAGCCTCCTTTCTTAAATGATTTTACGAAAAAAGACTCCTTATGCAGCCTTGAAGGGCTTAACGAACATCAGAAGCATAGCAACGAGAAGTCCGTAGAGACCTGTTGTCTCTGCAACGGCCTGACCCAGAAGCATGGTAGATGTAACATCACCCTTTGCACCGGGGTTGCGTCCTACCGCAGCTGCCGCATGACCTGCAGCGATACCCTGGCCGACACCGGGTCCGATACCTGCGATAACCGCAAGGCCTGCACCTATTGCGGAACAACCGTAGATAAAATTCTGATCAAACATAATCTGTTCCTCCTTAAAATATGTTCTTTAAAATTATTGCCTTTATATGCACAGGCACTTTCGTGCCTGTAACCAACATCTTTGCGTCAGGTGACAAAACCTTGTCTTTCTGACCTATGCTCTGCCTGACCGTAAATCAGGTGGTCCTTGCATCAGTTATATATGTCATGGTCAGCATACAGAATACGTATGTCTGAATAGCACCGGAGAACATATCGAAATATACATGCAGTGCACCGGGCCATACATAAGCCACAACTGAAAGCAGGCCATAAACCAATGACATCATAACCGAACCGGAAAGAATGTTTGCGAAAAGACGCAGTGACAATGAAACGGGAACGGCAAAATCACCAATAAGGTTAATAGGCAGCCAGAAAGGCCAGGGTTCGCAAAGTCCTTTGATAACGCCAGACACTTTCTGGAACTTGAACTTATTGAATGTTATAAGTGTAAATGTCAGCACGCCCAGCGGGAAAGTTACGCCATAATCAGCTGTAGGCGGTCTGAGTCCCAAAAGGCCTGAAAGATTTGAAAAAAGTATAAAGATAAATATCGTTCCTATGTAATTCTGGAAAGGTTTCGCGTGCTTGCCCATGGTGCTTCCAACCATTCCGTCAAGCAGCTCGACTATCATTTCCACTATATTCTGGAATCCCCTGGGAACCTCAGCAGCCTTAAGCATCCTGCCCTTTGCAACAAAGGAAAAGATTGCAAGTGTACAAACCACAAGCAGCAGGCAGATGTGTGTAGATGTGATCCACAATGTGTGTCCCCCTATGTTTATAGAGAAGACACCGTGCACCATAAAGCTGTCGGCGCTGAAATCGTCGATAGATAAAAGCATATTTGCTCCCATTCTAAAGCTCTCCTGTATTTTTATTTATTGGCTCGTAATATTTTGAGAAATCAGTCCGCATCTTTTCTATGCTTTCCTGATCATTCTTATTTTTCTTCCTGAGGCTTTCGTCCAGTTGTCCTCTTTCAGCCTCTGTATATCCGAAGAAATCCGCCGAATGCCTTTCATCCTCTGCCGCAGCCGATACATCGTCACTGCCGCAAACCTTCTCGGTTAACAGATGCGTCCAGGGTGCCGCATACGCAGCTATCTTTAAAGTAAAAATCCCTGCAAAAGCGGATATGGGATCATAAAATTCCGTATACGCCCCTATCCCTATTACCAACAAGGCTGCCAGATATCTTTTCACTGCCCCCAGCCGCATAATGGCGATGGCATTTTTTTCATCCTGGCCGTAAGTACTGATTATGGTCCGTTCCATGTGCCACGCCCCGAGAGCCGCACAAATTAGTCCCCAAACAAGACCCGAACTTCTATAAAACTGCCTGTCAAAGAATATCAGAAGAACCGCCAGTATCAGTATCCCGGCTGCTGCTATCCCGATGAACAGCTCCGCCAGAGCCTTGTGCTGCCCCCATTTCTCCTTCAGGGCTTTTCCGATCCTCATGGTTTGCTGTATATTCCTTTGTCAGTTTGTAAATATTTGTAAATCCGGCCAGGGCGCCGATAAAGAAGAGCACTACCGCACACCACTGTGTCCCGAAATGTCTGTCCAGCCAAAGTCCCGCAAAAAAGCATCCTACAATGGGCACCAGCATCATGATAGCAAACTGGCTCACCATCGTTAACAGCCGGGCAGCATTACGCCTGTCCCTGCGTTTCTTTTCCTCTGAACGATCCATAAGGCATATTATACTTTTTTTAGTTAACCGTGTCTACACATTTTTTCACCGCCACAAATACGGTCATTTTTATTTAGAAACCGCATCCGAATAATTATTGTTATCCCTTGTTAGAAAATCTGTATTATCTTATAATAAGTATGTCATATTCTACATGTGGCATGTGTGGGGGGCAAAAAATAATAAAAGGGGTACACATCTATGACAAGAAAAAGAAATCAGAAACTCATCAACAAGATCATTTTCATCGCACTTGCTGCCATTCTTGCGGTAGTCGTAGTGCTGACAATCATCTCGGGAAGCAGCATACGCAAAGCATACTACTCCATGTACGAAGAAGAGCTGAAGGTAGCTTCTCTCCAGATGCGTGAAGAACTGGACAGGGTACACACCGGTGACTGGTCCATCTACATGCTTAACCCTATTTACAAGGGAAGTTTCGATGTCACAAACGATATAGAGACTTCCATGGATGAACTTCATGCGGAGACCGGAATAGATTATACTCTGATAATCGGAAAAACAAGAGCAAAGACTACTCTCATAAAAGAAGGAACCATTGACGAACGTATAGAGGGAACCGATGTTTCCGATGAGGTTGCTGAAGCCGTCCTCGAACGCGGTGAAGATTATTTTGCAAAAGGAATAACCATAAACAGCCAGAAATACTGTGCATACTATGTTCCTCTCTATCAGGAAAGCACCGGCGAAATAATCGGCATGGTATTTGCCGGCCGTCCTTCTG
Organism: Lachnospiraceae bacterium; assembly: GCA_017635395.1. Taxonomy (GTDB): domain Bacteria; phylum Bacillota; class Clostridia; order Lachnospirales; family Lachnospiraceae; genus NK4A136. The sequence continues at coordinate 7,152 of JAGBLN010000040.1, forward strand.
CAGACGCAACAAAGCACATAGCTGCAAGCGTTGTTGCAATGATCATCATAGCAGTCTTAATCCTTGCTGTTGTTGCCGGTGCAGGTCTTGCAGTAGCCTCCGCAACATCCAAAAAGATGAGTGCTCTCGCAGATGCCATACAGAACACGGCAAACGGAAGCCTTACAGAAGTTATCGACCCTTCCCTTATCAAGAGATCCGATGAACTAGGAAAAATTGCCGAAAGCACACAGTTCCTTCAGGAAAAGCTTCGTGATGTTATCAGCAAGACCACCGAGACATCTTTAAAACTCAAGGATAACAGCGAAGAATTAAGCACCTCTGCCGGCCAGGCATCCGACGCTTCTTCCCAGGTTACAAGTGCTGTGGACGACATCTCCCGCGGTGCAGTATCCCAGGCTGAGAGCGTTGAAAATGCTACCACGGATACAACCCACATCGGCGATGACATAGACGACATCGCAAAGCAGGTTGAAGAACTTGATAATGCTGCAGCTGACATGAAAGCCTCCTGTGATAATGCTATGGCTGCGATGACTAACCTTATCAACCAGAACCACAATGTTACAAAGTCTGTCAATGCTATAGAAAACACCATTGACTCCACCAACCAGTCTGCAAAATCCATTGACTCCTTCTCGCAGGCCATTACGGATATTGCAACCCAGACTAACCTGCTCTCCCTCAACGCATCAATTGAGGCAGCCAGAGCCGGAGAGGCCGGCCGCGGTTTTGCAGTCGTTGCAGACGAGATCAGGGCCCTTGCAGACCAGTCAAAGGAAAGCGCTGACCAGATAAAGAATATCGTAAGCAAGCTTCTGCAGGATTCCGAGGCATCCGTAACCGTCATGCAGGAACTCAATGAAAACTTTGCCCGTCAGAGCACCCAGCTGGATGCTACCCAGAGTGACATGCAGGATATGATGAACAATGTGGACGCCGTTTCTTCAAGTTCCAAGATGATCAGCGACCGTGTTGCAGAGCTTGACAAGGCAAAGGAAAGCCTGTTAAACATCATTTCCGACCTGTCAGCGATTTCCGAAGAAAATGCGGCATCAACCGAAGAGACCAATGCATCGATGGAAGAACTTAATGCTACCTTCTCTCTTATAAACAATGACGCCGAGGAACTCAGGGTACTCGCCGACCAGCTTGCAGACATCATCAGCTACTTCAAAATCTGAAAATAACGGATGACATAGTATGAAACAGATATCATTTGATGTTGCCGACCAGGACAGCCTCAGACGCATCCTGGTCGACATGAGCAAAAAAAAGGAATATCTCACAGCATCTGAAAGGCTGGCCATAATCTGCATTGACCAGCCGGATTTTGAAGATGCAACGGACGTGGCCAGGATTTTTTATGAAATACTTCCGGACACAAAGATCGCAGGTCTCACCACTATCGGCGAGATCTGCGGCGGTGTTCTTTCGGACCACACCTACACGGTTACTTTTATGCTTTTCGAGGACGCTGACAGTTCCGTAAGGGTTCTTACCTATGACTGCGATATGGATCCTTTGGCTGAAATCGGCGCCGATATATCGAGAGTCCTTTCCCGGACTCAGGATGTAAAATCACTGATGCTTTTCGCCAATACCCTTTCCATAGGGCCTTTAGACGAGCTGCTGGACAACCTGAAGCTCCCCAGCAAGGATATAAACGTGGTAGGAGCATGTTCCGCAATTCGCATTACCCCCGGGTTTTCTATCGGAAATGTTTATGTACTCGGGGACAAGGCCGTACGTAAAGGCGTGATCGCGATCATTTTTTCCGGCAGAAATCTTCACACTTCTTCCACCTACGCTCTCGGCTGGTCTCCCTTAGGCGCGGAGCATACCATAACCGCACTTAATGAACGCGACGAGGTCATCACGATTGACGATCAGCCCGCCGCTGATCTGTTTAAAAAATACCTGAACATAAAGCTTGACCGGAATTTTATCGGCAATATTGCGGAATTCCCCATAATCATTAAACGTCATGGAAAAAATGTTGCAAGACATTTCTATAACTACTACAAGGACGGTACTCTCCGCTCAGGTGGTGATCTGGCTGTCGGTGAAAAATTCCGGCTCTCCTACGGAAGCACCAATGACATTCTGAATTCGGGACGCAAGGCATCACGTGCTCTTCAGGATTTTCATCCTCAGAGCATATTCATGATCGTTTGCAGCAACAGGTATCATTATCTCGGACATAATCAGCAGAGCGAAATCGATATGTTCCGTTCGCTGGCACCTGATGTAGCCGGATGCTGCTGTTTCGGTGAGGTCATGTCATTCGGAAAGCGGACAGAGCATCTGAACAATTCCCTTGTGACGATTGCCTTCTCCGAAAGCAATGTTGATGTCGAAGAGATCTCCAGCTACAGCAATTTCACATCTTTTACCCAGCCCGATGACATACTCCCCCTTTCCGACAGGATATACAACCTGCTCAGAGTCACAAGTGAGGAATATGCTGAAATAAAATCCAAAGAGCTGCAGAATGAGATTGAAGTTCAGAAAGCCGCCAACGAAGCAAAGACCCAGTTCCTTTCAAGCATGTCCCATGAGATAAGGACACCTATCCACGCTTCCGTCGGCATGACAGAAATGATAATCAGGGAGAGCAAAGAGTCAAACATCATCGAGTATGCCCACAACGCAAAAAGCGCACAGACTATGCTTCTTAATATCGTCAACGCCGTCCTTGATTTCTCCAGAATCGAAGCCGGCAAGATGGAAATACTCGAGGAGGAATACTCCCTCTCTAATGTATTAAACGACCTTAACAACATGATATCTGAGAAGGCCGAGGAAAAGAACCTCAACCTGACTTTCAATGTGGATCCGGCTATCCCCGATCCCCTTTTCGGTGACGAAGTAAGAATAAGGCAGATATTACTGAACCTGCTTAACAACGCTGTTAAATATACTTTCAGTGGCAGCATCGAAATGAGCCTGGCCTATGAAGTTGTTAATCTCCATTCCATAGCCCTTATCTTCCACGTCAAGGACACCGGAATAGGAATGAAAACCGAAGACATAGAAAGGCTCTTCTCCCCCTTTGAGAGGGCATACGAGCGCAACACCCACTCCATCGAAGGCACAGGTCTTGGCATGACAATTGCCAGAAGGCTACTTAACCTAATGGGAAGCGACCTGTACGTAACAAGCCAGTATGGTGTCGGAAGCGATTTTTCCTTCAGGCTCATACAGCAGGTATCCGACTGGAAACCCATGGGTGATTTCTATGAAAATGTAAAACGCGCACGGGAAGCAACAAATCAGGACAATACATCTTCCTTCAGCGCACCTGATGCACATATACTTGCAGTTGATGATATTCCTCTTAACCATACCGTGCTAAAGAGCCTTCTCAAGCGCACAAAGGTTAATGTTGACAGCGCTGAAAGCGGTCAGGCAGCCATTGAGCTGTGCAAGAAGAATAAATATGATCTCATACTCATGGATCATCTGATGCCCGGCATGAGCGGGACAGAAGCCATGCTGGTCATAAAAAAGACCGCACCGGATTCACTCAATACCGAGACGCCTGTGATCATACTTACCGCAAGCGCTGTAGCAGGTATGAGAGAAAAATTCCTTCAGAGCGGATTTGATGACTATCTTGCCAAGCCTGTCAAAGCAGACAAGCTGGAGGATATGATCAAAAAGCATCTTCCTCCTAACCTTATAAAAGAGTCCGATGAAACAGTTGAGGAAGAAGAAACTCCCGACGGCAGGATCACCGAAGACATGATCCAGAACAGCCTGACAGATATAAAGGACCTGGATTACAAAGAGGGCCTGGAGCTTTGCGGCGAATGGGATACATATCTTACAATACTGCGGGAGTTCAGCGATTCATGGCCCAGGCAGGCTGATAATCTGCGCCAGTACATTACTGACAGGGATCTCCGCAACTATACCATCATAGTCCACGCCCTTAAGAATTCCGCAAGGCTCTTAGGCGCCTCGGACATATCCAAGGAGGCTGCCCTGCTCGAAAAATTAGGCGAAGAAGGAGATCTCGTGACCATACGCTCCCGTTCGTACTCCTTCATAAAGAGATGCGACAGCATCCGTGAAGCCCTTAAGGAAGTCATCGACATAGGACAGAACCTTTCCCTTGCCAACAGCGAGATGATTTCCATGGAAGACCTTAACGATGCCTACAGTGCCATAAGTGAATACGCCAGTGTTTATGACATGGACAGTGCCGACCAGATAATGAAAAAACTGCTCACCTACCGCATACCGCCCTCCGAAGAGATACGCTTCAAACGGGTACAGAGCCTTATGCGAGAAGTACAGTATGAGGAACTTATAGACTTATTAAACAAAGGAAAAAGAGATGAGTAAAAAAGCCATTTTAATCAGCTTCGGTTCAGCATTTCTTGTTGGAGCCATCAGAGACAATATCGTAAAGGCAGGCTACAGAGTAATAGATGTTGCCCCTGTCATAAAGGAGTTTAATAAGATCAAGTTTGAGTCTGATGTTATCTTCTTCTATCTCGGCAATTTCCTGGGCGACTGCAACGAATTTCTCGTTTACCTGCGAGATATTTGTATAGAGGAAGAAAAGACCTTGTTTGTCATAGGCTCATCGAATGAATTCCAGGAACTGTCTGCAACGATTTCCGACAATATCATTGCAAAGAAGTTTGAGCGTCCCATAAACATAAAAGACCTCCTGGAAGCACTGGACGACTATAGCTCACAGAAGTAAAACGGAGCCAACCGTAAGAACATCGTTGTCATCGACGACGACATAATGTATCTCCGCTCTATCCATGACTGGCTTTCTGATAAGTACAGCGTTACGATGCTTAATTCTGCAGCCAGCGGCGTTATTTACCTGGCAAAGAACTCTGCCGACCTCATACTCCTTGACTATGCCATGCCCATTGCCAACGGTGAAAACTTCTTCACCATGATCAGGTCAGAGCCCACTACGTCAAAGATTCCCGTCATCTTCCTTACAGGAAAAAGCGACAGGGAAACCGTAAGCAGAATCCTAAGCCTTAATCCCGACGGATACCTGCTTAAGACCCTTACCCCGGAGGCAATACACAAGGCTGTGGACCAGTTCTTCGAAACCAAAAGGATCAAAGAGTCTCTTTACGCATCACAGAAAAATAAGAAGTAAATCCGGCTGCGCTTGTCTTACTCAACATTTATCCTCAGACCGGCGCGCCTTGATATTTCTTTTAAGTATCTTTCGTTTTGACGTGAGGCAGCTATCACCGGTGCATAGGCATCACGTCCGCTTATTTTAAACATATATGGATATTCTTTGAATCTCAATGAATATTCTTTCACAAAATCTGTAATGCCATGCTGGATTTCCAAAGCCGTTTCGGGTGTAACATCAGGCTCTCCGAACTTAAGCATCACGCCGGTGACCTCATCACATAAGAAGCTTCCTTTCTGGTTTATACAGTATTTATCATCAGGCTCTTCTCCTCCATGTACGGCAGGGTAGAATCCCTCAAAGGGTTCTGTCGGCGAGGACAAAAGCAGCTCCCAGAATATGTTATACCCCCTGCCCGGGTCATGCTTCCTTAACAGGTCTCTGTTATGACTCTGGGAAAACATATATGCCACGAGCTTTCCGCTTTGCAAAAAAGCTTCCGAAGCATCCGGTTCATCATTGTACGGCGTATTGGTTCCGGCAATTATCCCCGTGAAAGTGCACGGAAGCCCCCATACTTTTTCCGCCAGATATGAAAGGTTTAAAGCCCCGCTTCCTGCCCAGCCTATATCTACTACAGCGGCATGTTTAGTATCTTTAAGCCTTTCCCTGTAGTATTTCTCCGCAACCTTCCCCTGTTCTGAATAGATTTCAAGAACATGAAGCCATTCCGATTCGATATACCGCTTAAGCTGCCCGGCATTTTTCTGCGTCAGTTCATCGTCAGGATCAAGTCCTGCTGCTTCCGGATGCGCTTTCAAGCATTCAGCAAGAAATTCCAGCTCCATCGAAAGCAGTATGCTTTCCACACTATATCCCTGTCCTGATTTATGATCAATGAATCTTCTGAAATAATCATATTTATTATGACCTGCCATAAGCTTAAGCGCAGCCTTGCGCGACCAGTATACGTATTCCGTTTTTTCCTCCGGATAGAGCTGTGCATAGACCTTTCTTAAAATATCTCCATCCCTTGAAAGGAAAAGTATTTTATCTACACCTTCTTTCTTACAATATTCATGGATAAAATTGCAGTATCCCAAAACAAACAAACCGCCATAGACATAACCATATTCATATTCCATTGAACAGACATCCTGACCACTATACAGTCTGTTGCTGACGATCCCCCTGTAAGCACCGCCTGCGACAGATGACATATCATATGGTCTTAAGTCAAACATTTTCCGGTCTGTTTTCGGATATAAGACCACCTCAAAGCCGGCCTTCTTTGCCATATCGCCATCGCTGTGCCTGTCGTCACCGACATGGACACACATTTTTTTTCCTTCTGAACCCCCTTTGCCGCCGGAGGTCTCCGATAAGTCTCTTAATCCGGAAAGTATTAAATCATATAATCCTCCGCCTGCCTTATTTTTCCCGTATTCGCATGAAACATAAAGTCTTTCAGCACCGGTAAAACCATTTTTTTCAAGGATTTTTGCAATAACCTCCTCCGGAAGATACATATCGGAAGTAACGATAAGTTTCTTTTTTCTGCGTATGAGTTCATGCCACACCTCAAGCATGAACGGATTGGCATAGCACAGATTCATTTCCGTTTCTATTTCGGTGACCATACCTTCTTTTGCATTGATGCCAAGCTGTGATTCCAGTTCCTCCCATATCTGCGTAAGAGTTACTTCCGAATGCCCTTTTTCTAAAACAGATCTCTCACGTACAGTTTTTTCCGCATTTATCCGCAGTTCGCGAAAATTAAGTATCCCTAACCGTTCCCCCACAAAATAAAAAAGCTCTGTCGGATGCCCAAATGGTCTGAAGATAAGGGTATCAAAGACATCAAAGGATATGAGATCATAGTCTTCCAGCTTCGATACATATGACATGACGGCAGGCGATACTCCCGGTCCTTTACTCTCCATATCTGTCGCAGCTTCACTGACACTCGGGACAGATATCATGAGCTGTGTTAGCGCAAGCTCCGATTCGCTGTGCATTATATCAGGCGCAGTCTTTTTCATATCATCCCTGATCTCCGGTCTGCTGCCTAAAGACCTGCAAAACAGCACATAGTACGCAAAATTAAGCCACAGCAGGTATACCCACGAAAATACTTTCCCCATGCCCCTGCTGTTATCGTGAACCTTGTGATATCTGTATGAAATTCCCGGATGCCTGTTTACCAGCGCACCGTATATCTTCATTCTTATCATTTCAGCCGCTATATTCCCCTTGCAGTTTCAGGTATTTCTCCCACATTTTTTTAGACGTCATGTAAGCATAACTGTCACGGTACTTTTTTGCCACGGATGGATACCTAAACCACATCCTGAAATAAAGCTTATGAAATTTCATCATGCAGAGAAATGCCTTTTTTATGTCCTTTTCCGTATAATAGCCTGTCCCCGTATTTACCTCATAGAAAAGCAGCCTTTTAGCTCTGTAACCCTGAACAGAACGGTCTGCATATAAAGGCAGCGTATGCTCTCTGTTTGCCTTAAGCAGATATCCGTTCATAGTCAGTATCCTGACCAGGGCATGCAGCGCATCACAGTCAGAAATGCCGCAGCCTACCAGATACCACTCAAAGTCCACCTTATCCGCCACATAAGAAACCTGTCTGTTAAGTGCCAGTATTTTTTTATTGTACTCTTCCGGATCAAGACTGCACAGCCATTCAGGGCCGCGCAGGAAATCTTCCATCGCCTGTATCAGAGCTTCCGCATGCTCATATCTGTACAGACAGATTTCAGTGCATACCTTCTTTTTCAGTTCTTTAAGAACCCTTCTTTCAGATGCCCCTTCCCCATGACAGCAATTAACTATCAGAGGATTACGGTTTGAATAATACGTATGCATAGCCGTTCTTTTAGTATCAAAAGCATCATGCCAGAGACATATCCCGTTCATCAGGATAAGGGGTGCATTATTCCTTATGCCGTAATCAATATCATCCCATTGAAAGAATACTGGCAGGGGCAGATTATCCTCTCTTATATAGCTTATGGGAATACAGCAAAACCACCACGCGTTGTATTCTTCATCATGAAATGTGTCTGTATGAAGCATAGCGTCAATACGCCGCATATCCAGACCGTATCCGTAAGGATATACGACTATTCCCTTCCTCTTCGCACCGGACTCCACATGAAAATAACCATGATCCCTCCTGAACATGGCGCCTCCTACGAAAGCATCCTTGTATTCCGGTTTTATATAAGATAAAAACCTCATAAGACGGTCAAATACCCTTGGATCAATGGTCACATCATCGTCCATAAGTACCACGTGTGAAAAGCTTTTTCTGCTCCGGATGATCTCCAGCATGCCCCTACTGAAGCCACCGGCCCCACCCGAGTTAATATTCCTGAATACACTGACCTGCGGATCGTCAGGCAGATTCAGAGTAGATGCGTTATCCGAAATAAAAATATGGATCCCAGGATCTTTAAGCCGCAATATACTGTTAACATTTTCGCTGATATATGCTTCACGCCTGTATGTAGTAAAAGCCAGTGCCAGTCTGACCTCCTCCGCTTCACACATTTCATCCGTACAGTAGGCCGCTTCTTTCATATACAATACATCTTCTTTTGAACATATAGAAAAGCCGATCACTCCTTCTTCGATCTCCGGCAGCTTAAGGATAAGCTCGTCCCATTCCGAAAAGGCAATCTGTCTTTCCGATAGCAACGACTGTCTTACAGTCCCTCCGTCAAGGCAATAATGATAAAGCTTTACGCAGCCCGGTCCCTTCAGCTTAAGCAGCAAACTGTATTGTCCTATTCCGGTATATTCACGCCACTTACATACGGAGAAGCTGTTGAAATATGTACTGAGATCAACATCCGTTTCCGGAGCAATCGTAAGCTGCTCATCAAAGCAGCGAACTCCCTGCCCACTGTATCTGTAGTACAGCCGGCTGTCGCCTATGCCGGCGATGGGGAATAATATAGGTTGTAAAACGCTGTAATCCATTTTCTTCATAACTTATCATTCAGTAAAATCTATCCATAATCACAAATTGTATGTCACTGCCTGCCGCGTATCCATCTTGGCAGAGCTGTCAGAGCCAGTCCCAGCTTATAGGAAAAAGACTTTCTCGTCTCAGACAGCCTCCAGTTAGCATCATCAAGAATCCTTACGCAAAGACGCTGGATCAGCATACTCAAAAAAGACAGTATGTACGGTCTGCTTTGCTATACTGTCTGATAGTTTCTGTGATATTCTTTTTTTAATCGCAATAACTGTTCTTTTCATTATTATCTTATTACTTGGCGGATTCTCCTACCGTTCCATATACCATACTTTGCACAGCGCTTTATACTCTTTATTGAAGTCATACTTGACACCACCCCATACATTTGATATTTTGAAACAGTAACAGATGTGAATCTTTGTACCAATACTTATTATTGATACATCTACGGAACAGTCGTTCCAACATTCACAGACACTATTTTTTACAGCGAGGCGTCAGGTCAAGGCAATCTTTTTTAGTATCCTTTCCTGTATGCCGCAGAAAGGAAAAAACATGAAAAAGAATGTACCCATTTACCAAAACGCAGCAGGTCCCGTACCTATCTCTATGACAAATGATTATCTCTTTAAGGCACTGCTCCAAAAAAATGAAAAGGTCCTCAGAGCGCTCATATGCTCGCTTCTGCACTTAAAGCCGGAAGACCTATGGGATATCCAGATCACTAATCCTATAATCCTCGGCGAAAGCATAAACGATAAAGATATCGTCCTCGATGTCAATGTCAGCTTTAATACTTAATTTCACTCCTTTAACAGAACATCCCAGATTCTACTCTGTATATCAGCTTTCTGAAATACATGACCACCACATCTATACAGATAAATTCAATATCAGCACCCTTGACCTTACTCATATCGACCTTGCAACCGATGAAGACAAGGCATACAATATAGATATATGGGCAGCCCTTTTCAAATCACAGACATGGGAGAACATCAAAATGTTAGCAGCAAAATATAATGCAGTAAACGAAGCCGCAACAACTCTATATCAGCTCTCAGAAGATGAACGCATACGTCTCCAGTGTCAGGCCAGAGAAGACTACGCGCGTGACCAGCGCACTACGCAGCATGCTATAGCTGATCTGAGTAAGGCACTTGCTGGCAGCCAAAAGGAACTTGCCGACAGCCAAAAAGAACTTGCCGATAGCCAGCAAAGAATAGCAGAATTGGAGGCTCAACTGGCAAAACTCAGGGGCTCATCTATCACTTGATTATCTTGAACAGCAAAAACAGTAATGATGTCGAAATGTTAGCAGGTGCCTGATTTTTGTTTTTACTATACTCCTACTGCTCACAGATGTAGTCTCGCTCTCTGTGAGCAGTTTTTGATGTAAAGTATGAATTTTTCAAGGTGCATATCTGTTTGGTAACTATTTTTACCTCTTATGGAATGTCATCACAGATATAAGCTGTTTCAGGAAATAATTCCATATGAAGTTTAATGCTATCTTATCATAGTTTCAATGAAACCGCCATGCAATGTGGGACTTCTCGTCATGAGGAGATCTCATAATACGATAATCTTTATTTATCAAATAGTTTAATTATATTATCATCATGTCGTCCCGTCATTAAATTACTGATATGTAATGACCTCCTGTCAAGTACAAAATTTCAGAGATCACCACAAACTTATTTAATTGTTACTGAAGGCATCTGGAAAGAGCCTCGGGGTATCAGTTCCCGGCATTGGCCACTCTGATATACGTGGAT
>JAGBLN010000041.1 GCA_017635395.1 Lachnospiraceae bacterium
AAACGCCAAAAATCTTTTCGTTTTGGCGTTTGCTGCGCCGGATTTTGGCCGCTGAAAGCGGCAAATTTCCTTACAAAATCCGTGCGCATCCTGCCGGAGGCTTATAGTAAGCGAAATTATTAATTTCGCTTACTATAATTTCTTAAGCCGCTTCGTCCTGTTCGTACTCCTCAACCATTTCATCATACCTGCCTATGGCATCATCAAAGCGCTGCATTACATCCTCCGCTTTGTACATCCCGTTTTCATCAGCCTCTAACCCCTGCAGTCTAAGGCTGTAGATTGCCGGAGGGTTATCATTTCCAAGAAGCGACATACTGCGGAGCTGATCCGTCTTCTGATATACCATATCCAGGCTCATCAGTTCCTCCCCTGCAGGATTTTTCCATCTGCTGATTACAAGCTTTGCGCCGATGGGTGTTTTTTTCTCTATAGTACCCGGAAGGCTGTATTCCTCCACTTCCAAAGCTGACAGTACACTAGCCAGATTGGAATCATGACCGCATAAAAAAGTAAATTTCCTGCCATTCGTATTAAATTCATTATCAATCTCTTCAAGAAGAGGATGGGCCACATTAACAGCGACTGACGGTGCAGTAAAAAGCACATCCCCGTATACATCCTTTATCTCAGATATAGCCTCCCAGTCTGCTTTTGAAAGATCATTGCCGAACGCCGCCTTTTCATCATCCGGCTCTTCATAATACTGCAGAACCAGGGCATCGCTTACCTGACATGCCAGCTTTAATGAGCCGCTGACAGCAGGTTCCTTTCCCCCTTCAAATGTAAATTCTGAGTCATCCGTTAAGAAGCCCGTGAAAACACCGTTTTTGTAATCATCAGACTCTTCTGCGTCAATTACGTCCTCAAGCAATGCATAATTGTCGCTAAGATCCGCTATCACAGAATCGAATTTTTCATGGATTTCTCCCTCTGCGTCTGACATATATTCATCAGACATATATGTAAAAACCGGATTGAACACAGGATCCATCGTGTCAAACTCTGAATGGTATTCCACCTCCATGTTTGAAACCGGCAGAAGGCCTGCCGCAAAAAAACGGGCTGTTGCAATGGTCCTCTGCTTTGAATTGGCATATATGCGAACTTTCTCTGCCGAGGGCTGGTAGTTTTGGGAAAACAGCCCCTCTGCCTCAAGCCATTTTCTGAAATACTGCCCCATCTCATTTTCAAGGTTTCCGCCCCTTACGGACAGCTGGCTTGCCTCCGCAGACCATGCAAACCACTCATGGGGAGTTATAGTATCCAGGGCAGAGCCTTCACCTGACAGTGGGGCACGGATATTGTGCCTGCTTAGGACTACCACCTGTTCAAGGGAGCAGCCTTCCCTCGAAAGAGAGGCCCTTAAGTTTTCATCCTGTATATCTTCTGATGAATCCGCAGTATAGTCGCTAAACTGTACAACATTGTTTTCCGCAACATCATCAAGCTCCATTTCCGTGTACTGCTCATCAGCCTTGGTTATCTCATCAGGATAAATCTTTAAAAAATCATTTTTCATTGAGATGGGCACATATCCCTGCTCAATATAGGCTGCTGATTTTTCTTCCCAGTCCTGCGTCCCCCACTCCCTCACATCATCATCAGCCACAACCATATAAGCCGCAGAAGGATAAGGGTTTCTATCATCAAGGGCGTAGTTCATCATGCTGGTATCACTGCCACTGTTACCGAAAGCAAGCACGGGCATCTTTCCAATTTCCCTCTCTATCCAGATGGTTTTGTTGGCATTTAAATTCTTCTGTACGAATTCGCCCGTAAATACCAGTTCGTCGCCATCAGCATATTTATAATCCATATTTGAAGGGATATCCTCATTGCCCCTTATTTTCACCTCGAATTCTGTCCCTATCACATGGCTAGGAGAAACATATTCACTGATGGGTGAGTTGGCAACTATGGCCCTTGTGGTCGTACGCTCGGTTCCGCTGACTACATATATCGTAAAGTCATTGTCGTAGAGATACTTCACTACCTCTACCATGGGCAGGTAGAAACCGTCAATATACCGCATATTATTAAAGCTATCAGTCTCCTTCTGGCCGAATTCCACTGCATAGTCATAAAGCTCCTGTACGGTCATGCCTGCGTAGGCCTTAGCAAAATTTCTTGCCAGCTCCTCCCCTGCAGTGTATCCGGGCTCTATCTCTGCTGCCGCTGCCTTCAGTTCATCCGATACCCTTTCCGGATGATCAACAAGGCAATAGTTTATGAACATCATTGTGTCATAATAGGTGTAATAGGTCTCACAGGTAAGAGTACCGTCCATATCAAATACCGCTATACGGTCCTCTGCAGGGATAAAGTTTTCCGTATCCTTTTCATCCGTAACTTTGGTCACATAGTTCCTGAGGCTTTCCGCGGCTACAGAATCAGCCGCCCAGTATTCTGAAAGCGGTGCCGGTTCATTTTTGCCGCATCCTGCTATTCCGGTGAATCCGGCCATCATAGCTATTACGAGAATCAATGATAATAAAACATTACCTTGGCTCGTCTTATTTTTTTTCTTATTCATTTTTCTGGTCCTCTTTTCTTTTATATCACCACTGATCTGACAGCTGCATAAGACCTTACTGTGCTTTTGGCTCTTCAGAATGGTTCAGCGTCCGTACAAGCCTCCAGCAATACAGCCCAAAGAGCACAAGGGCAAAACCTATGCCTGCAGGATATCCGACGGAAGAAGACAGTCCCAGGCCCTCATCAGCCATAAGTATATATGTCAGGCTGACAGCTGACATGAAAGATGCCGGCAGTGCAGTCATCAGGCTAAGCCACGCCTTCTTCGCATTTTTCAGCAGATATACCGTTGCAACCCAGAGTGCGATCATAGCAAGGGTCTGGTTACTCCAGGAAAAATATCTCCAGAGCACATTGAAATCAAGCTGAGTAAGAACAGCCCCCAGTCCCAGCAGCGGGATAGTGATGATGAGACGGTTGCGTATCTGTTTCTGGTCAAGCTTTGTCATTTCTGCCAGAATAAGCCTTGCTGAGCGGAAGGCCGTATCCCCGGATGTAATGGGGCACGCTATCACACCTACAATTGCCAGGATTCCGCCTACTAATCCCAGCATTCCTGTTGAAATATCATAGACAACTCCAGACTGTCCCATTTCAGCTATTGCAGTACTTAAGCCGCCTGTCGCTCCGTAAAAAGCAACTCCCCCTGATGCCCATATCAGGGCTATGACAGACTCCGTCAGCATAGCCGCATAGAAGACCTTTCGTCCCTGCTTTTCTGAAGTAATGCATTTGCTCATAAGCGGCGACTGGGTAGCATGGAAACCTGATATCGCGCCGCAGGCCACTGTCACGAACATGAACGGCCATATGGGAAGATTGTCAGGATGAAGATCCTGCAGGGTTATCTCCGGAATATGATAGCCTCCGACAACAGTTCCACCAAGTATGCCTACTGCCATAACGATAAGGATCACGCCGAAGACAGGATATAGCCTGCCTATTATCTTGTCTATTGGAAGCAGGGTAGCCAGGATGTAGTACAAAAGTATCACTACTATCCAGAAACCTGTTCCCAGTGCTTCCGGAGTAAGCCTTGCAAGAAGAGCAGCCGGAGAATTAACAAACACAGTTCCTGTAAGCAACAGAAGCAGTACCGAAAAGCCTCTCATGAACCACTTTGCTGCCTTCCCCAGATATATGCCGCTCAGTTCTGCAATAGACGCTCCGTCATGCCGCTCGGATATCATTCCGCACATATAATCATGAACACCGCCCCCAAGCACGGATCCGAATATTATCCAAAGGAAAACCACCGGCCCAAAGCACGCTCCCATGATTGCACCAAAGATAGGGCCTGTGCCGGCAATATTAAGGAGCTGTACTAAAAACGCCTTCCATGTCGGCATGGGAATAAAGTCTACCCCATCCTGTTTTGTATAAGCAGGTGTTTTTCTGTCGTCAGGAGCAAACACCTTTTCAACAAAACTGCCATAAAATATATATCCCAATATAAGTACTGCAAATGAAAGAATTAATGATATCACTTTTTACTCCCCCCATTCCGGCAAGGCATCATCCCTGCCTCGTACAAAAGAGTTGTCGAATGTGATCAATAGGATCTGATAATAGATATTATTTCATGAGTTCAAGGAAAGCCTTTGTATTGCCTTCTATATCGCCTGCAAACACCGCTGATCCTGCAACAAGGACATTTGCTCCGGCCTCAATTATGCTGGCAGCATTTCCAAGCTTTACGCCGCCGTCTACAGCAATATTAAATTCCAGGCCATCCTCTTTTTCATACTGGCGAAGAACCGGCAGCTTATCCACACATTCAGGTATAAGGCTCTGTTCACCAAAGCCCGGCTTAACGGTCATCACTATCACATGGTCAGCATAGGGAAGCATATCCCTTATCATGGCAGGATTAGTCTCAGGGCTTATGGCAATGCCTGATTTTTTTCCGCACTCCCTTATCTGAAGAAGAGCCCCAATAGGGTCTTCTGTTGCTTCATAGTGTATGGTTATCTGATCAGCGCCGGCTTTAGCAAATGTTTCAATGTATCTTTCCGGTCCCTCTATCATAAGATGCGCATCAATGAAAAGCCTCGTTTTAGGCCGCACGCTTTCCAATACGGGGATACCGAATGATATCGAAGGCACAAAGAGTCCATCCATAACATCAAAATGCAGCCAGTCAGCTCCCGCCGACTCCACTCTGCTTATATCATCTCCCAGCCTGGTAAAATCCGCTGCTAATATTGAAGGTGCAAAATGAACCATGATATTTCCTCTCACACAGGTTTCTTATCTGTACTTTTTTCTTTCACTCAGTTCTTTATACAGGCAAGTGTAATTCATGTACCGAATCTTGTTTACACTGCCATCCTCCACTGCTGCCTTTACTGCACAATCCGGCTCATGGGTATGGGAACATTCATTAAACCGGCACTTCCCCTCATAGGGGAAGAATTCCGGATAATACGCCTTCAATACACTCCCACTCATATCCGGAACATTAAACGAAGTAAATCCCGGCGTATCCATGATATATGACTCTTCGGCCATACCACTATCTGACAGGCCGCTTATCATAAAAAGTTCAGAATGCCTGGTGGTATGTTTCCCGCGTTTAGATTTCTTTCCTATCTCGCCGGTTTCCATCGCCGCGTCAGGACAGAGGGCATTCAGTATCGTGGATTTCCCCACGCCGCTAGGCCCCGCAAGTATGCTTATTTTTCCTGCAAGATCAGCAACTATGTGCCTTAGGTCTTCCTCATTCTTTGCGGATACCGCCAGACACTTAACCCCTGATGCCGCGTAGGCTTCAAGCATCATTTTCACAGTATCTTCATCCGCAAGATCCTTTTTGTTAAAAAGCAAGATCACCGGAATGTCCTGCATCATCATCTGGATAATAAAACTATCCGTAAGAGTCAGATTTGGTTCCGGCGACCTGATGGCAAACACTATTATAGCCTGATCTACATTTGAAGCCTCCGGGCGAATAAGCTCGTTTTCCCTGGGAAAAATCTCCTCTATGCTGCCTATTAGGCCGTCTTCTCCCGTAACTCTTTCTATCCTAACCCTGTCGCCGACAAGAGGACGCTTTTTATCTTTCCTGAAAATCCCTCTGGCATGGCATTCGTAAATCATTCCGGCATCTTCATTGTCCCGGTTCACTCGGACATAATAGAACCCGCCGATACCTTTGACTATCCTTCCCGTCATATTTACTGAACCTTAGTAAATGTAACGGTCTGGGGATCAGATGTCTTCTGCGAAGTCACAGTCTGCTGAGTGACATTACCATCAGCATCTGTTACCGACTCAGTAGTGCTTACGGTATAGGTAATATAAAGCGTTCCGTAAGGTATGCTGTCTATGCCGCTTATATTGATCTGCTGCGGGAAAGATTCTGCAGTAACAGACCACAGTGCAGTGGAAGTATCCGTTGCAAATAAAGTAAGCGTAGCCGGAGTGCCGGACACATAATCCGCAGGTGCCTGAACAGTATATGAACAATTATAAACTGCAGGCTCAGGCCCCTTGCTGACCTTATATACTACCTTGGTTCCGCTGCCAACCGTTATTCCTGGGGAATAATTCTGGTAGCAAACCTGACCTTCTGTGTAATCATCACTGAATACCTGCTCTGCAGGTGTATTATAATCAAGTCCAAGCTCAACCATAGTAGCGATGGCAGTTTCTTCTTCCATGCCACGCAAATCTGGCATGGAAACATCTTGAGTCTCAGTACCAAGGCTTACTGTAAGAACTATCTCAGTCCCCCTGCGAAGACGACTTCCCTCCTTGGGATCCTGGGAAATAACCTCGCCCTTCGGAACCTCTGTTGAGTTTTCCTTAATAATCCTTACACCAAAACCTTCATTTTCAAGCAGAACTGTCGCCTCAGCCTGTGGCTTACCGCATACATTTGGAAGCACAACTCCGTCCGTGCCTGATGAAACCGTTATGGTAACTGCATCACCACTGTTTAAGTTAGTTCCAGCGGCCACCGATGTCTGGAATACCGTTCCTTCAGCCTCGGAAGAATTCTGATAATCGGTAGTAACCTTTATATTAAGTGCCTCAAGAGTTTCTCTGGCCTTAGCTTCACTCATGCCGATTACATCAGGCATGGAAATCTGTGTGGTTGACGAATTCTGTGATTCAATGCCTATTATATTTCCCGGATCATTATCCCTTGCGCCAAACAGTCCTATGGCACTTCCCACAATATAAATGAATATGACACCGACTATAATGGCTGCAATAACAACTACAACAGTTGTAAGCATCTCCAGCCCGCTCTGGCCTTCCTGTTTCTTTGATTTCTTTGATGAAGACTTGGTACTCTTCTTAGAAGAAAAACTGCTCTTAGTATTTTTAGAACCAGTTTTTGTTTTTGTATTTTTGGATGTTCCCTTCTTTTCAGATTTACGGCTCTGTTCTTTTTTATGACCTGTATTCTTGTAAGAATTATCCTCTTCATATGCTTCAGAATCGTAACGCTCATCATATCTTCTGTCGTAATCAGCATCAGCACGCTGATCATGCTCATATTCCTCGTGTCTGGCATTCTGTTTAATCCTGCGTTTATCTTCAGAAGTAAAATCCCTGGTAACGCCAACCATATCCATGGTATCCATCTTTACAAAGTTCTCATCCGGGCTGATAAGAGATTTCTTGAGATCCTCAATAAGCTCAGGTGCTGACTGATAACGTCTGTCCGGACTCTTTTGAGTACACTTAAGAACTATCTGTTCCACGGAAACAGGTATTTCCGGCACATAATCCCTGGGTGAAGGCATCTCCTCCTGAATATGCTGTATAGCTACAGCTACCGTGGTCTCGCCGTTATAAGGAACCCTGCCGGTAAGCATTTCAAAAAGGGTGATACCAAGAGAATAAATATCGCTCTTTTCATCGGAAAAACCGCCGCGTACCTGTTCGGGAGAAGTGTAATGCACGCTGCCCATGACATTGGAAGTTATGGTATTGCTGGTGGCCGCCTTGGCTATACCAAAGTCCGTCACCTTTACCTTGCCTTCCTTGCTTATGATTATATTCTGGGGCTTGATATCTCTGTGTATGATATGGTTGTTGTGAGCCGCTTCTATTCCACGGCCCACCTGTATGGCAATGCTGACAGCTTCCTTAACGGAAAGCCTTGCCTTCTTTTCTATATACTTCTTTAATGTAATGCCTTCCACCAGCTCCATTACAATATAACTGAAGCCGCTTTCCTCGCCTACATCATAGACATTGACAATATTAGGATGCATAAGGCCGGCAGCAGCCTGAGCCTCCATGCGGAATTTCGAACGGAACTCCGTATTTTCGGCAAACTCCTGCTTAAGTACCTTTATCGCTACAAAGCGATTAAGCTTGTGATCCTTGGCACGGTAAACATCGCTCATTCCGCCTGCGCCTACCTTATCAAGGACCTCATAACGATCCGATACCATCATTCCTATCTTTACCATAACTTATTTTTCAACCTCTATCTGCACCAGGATAACTGCTATATTGTCGCGTCCGCCGTTCATATTCGCTGCCGCAACAAGTCTTCGTGCTTTTTCTTCAATAGTCCCCTGCCCTGACACTATACCTTCCATTTCAGTATCCTCAAGCATGTTGGACAACCCGTCCGAGCACATAAGTATCGTATCCCCCGCATGTATGTCTTCGACTTCGAAAAAGTCTGCATCCACGCTGTCCATAACGCCCACAGCTCTTGTGATTATATTCTTGTCAGGATGGAGCCTTGCATTTCTCCGCTCAAGCTCTCCCATGCGAACCATTTCTTCCACATAGGAATGATCCGTAGTGATCTGCTTGATGCCTCCGCTCCCTATGACATAAAGCCTGCTGTCGCCTATATTTGCAACGGTAAGCCCTTCATCATCCAGACAGCATAAAACAAGCGTCGTCCCCATTCCTGAAAATTCATCATCTGAGAGCGACTTCTGTCTTACCCTTTTATTTGCCTCACTGATAGCCCTTGTAAGCACCTTTATCATAGGTGCAGAGCCCCCTAAGTTCACAGAATTGACCACAGTCTCCACTGCACACTTTGAAGCAAATTCTCCGGCCTTGTGACCACCCATTCCGTCTGCCACGATAAAAAGATTCGGCAACGGTCCTATAGGAACCTCTGACGAAAATACATAGTCCTGATTCTGATTTCGCTGTCTTCCGACATCCGTAACTGCGTACGAAGTTAATTTCATGATACTGCGGTTACTCCTCAACAGGGCATGGTTCAAGCCTCGACATTTCTATCTGCATTTCAGTCTGCATTTCTTTTTCGCCGCAACTGACCACAGGCACCGTCGATATCCCTGCCCATTTCCCTTCTAATAGTAGCATTTATTCCTTTTTTTTCAAGCATATTTTGAAATTTTAGAACATGTGTTCTGTCAGGAGCCGACAATCCACGCTCCGTAACAGGGTTTACAGGAATTAGATTTACATGGCATTTATGGGAAAAAGCAAGAGTCGCTAAAGCCTTTGCATCCTCCTCTGTGTCATTTACTCCCGCAATAAGCGCATACTCAAAACTCACCCTGCGTCCGGTTGTTTCAAAGAAAACATCCACCGCCTCCATAAGTTCTTCTATTGAATACTTATTTGCAACAGGCATTATCTCTTTTCTTTTTTCATCCGTGATAGCATGCAGGGATATGGCAAGCGTCACCTGCAGCTTTTCCTCCGCAAATCTTTTTATCTCCGGCACCAGGCCGCAGCTGGAAACAGTTATGTTCCTGCCGCTTGTATTCAGCCCTCTCTCGTCAGTGATCATGCGGATAAACTTTACTACCTCATCATAGTTATCCATAGGCTCGCCTATGCCCATTATGACTATGTTATCTACCCTGCTGCCGGTATCCCTTTCGATCGAATATATCTGCTCCAGCATTTCGGAAGCATATAAGCCCCGCACCAGCCCCCCTAGCGTAGATGCACAGAATTTACATCCCATGCGGCATCCCACCTGAGAAGAAATGCACACGCTCACGCCGTGCTTATACACCATGCGGACAGACTCCACGCAGTTGCCGTCCGGCAGCCTGAACAGATACTTGGATGTGTCATCCAGTTTTGAAACCTGCTTTTCTTCCTGTTCCAGAACGGTAAAGAAATACTCCTCTTTAAGCCTCTCACGGAGATTTAAAGATATGTTCGTCATGTCATCAACTGAATACACAAGGTTTTTGTGCATCCACGAAAAAATCTGCGTGGCACGGAAGGGCTTCTCGCCCATCTGCGCCAGCTCGGATTTCAGCTCTTCAAACGTTAATTCTTTTAGGTCTTTTTTCATCTCCGTACAAACCTTGCAATAAAGAAACCATCCATCAGGGGCATGTCTTCGGGAATTCCTGTAAGTAAGGTGGTAAAACCATCGACTGCGGTATCAGTCTGAAGACACTCCGGAAGGTATGTCTCTATGCTGTCAGCCTTAAAATCACTGTGTGTCTCAAGGAAGTAGGTGCGGTTATCTTCGTTCTCTTCCTTAGTTACGGTACAGGTGGAGTAAAAAAGGGTTCCCCCGGGCTTTACATACGCAGCTGCCACATCAAGGATTTTTTTCTGAAGCGCCGCCAGCTCCTTTATGTCCTCTTTTTTTAGTCTGTATTTGATATCAGGTTTTCGTCCTATGACGCCCAGGCCTGAGCATGGAAGGTCGCAGAGCACCACATCGCACTTTCCGTACATCTTTTCATCAGGCTCAAGTGCATCCCTTACACCTACAGTTATATTTGAAAGGCAGAGTCTTTCCGCATTTTCCCTTATTCGCTCTGCCCTCGTTTCCGATATGTCATAAGCATATACATGACCGTCACCGACAAGTTCCGCCGCATAGCAGCTCTTTCCTCCGGGAGCCGCACACAGGTCTAAAACTGTGTCGCCATTTTTTATTCCAGCACAGCGTACCGCAAGCATTGATGCCGTATCCTGAAGGGCAAGCTGTCCTTCAGAAAATCCCGGAACGCTGCGCATGCCTGAAATGTTTTCCAGGAAAAATGAATGACACTGATACGGATTTATAGATACAGAGGCACCGCTTTCTTCTATTTTTTTAATAAGTGTCTGCTCATCAGAAAGATTCCCGCGGTATCTCACAGTCACCGGACGGGTCTTGGCACATGATTCACATATAATAGCTGCCCTCTCTTCACCGAACCGTTCTGACAGGTATTCAATGATCCATTCCGGAACAGAATATTTCACAGAAAGAAAACGCTTTTGTTCACTCTTTTCATTCGGCCAGGGTATGTCGTTCTTTTGTCTTGATATGGTTCGGAGCACTCCGTTTACAAAACCTTTAAGTCCATAAAAGCCTTTTAATTCCGCAAGCTTTACGGCCTCGTCACATGCCGCCGCATCGGGTATGGAATCCATAAAAAGAATCTGGTCGCATCCCATCCTGATGATGTTGCGGATGACAGGTTTCATTTTTTTGACTTTCACTTTTGAGTAACAGTCTGTTACATAATCTAACAGCAGCCGCTTTTCTATGCAGTCTAACGAAAGCCTTCTTATAAAAGCCTTATCTGAAACAGGAAGATAATCGTATTTATCGAGAGCCGCCTTTATAACGTCTCCCTGCAGGAATTCCTTCTTTTCATTTTCCTCAACGCAAAGAAGGATCTCTAGAACAATCTTCCTGCTCTCAGAGACCTTTCCTGATTTCGGCTTATTTGTTTTTTTATTTGAAAAGTTTTTTGACATGGGATCAGCGCCGCCTGCCCTTGATACTCATAAGCCTTAAAAGCTGTACTACAGCTATGGCTGCCGAAGCAAGATACGTCATGCCCGCTGCCTTAAGTACTTTTATACAGTAAGGCTTTTCTTCAGGAAGCAGTATATTGTACTGCTGGGTAAGCTTAATCGCCCTTGCAGATGCGTCGAATTCCACCGGCAGGGTCACCAGCTGAAAAAGGACTGCTGCCGCAAATAAGCCGATTCCTATATCTATCAGAAAATCAAACTGGCTTATGATAAGTCCGATAACCACCAGGGGATAACCAAGTTTTGAGCCTATATTGGCTACGGGCAGGATTGCAGTCCTTATACTTAAAGGAACATAGCCTTCCTCATGCTGCAGGGCATGTCCGCACTCATGAGCCGCCACTCCGATAGCGGCTACGGAAGTGCTCCCGTATACGCTTTCAGAAAGACAGACCTCCCTGCTCCTGGGATCATAGTGATCGGTCAGTTCCCCGGGAACCTGACGGACCCTTACATCATTTATTCCGGCATACCTAAGCATTGCTGCCGCACAGTCAGCTCCGGTCATTCCGGACCTGCTGGCCATTTTCTGGTATTTCCTGAATGTGGATTTTACGCTGGACGATGCAATAAGGGATATGACCGTAACGATCATAAGCAATATAAAAAGAAAAAACGTCACAGGACTTTCACCCAAATATCTGTCTGAATCATAATAATAACCGGCATATAGCAGCATATCTTACACCTCCGATTTATATCTCACATTACCCCAGGCATTCACCATTCTTTAAGGCATATCCCCGCAGAAAGCTGCCTGCATCCATCCTTTTCTTGCCCTCAAGCTGGAGTTCCTTTATTTCAAGGGCCCCGTCACCGCATTTTACAAACATGCGTGAATCCGTAACGGTAATTTCTCCTGACGCTTTTCCCTTATCATCTGCCGCATCCACAACATCCACACGCCAGATCTTAAGATTCTTTCCATCAAGGAAAGTAAATGTCCCCGGCCATGGTGTGCATCCCCTTACGAGATTCTTTATGACAGATGCACTCTTGGACCAGTCTATCTGGCCGTCGCTTTTCTTAAGCATGGGCACATGGGTACTTTCAGCCTCATTCTGCGGCGTAGGATTAACGGCTCCGCTTTCAATGAGAGGAAGCGCCTCTACTATAAGTTCAGCCCCCAGGCCGGCCAGCCTGTCGAAAAGCTCGCCGCCAGTCTCTTCATCTCCGATGGCAGTCCTGCGGCACATAAGGATATCACCGGTATCAATGCCCTCATCCATCTGCATTATAGTGACGCCGGTTTCCTTTTCACCATCTATAATAACCCGCTGTATCGGAGCCGCGCCCCTGTACTTCGGAAGGATCGATGCATGTATGTTTACGCAGCCGTATTTGGGATATTCAAGAATCTCCTTTGTAAGGATCTGCCCGAAAGCCGCCACCACATATATATCTGCCGGATATTTTTTAAGTTCTGCTACAGCCTCCGGCTCCCTTATCTTTTTAGGCTGAAAAACACTCAGGCCGTGCGCCAGCGCGCATTCCTTGACAGGACAGGGAACCAGCTTGTCGCTCCTGCCCTTTGGTTTGTCCGGCTGTGTCACAACGCAGGTCACTTCATGCCCTGCCTTTATTATGCTCTCAAGTGCCCCCACTGCAAAATCAGGGGTTCCCATAAATACAATCTTCATGCTTCCTCTTTTCTGTCTCTTTCATCTTCTCCCAAATGAAGCTTATTTCACACGTGATCCCTAGCCCCCGTCAGGATCACTGTTTACTCATCATCATCCGATGCAGTATCCAGAAGGTCGCCTTCTACCAGTTCCACATAAAGCTTTCCGTCTAAGTGGTCAAGCTCATGGCATATAGCCCTCGCAAGGAGTTCAGTGCCTTCCACCTCTATTTCATTCATATCACGGTCCAGAGCCCTGCATATGACATGATTCGGCCTTGTGACCGTGCCCGTCTTTCCGGGAACAGAAAGGCAGCCCTCATATCCGGTCTGTACGCCGTCTTTTTCAACAATGACAGGATTAATGAGGCATAAAGGCTCGCTTTCTTCTGAACCCACATCAATTACCACTATGCGCTTTAACACACCTACCTGTGGTGCCGCCAGTCCTACGCCGTTAGCATCGTACATAGTCTCAAACATGTCATCAATAAGCTCTGAGATATGGGGCGTCATCTCCTTAACCGGCCTGCATTCCTTTGTGAGAACATCGTCCCCCATCTCCCTTATCTGTCTTACTGCCATACTTCTCCTTTCTGCCGCTTTAGCGGCTTCCTTTAAAACATTCCTACGGGGTCGAGGTCAAACTGCATCGATACATCCGGATCCCCCGGTGTCGCAAAATGCTTTTCCTTGGCCCGTTCAGCCATGTCCTTTAATCCCGTAAGTAAATTTACATCTTCATGCTTAAAATACAGTCCTACGCGATAAATGTCCTTTATTTTGCTGATAGCCGCCGGTGCGGGTCCTATTATCTGCAGTTCATTCTGGACCGCCGTATTTCCGCCTCCATTTTCCTGCGTCCCTGCATCAGCATCGCAGCCTGCATAAAATGTCCTTGCACTTTCTGCCATTTCCTGTGCCCTTGCCATGCAGTCCTCCTGTTTCTTCCCGAAAAACTGCATCACCATTATATGGCACACCGGGGGATAATCCGCCAGTTCCCTGTATGCTATCTCCTGCTCATAAAAGCCCTCATAATCATGGGCCGCCGCGCACTTAAGCGCAAAATGGTCAGGGTCATAGCTCTGTATGAAAACCTCGCCCTTCCTGGCTCCCCTGCCGGCCCTTCCTGCCGCCTGGGCTATAAGCTCAAATGTGCGCTCCGCGGCATGGTAGTCAGCCGCGTGCAGGGACATGTCCGCTGCCAACGCCCCTACCAGGGTCACGTTAGGAAAATCATGGCCCTTTACTATCATCTGGGTGCCTATGAGTATCTGTGCCTCACCGTTTGCAAAAGCCGAAAGTATCTTTTCGTAATCTTCCTTTTTCTTAGTAGTATCGGCATCCATTCTGAGTATCCCCACACCGGGATACATCTCTTTAAGTCCTTTTTCAACAGCCTCGGTTCCAACCCTGAAGCCTGCAATGCTGCGCATGCCGCATTTCGGGCATACCGCAGGCATGCCTTCCGTATGTCCGCAGTAATGACACACAAGCCGGCCGTTTATATGCTGTGTCATCGACACATCGCAATGAGGACATTTTACTACATATCCGCAGGATCTGCACGATACAAAACCTGCAAACCCCCGCCGGTTAACAAAGAGCATGCTCTGCTCTCCGGCCGCATTCCTTTTTGAAATAGCATCCGCAAGCGTCCTTGACAGAAAGCTTTTGTTCCCGGCCTTCAGTTCGGCACGCATGTCCACTATATGGGACGAGGGAAGCCTTCCTTCCCCTGCGCGCGAGTCCATCTTAAATAAGGCATACTCGCCGTTTTTTGCTTTATAATAACTGTTAAGGGACGGCGTAGCCGATCCCATTATAAGAGCCGCTCCTTCCCTCTTTGCCAGGTATTCCGCTACCTCTACGGCATGGTATTTGGGCATTTTTTCACTCTTGTAGCTGGTCTCATGCTCTTCGTCAATTATGATCATTCCCAAATGTTCAAACGGAGTGAAAAGCGCTGATCTGGGACCTATCATTATATCCAGCTGCCCTGCTGCCGCACGCTCATACTGGTCATAGCGTTCCCCGTCAGACAGCCTTGAATGGATGACGGATACCCTGTCTCCGAACCTTCCGTAAAAGCGCATCAATGTCTGGAAAGTAAGGGCTATCTCCGGAATAAGCACAATGGCCTGCCTGCCGTTTTTTATAGTGCCCGCTATGAGTTCCATGTAGACTTCGGTCTTGCCGGAGCCTGTTACTCCCCGGATAAGACAGGGTCTTGGTCTGTCCGATGCAATTTCACTGCGGATTCCATTAACCACCTCTTTTTGCAGGTCGTTAAGCTCTACAATTCCCTTTGAATTCATGCCTGCCCCGATAAGGTCCGGCATTGGATTCCTGTATTCCCTGGTCTTTTCTATGCGGATGAATCCTTTTTTTTCAAGGGTCTTCAATACCGATGCGGACACTCCCAGCTTGTCCGTTATCATGGCCTGCGGGATTTCCTTTGCTTCAAGTAGGGCATTTAAAATCCGTATCCTTGAAATATACCTTGCGGGATCCAGCTTCTTTATCTCAATCAGTATTTCATCCGGCGCGGCATTCCTGCACACCGTACTGTATTCAGCACTTTTAATCTTTTTCTTTACCGGCAGGACGGTCCGCAGGGCATTTATCATAGTAGAACCGTACCTGTTCTTTATCCAGGCTGCGGTCGTCAGTACCCTGCCCTTTGCGCTGACTGCAGTTTTATTTATGCTTATAATGCTCTTTATCCGTTCTACATCTATATTCGGGGTATCCGAAAAACCTATTACATAGCCCTTCCGCCTGCTGTCACCCTTACCGAAAGGTATAGTGACTTCCATGCCTTCCTGAAGCTCCCCTGCCAGTTCCTCCGGCACGAGATACTGGAAAGCCCTGTCAAGCTTTTCAGTGGAAATATCTATTATTATGTCAGCATACAGTCTGCCCATTCAGTCCTACAAAACCCCAAAATCCAGTATCAAAATCATGTACCAGCCTATGAACATTCACCTTACAGAATGATCACATGCCTCTCTCTGCAAGCACCTGGGCAACCAGCTCCCGTTCGTCCATATGGTGCTTCACGCCCTTTATCTCCTGATAGTCCTCGTGTCCCTTGCCCGCAAGCACTATTACATCTCCCGGCTTTGCATTGTCTATCGCATAGGCTATGGCATCCTTCCTGTCCGGAACGATCACATATTCACCGTCTGTTTTCTTTATGCCGGTCTCTATGTCAGCAATTATATCCAGAGGCTCCTCGTTTCTGGGATTGTCTGAGGTTATTATGGTAAGGTCTGAAAGTTTTCCTGAAACCTCGCCCATTTCAAAACGCCGCTCCCTTGACCTGTTCCCGCCGCATCCAAAAAGCGTCACCAGACGCCCAGGCTCATACTCATGCAGCGTCACCAAAAGCGAATTAAGGGCCATTGCATTATGGGCATAGTCTATCATCAGGGTATAGTCATCCGAAACATTCAGCATTTCGATACGCCCTTTAACCTTTACATTTTTAAGCCCCTTGATTATGGCCTCATTGTCCACATTGAAATGAACACAGACCGCAATGGCTGTAAGGGCATTGTATACGGAAAAGCTGCCGGGCATATCGATAAAGGCATCCAGCTCAACCATGCCCATGGTCTTAAAACTTACTCCCAGCATGCCGCCTGCATTTACAAGCCCCGCATCATATGCAGTAAGATCATAGGACATGTCCGCCCCTGAATTGCTCCTGCCGAAGGTTTCCACGCTGCAGGTACAGCCTTCTGATATATTTTCAAAATAAGGGTCATCCGCATTGAATATGCCCACGCGGCAGGAAGAGAAAAGCTTCTTCTTGCAGCTTAAGTAGTCATCAAAATCCTTATGCTCATTAGGACCTATATGGTCCGGGCTTAAGTTTGTAAAAATGCCATAGTCAAATGTAAAGCCTGCCACCCTGGACATCATAAGTCCCTGGGATGAAACTTCCATAACAACAGCCTTGCAGCCGTTACGGACCATCTCATCGAAATATTCCTGTATGAGATATGACTCCGGGGTTGTATTCAGGGCCGGTATCACCCTTGCACCTGTGTTAATCTCTATGGTGCCTATAAGTCCTGTCTTAATGCCCGCATTCTCAAGAATCTCACGAACCAGGCAGGTAGATGTGGTCTTGCCCTTTGTACCGGTTATGCCGATGGTCTTAAGCTTTTCTGCCGGATGGCCAAACCAGGCTGCTGAAAGATAGCCCAAGGCCTTTCTTGTATCTTCCGTATATACCATTACGGTATTGCCTGTGGCAGCTCCGCTTTTAAAATCCTCTATGTATTCATTGGAAACCTCGGCGATTACCGCCGCTGCGCCTTTTTCAATAGCTTCCCCAATCTTGCTATGTCCGTCAAAAGCGGCACCCTTTATGCAGACAAAGGCACAGCCCTTCTCTATCTTTCTGGAATCATATACAAGAGCTGAAACCTCTGTTTCGTCATTTCCGGATACACTGCATTCTAACCCGTTTAAGAGTTCCTTAAGTGATCTGCCCATAGGATATTACTCTCCTTTGCGTCTATTTAAGAAATCATATTGTATTTGGAAAACATAAGGATATTATACCACTTAGGATGATAGAAGAAATAAAAAAGAAGCCGTCACTCTGTGACAGCTTCCTTTATGAGGGGGGAGATAGTAATGTTATTCACTATCTATGGTGTATAATAACTCGCAAATATGTACAATTTGTGAACAAACTGTAAACTGTTGTGTATTTTAATTGATACATTTCTGTTTTTTTTCTGTTTGGGTGCCTTTTGGGTACACTTTTAAACATGTTATAAACAAGAAGTGTATATTTTTCTCTTAGTTGTTGTGTTTCTTTCCCAGAATTAACCTGATCCCCGGCAGCCTCAGCACAAGTATCCACACAATCTCTGCCGCTATAAGGACTATTGCTACGCTAAGCCTTGTAGCAAAATTATTGTCAAAAGCCCTGAAAATAATTTCTCCCACAAGAGTTGCCAGCCCTAAAGCCCCCAGATCCTTGAAGCTAACAAGCACTGCCGCCGCATTGTCGCCAAAGAAATTTAACGGGTACGCCTTCTCAATCCAGGCACAGATAAACCACATTCCCGCCGTAAGAAAAGCCGAGGCAAACAGGACCGGAACTGCATTCTTGAAATATAATTTCTGCCAGTCAACATCCATCTCCATCAGGATAGAAACAGCTATTCCCGCCGCCAGAAACAGGCCCCCCGGTATCCCCAGTCTCATCCTGCGTTCCTTGACCTTTGAACTGAATTCCGTACAAATGCTGCCGCAGCAGACAAAGAACAGGCCGTAAAGCGCCCTTAAAAAGACTATGGATACACGCGCCATGTAACCGCCCGCACCTGTCCCGCCTTCAACAACAAAATTATAGGGAAAAAGCTCAGTAAGCGAAATGATCACCGTAAAGGAAAGTGTCATGAGCGAAGTCATTATCATAAGGCTCCTTGCGAACATGAACCTGACCACCGCACAGTATACTATTACCGCAATAAAAGCAGTTGGAAATACCCACAGAATGGAAAGGCCATAAAAAGAAAGCGCATCAGTTATAAGCCCAGGCGCTGATTCGCCTGCACCATCCTTAGCCGTATTGAAAAAAGGCAGCAGCTTAATGATGATATATATAACAGAAAACGCCATATAAGGCACCATCAAACTAAATGCTGCTTTCTTTAATGTTGCCCCCACATCTTTTACGCCGTCATCACAGAACAGTTCGACTCCTACAGAAGCAAACAGCATCGGGACAGCCGCAAGCTTAAAAATCTCATCAAGCCAAAAAGGAAGCATTCCAGTGGCAGATGCCACTATCATGATCAGCGCAACACCCCTATAAACCCCGTTACTTTCCCTGATCCTATCTTTCAAAACACCCTCCGTAAAATCAACTTTTTAATACAGACCGTCTCTTGTCCTGCACTCCCACAGTCTGCCTGAATCCTCACATTATATAGTCCTGCATAAGAAGCTGGACCGATCTTTCACCCCTAAACTCATTCCATTGTACACCATATGCGGCAGAAAATGTTATCTGTTCCCCGATTTCCCGTCCGCTTTCCGCAAGCATGGCAGCATTGTCTCCGTATTTCTTTCTAATGCTCTCAACAAAATCAGCAGCCCGCTTAAATGTCACCAGCTCATATAACTTATCCTCATCGGTAACACTTATCTTAGCACCAGTGCCATTCTTCCCTATCATGCGCATTTTCCTGAATACCAGCCCCCTGCGTGCAAAAACAGGCTTCGGATTCCCGTTTCCAAAGGGCTCCATGATTTCCAGCGCATCAGCAAGAGCCCCGTTTGCATAAGACAGCGGCAGCTCCATGTCTATCAAAAGCTTTCCCTGAAGGTCAGCATCCGTCAGATGGCAGTTATCATTCAGGCGCCTGCGCATCTCATCCAGCCTGTCTTCTTCCAGCGAAAAACCTGCTGCCTGGGCATGCCCGCCATACTTGGTAAACACATCCTTTATCTCAGTCATGGCATCATACATATGATAGGCTTCCACAGACCGGCCGGAGCCTTTAAGCCCCTGCTCTGCCCTTGTAACGATGAATACGGGCTTATTACAAAACTCTCTCATCCGTCCTGCTACGATGCCGGCGATGCTTTCATGGCAATCCGGCAGGAATATGACAAGAACCTTCATCCCGTCATGCAAACCTTCTTCTATCTGTGATTTAGCAAGCTTAACGGCTTCCTCCGTCATATTCTTGCGCGACTCATTCATTTCCTTAAGCTCACCGGCTATCCTCATGGCGGAATTCACGTCATCTTCTACCAGAAGGGACAATGCCCGGTCAGCCGAGTCTATGCGTCCGGTGGCATTTATACATGGGCCCAGGACAAATCCCAGATGAAAAGCAGAGATCTCCGCTCCTGACAGCCCTAATGCGGTAATGAGCTCGGACAGCCCCCTCGCAGGTCTGCTGCTCATCAGTCGCAGTCCGGCCTTCACCGCTATGCGGTTTTCATCCTTAAGCTCCATTATGTCACCGACAGTGGCAAAAGCTGCCAGCTGCAACAGTTCTTCATCAAAGGTCTTATCCCCATACACAAAGGCATACTCAGAGCCTGTCAGTTCATTTGCATAAATATATCTTATAAACTTGTATGCTATCATGCCGCCGCATATTCCAGAAAAAGGATAACCGCAGTTCTCCTGCTTCGGATCTACTATTGCGGCAGCTTCCGGCAGTATATACTGTCTTACACCGTTTTTTTCCTCATATGGCACTTCATGATGATCGGTTATAACCAGCGTGATCCCAAGTTCTTTTGCAAGCTTCGCCTCATTTGATGCAGCTATGCCGTTGTCACAGGTAAGAATAAACTCCACTCCGTCTTCAGATGCCTTTGTGATCATATCCGGATTCATCCCGTATCCGTCCCTTATCCTATGGGGAATGATATAATCCACATTGGCTCCGATGGCCCTGAGCCCTCTTACAAGGATAGCCGTAGAACAGACTCCGTCTATATCATAGTCGCCTATCACACGGATATGCTTTCCTGACCTGACCGCCCCTGCAATAATAGATGCAGCCCTGTCCATATCCTTAAAAAGCGCCGGATCATGCATATGCACAAGACCGCCATGAAGATATTCTTTCGCAGCCTCTGCATTTTCTATACCCCTGTTGCACATAAGCCGTGCTACTGCAGTGGGGACATTCCATTCACGCCCAAGTTCAGTAAAATTTCCGCTTTTCCGGATCAAAAACCATGCCGGCATCTGATCTGACTCCCATTCCTGACTGCACAACAAATATGTAGTCCCCCTTGTGCGCTTACGCAATCTGCGTCCGCCACAGGCCTGAAATCCTCATGCAGCCATGCTGTAAATACACAAACAGCACCGGCTCCTGTCCGGTGCTGCATAAATAAAAATATGTTTAATCTGTTATTGTCACATTTTCGACAAGATAATCCATAGCCTTACTCTGAAGCGCAGCCTGTGCAAGATACCCCCGGCCGTACGCCTCAACCGCCGAATCAATATCATCGGTACTCATACCCTGATCTGCATAATACTGCCTTACTTCATCCTCAGTATTTGTCAGCCCCGACTGCTTGAAAATATACTCAAGCTCCATGGCATAGGCAGTATCCTCCCTGGCCCTGTCACGAAGCATAGCATCATAAGATGCCTGGTCTGTATAGCCTGCCATTTCGTAAACAGAGCCATAGAGATCAGATTCGAAATACTGTTTGTAGGATTCCAGCTGCTTCTCATACTGGTCGTTATAGACCTTCGTAAGGTTGTCAATATACTTCTCCGGATATGCATTCACGGCACTGTTTTCCGAAAGTGAGGAGCTTATTGCAGACCTTAAGTTCCTGTCATAGTACGAATCTATTATGGACTGCCTGTACTCCGCAACCGTTGAATATTCAGTATTCTCCGCCACAAACTCATCAGTAAGTTCGGGGGTTACATATATGCCCTCTAAAGTCACTTCATAAACAGCAGTCTTTCCGGCTCTTTCAGGATCCGCATCATCGTCTGCAAATGCAACCTTCACACTGAAGGAATCCCCCTTCTTATGACCGACAATAGCACTGTCAAACTCGGCAGAGATTGTTTCATTGTCGATCACCATATCCACGCCGCCGTCTGAAGCAAGAGCCTCATTATATGAAACACCGTCAATAGTGGACGTATAGCTTACGTTTACCCTATCACCATGGTCAGCTTTGAGGCCAGCATCCTCTGAAATGTATTCATGGCTTTTCAGCATGCTCTCTATGTCCGCCTCTACGGTTGCATCATCCGGCAGGAGTTCAGCCTTGGAAAAATTAAGGGCATCAATGTCTACTGTCACATCTCCGTCCTTCACTCCCTTTATTGTACCGGCATTTGTCAGATACCTGGAATAATCAATAAGGGTCGACTGGTAAAACAATACAGCCGCCATTATGATAACCACGATCAATGCAGGAATGAATACTGCCCAGGCAATAGCCATGGCTTTTTTCTGTTTCTGCTCCTGTCTTGCCTTTTCAATAGCCAGACGTTTTTTCTTTGACTTGCTTAAATTTTCTTCTGCCATTTTTGGCCTCCGTAAATTTTATCAAAAACTGTTCAGCGCTTTTTATCAGTCGTCATCATCCTCTTCCGAAGGCGGGAACTTAACCCTGAGCACATACCAGAGTGCACCGGTCACGCATACGGACGAATATGTTCCGCAGATAAGACCGATGATAAGCGGAAGCGCAAATTCCCTTATGGACGAAACACCCAGGATGTAAAGCACAACTACCATTATGACTGTGGTCAGTGAAGTAAATATACTTCTTGAAAGAGTCTGGGATATGCTCTTGTTGACCATTCCGTCCAGAGTATCCTTTCGCCTCATAGCCTTTTTGTTTTCTCTTATTCGGTCAAATATGACTATGGTGGCATTTATGGAATATCCGACTATGGTAAGCATGCATGCAATGAAGGTAGAGCTTACTGACAGCCTGATAAGCGCATAGAATGTAAGTGTTACCATTACGTCATGAAGAAGCGCTACAACCGAGCTGACACCGAAACGGATATCGCTGAACCTTACCCAGATATAAAGCAGCATGCAGACTGCGGCAACAAGCACTGCCACCAAGGACTCCCTCTTCATCTCACCGGATATGGTAGAACCTATGGTTTCTGATGTAATCTGTGTCTCAGAAACGCCCTGCTCAGAAGTCATGTAATCAATGAATTCCTGTCTCTGCTCCACATCCATTACCCTTGACTTGAAGATAACTTCATTACTGTCATTAACTGTCTGGAAGGATACGTTTGCATCCCCTGTGATCTCCTCAAGCTTCGGTACTATCTCGTTATTTATAACATCATTGGAAGGATTCTCAGCGAAAGCAACCGTTGTTGCAGTACCGCCCTTGAACTCCAGGCTGTAATTAAGCGCATCGCCTGTAGTAAGCCTGAAGATTATCATCGCCGCTATACCGATACCGATGGTTCCAAGTGATATGCCGAAGAAGATTCCCTTCTTGCTTAAGAAAGGAATGATCTTGTCCTCCTTTGCCTTCTGTGCATCGCTCATTCCATACAGTGCCGGAGCCTTAAGACCCAGTGCAAAGAATGCATTTACCAGCGACTTGGTGATAACAAGAGCTGTAAACATGGACAGGATGATACCAAGTGCCAGGGTATAGCCGAAGCCCTTGATTGTACCGCTGCCCATTGCGATAAGAACCACTGCCGCAATGAGTGTTGTGATATTACCGTCTATGATAGCTGAAAGAGCCTTTGAGAAACCTGCTTTAATAGCATCCTCAACGGTGCTTCCTGCCTTAAGTTCTTCCTTTATTCTCGCAAATATGATAACGTTCGCATCTACCGCCATACCTACGGAAAGTATGATACCTGCAATACCCGGAAGCGTAAGAGTAAGTTCAAAAAGATTAATAAGAAGTATTACAAGCAGCGAATAAAGCATAAGTGCTATGGAGCTTGCAAAACCGGGTATCCTGTAGATCACGCACATGAATATGATAACAAGTGCCAGACCGATAACACCTGCGATAAGGCTGGTACGCACTGCATCGGAACCAAGCTGTGCGCCTACCACATTTGACCTTAATTCTTCAAGCTCAAGCTTAAGTCCGCCGATACGGATATTCTGGGCAAGACGCTGTGCCTCCTCAGCATCAGCCATACCGGTTATCTGGGCGCTGCCTCCTGAAATCTGCTCATTTACATGAGGTACGGAAAGCATCTCCCCGTCGTAGTAAATTCCTATGGTTCCAATAAGACCGGACCTGCCTGCAGCCTCGCCGGTTGCCTTTGAAAAAGCTTCCCGTCCGTTGTCAGTAAACTCAAGGCTTACAATATACTGTACCTGATTAAAATCATCAGTGTAACTCTTTGCTTCAGATGATGCCACATCTATTCCCGAAAGAACGGCATCACCGTTTTCCACGATCTCACTTATTGGCTTGGTCAGTGCATACATAGTCTGTACATGATCGGGATTTTTGACGGTATAGCTCAGCATCTTTCCGTCAGATGTATACTGGGGATCACCTGTCTCCCTATCATAAAGATATGCATTGTCACCGATGCCTACAAAATAGGTATCGTCTTCCTTGCACACCTGATAGCCATCAGTAGTGGTCGTCATAAGACCGTAGTTATAGCTTCCGTCAACCGAGCTCACGGCACGTATGAAATAAAGTGATCCGGGATTACCGAGATCCTCAAGTATGGCATTGGCATCCGTAACGCCGGGGATTTCTATGGTTATACGCCTGTCACCCTCGGGATACACATTGGACTCAGTGGAATACTGGTCCACCCTCTTCCTGAGCTTGAATACAGTATCATCCAAATCTGATTTACTGGGGGCCTCATCTCCTACTACCTGGTAGGTAATGCTGACACCGCCGGCAAGATCAAGGCCAAGCTTGGTATTCTTAGCCGCCAGATAGTCCTCATCCGTGGACGTATCCACACCGTTCCATACAAGATAGCCCGATCCTACGAGTACTGCCAGTATAAGCAGCAATACGACTATCGCCTTTGACTTCTTCATAGTTACTCCTCCTATTCCTCATCGGCTGCCGCAGCCTTGAGCATTATCGCACATTCCACGCGCTTTCTTTGAAGCTCACATCCTGTCTCATATGCGCCATATATATCTCCGGTAAAGTGCTGTGAGTTTGCCATACAGCCGCCGCTGCAGTAATATCTGGCAAAGCATTTTTCACACTCCGGCTTTGAATAAACATTACAGTCATGGAATTTCTTCTGCAGGTCCTTCCTTTCTATCCCGTCATAAACAGAACCTAACTTAAATTCCTCCTGCCCAACAAACTGGTGGCAGGGATAAATATCGCCCCAGGGCGTAACGGACACATATTCGCATCCTGCGCCACATCCTGAAAGTCTCTTATATACACAGGGACCGCCCTCCAGATCTATCATGAAGTGGAAGAAATTGAAAGGATTGCCTTCACGCCTCCTCTTAAGCATTTCATCAGCAAGAATATCATACTGCTCTAACAGTATAGGCAGGTCTTCCTTTTTAAGAGCATACTCCTCTTCCTCCGGTGCAACTACCGGTTCAACAGATATCTGCTTAAATCCCATATCCGCAAGGTGTATCACATCTGCAGCAAAATCCGTATTGAAGTGGGTATATGTACCCCTGACATAATAATTCATCTGGTCTCTGGATTCGGCAGCCTTGATGTACTTGGGAAGTATGTCATCATAGCTGCTCTTTCCGTTACGGTAAGGCCGCATGAAATCATGCACTTCCTTACGGCCGTCTATGGAAAGTACCAGATTGCTCATTTCTTTATTGGCAAATTCAAGTATCTCCTCATCAAGAAGGGTTCCATTAGTTGTAAGGGTAAAGCGAAAATTCTTATTCTTTTCCTTTTCTATGCTGCGGCCGTATGCCACCAGCTGTTTTACCACATCCCAGTTCATAAGGGGCTCGCCGCCGAAGAAATCCACCTCAAGATTATGCCTTGTACCGGATTTCTCCACAAGATAATCAAGTGCAGCCTTACCCACTTCGAAACTCATAAGCCCGCAGGGGCCATAGTACTCACCCTTTCCTGCAAAGCAGTACTTACATCCTAAATTGCAGGCATGTGCAATATGAAGGCACATGGCTTTCACCACCGTCTCCCGCTCCATAAAGCTTCCTATAGAATCTTTATAAACATCCTCGGAATAAAGCATCCCCGAATTCTTAAGCTCAAGGATCTCTTCTACGGCATCCTTTTTTTCCACGTCAAGAAGAGAGCCCGCATATTTCAGCGCGATCTCGTCATCACTAAGTCCTGCCTCAATATCTTTTTCGATCAGGGGAATAAGTTCGTATGCTAAATCATCCACCACATGGACACTGCCTGAATTCACATCCAGGACAATATTGTATCCGTGGCTTTTGTATTCATGTATCATAGTTTTCCTTCATTAATACGTAACCATTATACGCAACAAAGCAGCGATCAACACAACCGCTGCCTTTTGCACGTTTAAATGTAGCTACAAGTCTTACTTGGACACTTTCTCACAGCTCTGGTTTCCTACTGTGCAGGAAGTCTTGCAAGCTGACTGGCATGATGTCTGGCACTCGCCGCATCCGCCGTTCTTAAGGCTCTTCTTAAGGTCTCTTGTGTTTAAAGTCTTTATATGCTTCATTATTTTTTCCTCCTAAAGAAAAATACTATTACACTTTTATCCGTTGTATTTTATCATAAGCCTTATAGCGTGTCAAAAAAATCTTGCAGGCCGCCCCTGTGCTTACTCCCCTGAAATAATACCGACTATAAGCTGGGGACCGTCTTTTTCCTGAACTATGCCGGCTCTTAAGTTGATCTCAGTCTTTTTGCCCGCGATCATAAGATGGTAGCTTATAGTATATACGCCGCCCTTCTTAGTTTTTGCCAGAATATTTTCCTTTGTAAATTCCGCCATGAAATAGTAATAATCCTCAGGCGCTATCAGGCCTTCTATCTCTTTCCTGGAATCCTCGAAGAAATCCAACCCCACCTTGGAAGTGCCCAGATCCGCATATTCATCCGTCGCGCTGTACTGCATATAGCTGCCGGTCTCCGGATCCACGGTATAGATTCCGATGAAATTCCCCATAAGGGCGGATATTCTGGAATAAGTGGATGTCTCCTCACGCAGCCTGTCTATAAGCTCCTGCTGTCTCATCTGGGCATCTACATTGTTAACAGCCATTACCACATGATTGCCGTTCCGGTTGAGCCGCACCACCTTCATGCTTACATAGTACGGCCTTCCCTCTTCCTTCTGTTTATATGACTGTGCGGCCTCGGTTTTATCCCTGGGTGCGATCATTACCCTGTATGTATGGGTAAAAGCTCCTCTTTCATCCAAAGCCTTCAGTACATTTTTCTTTGTGAAGGTTTCGATAAACTGCTTCCGGTCCTCCACATAAATAAGCTGTTCCGCATCCTTGTGGGCCGCCGCAAAGAATCCTTCACCGGTCCTTGCAACCGAAATATCATGACTATCACCATTCGGTGAATACTGCGTATATTTCTCCGTATCAAGATCTATATGATAAAGATCTATGTAATCCGCAGAAAGTGCCTGGGCCACACCTGTATAGGTCAGGACCTGTTCATTGCCGGAGGTAATATCAAGTACCGCAACAGCATATGCGCTGACCCTGCTTACAGGATTCTCTGCCAGCTTCCTGATAAGCGCATTGACAGTTTCGCCGGTCTCCAGTATCTCACTGACAACGAGCCTCTGTCCCACATTTCTGCACTGATCCAGACGGTTCAAAAATGTCTCATGGACATTTTTATGCAGTGCAACGAATTCTGAAAATGACTTGTTCTGTCTCACAGACCGGACATTCTCTCCGTTGTATTCAAGGATTGCCATGGGCTGCGTATTGAAATAATGCCTTACGGACTCGGCATCATCATTGGAAACCGAACCCAGGTCATAAAGATTTATGGAGCTAAGTGTTTTCTGGTACTCCGATTCATCCGGATTCTCAAAGCCTATCTGCTTTCCTGACCGGTATCTCTCATGTATATCATCCAGAGAGATCGGCTTGCAGAAATGATATCCCTGCAGCTTCGTACAGCCTATCTCCCTGAGGAATTCAACCTGCTCAGCGGTCTCCACGCCTTCACATACAGTCTCTATCCCAAGGCTCGCCGCCATCCTCATGAGCTCTGTCAGAATGACCCTTGACTTGGGAGTAGTGTCAAACTGCCGCATGAAACGCATATCAAACTTTATCAGATCAAACTGTATCTCCTGCAAAAGGTCAAGGGATGAATAGCCGCTTCCGAAATCGTCCATCCACACAGGAAAGCCCAGCTCCTGGAAACGCCTTACCTGCTCCTTCATAAAATCGAAATTGCCGCCCACAACACTTTCCGTTATCTCTATGGTGATAAGATCCCTTGACACGCCTGCCGCATCCACACGGTTACAGATTTCCTCCACTATGTCGCAGGTCTCAAAATCTGTCCTGGAGAGATTGACTGACATAGGAACAACATCCAGCTTCCCGTCCGCCTGCTGGTTCCTTATACGCTCCAGAACCGCATCAAGTATATGCAGATCCACCTTGTAGATAAGCTTCGTATCCTCGAGTATGGGAATAAAGTCCGCCGGTGAAAGCATGCCCTTTTCAGGGTCTATCCAGCGTGCCAACGCCTCCTCATCACATACCTTTTTATTGGTGGCACGGACTATTGGCTGGTAGAAAGGCTTTATCCAGTTCTCTGCTATCGCGCGGTCGATATTATCAATGATATACTGTCTATTCATCTCCCGCCTGAGCATTTTCTGGTCGAAATAATTAAAATAGGAATTATTGTCATCCCTCGAAATATTGCAGGCATATTTCGCCCTGTCGCAGGCAAACGATGTTTCCACGATTCCCATGGAATCCAGATAAATGCCTGCTCTAACAGGAAGCGATCTGCTGCCGTTAGCAGTCTTCATTGAATTGAAGAGTTTCTTGAGCTTCCTTTCCAGATCTTTTTCTTCGGTAAATACCGCAAAATGATCCTGCCCGAAACGGCTGCAGTTTTCCTCCCCGAACTGCTCCGAAAGCAGCCTTGCAAGTTCCTTTATGAGATTATCGCCCTCGGAAAAGCCGTATTTCTTATTATAGAATTTAAGTCCGTTCAGATTGACATATACAAGGGCTGAGGATACATTATTCTCATGCATGATCTTGCGGCCGTTTTCCGCAAGCTTGAAGAAATATGACATGTTTGGCAGTCCTGTAAGGAAATCATAATTCATCTCCTTAAAAAGATCCCGCTCACGCTTCAGCTCCGCCATGTTCCTTGCATTGAAACGCCCCAGCCTCTCATCCTCGATCTTATGCTCCGGATTTTCCTCGTAATGCCTCTTTTTGTCCTCGTACATCCGCTCATCCGCGCATCTGAGCGCCATGCGGACATTGTTGCTGTTCTTCTCTACACAGCCGCCCATAGCAAAGGAAAGCTTGTCATATCTGTCACAGGCCTTTCTTATGTCGTCTATTTTTTTATCAAGCGCTTCCTGCGTAACATCCGTAACTATCAGTGCGAATTCATCACCGCCCGCACGGAATATTTCTTCATCAGAAAAGAACTGCCTGAGCACATTTGCCGCATTTTTAAGCAAAAGGTCACCTGCACTGTGCCCCTCCACATCATTGACGACCTTTAAGCCATTAAGATTCGCAAAGATAACACCTACCGAGCTGCCTTCCTTTTCTCCATGGCAAAGCTTATCAACCACATTGTTCATCTCATTACGGTTCATTACACCCGTAAGCATATCCTTGGAGCTTAAAGTCTTGAGCCTGTCCAGCAGAAGATAATTGCCTAACTCAGAGCCAAGTATGAAGGTGGTAACCTCGAGAGTCTCCTTTATCTTGACCGCACGTTCGGGATCAAAATTGATCGCCCACATGAAGCCTAAAAGCTGATTTCTTGATTTTAAGGGAAAAAGAACGATATTGTGTGCTCCGGCACCGCTAAGCGACTCATACCATATAGGATTCCTCTCCTTTATGATCAGCATATCATCCGCATCCTTGGCTATCAGGCAGTTGCTTCCGGCTATGGTGCCTATCCAGG
The DNA here is from genome assembly GCA_017635395.1 of Lachnospiraceae bacterium. GTDB lineage: Bacteria > Bacillota > Clostridia > Lachnospirales > Lachnospiraceae > NK4A136. Next base: position 29,510 of record JAGBLN010000041.1, read on the forward strand.
ATTCCGCTATGTCATAAAATTCGTCATTAACATAGGTTTCCATGGGCAGAAGGCTTGTGCCTTCGGATAAAGCTTCACCAAGAACATAGCATGACCGCTCATATTCATTCATGACAAGGATACAGCAATGCTCGGATACACACAGCTTGTTGATACCTAAGATAACATCCTTTATTGCTGCCTTGAAATCATTCGTCCCCCTGAGCCTTATGCAGGTATCCAAAACAGATGAGGCGGTTTCCGCCGAGAGACTGGCAAGATCCTCAGAATTCGCCTCCATATTTATTTCCATTATGTAAAAGCAGTAAGAATAATCCTCATCCTCATAATCAACAGGCAGGAACATCATATTGAACCACACCTGCATCCTGTCAGGATGGGCATAGGAATGAAGACATTTTTTATTTACTGCGGCATTGTAACAGAACTCCTCGAAATTCAGATCCCTGGTAATGTAATCTGTATATTCACTGCCCGGTATGAATCTGGTATTGAGCATGACTACACCCGGTGCGGGATGCTCTATCGAATCGATATAAGCCTTGTTTCCGGCAACCAGCCTGAATATACCCTTACCATGCTCCGGATGTTTCTCAACCGATACCACGCATGTCATAGCCGGCATGTGTTCAACTAAACCCTGAAAATCCATACTGTGCCCCCATCAACATTTTTATAGAAAAAACCTAGTTAATATTATAGCATAGAATGTATCCGGAATTCATTGCAAATTTTGCCGCTGTTTATACAGAATCCGCTTAATCCGCTTTATTTTATCCTTATTTCCAGCCGGTTTGGCATTTCGGCATCCTTATCGCAGCTGTAAACGATCTCCTCTGCGGTATTTTCCAGCATTGAAAGTGAAAGTTCATTGTCCGATTTCTTAATATCAAATAACTCTCCCGCATAGGATACGGATATATGGCATTTTTCCTCCTGAACGGAATATTCTACTGTCACACAGATTTCTGGATCTTCATAATGAGGAAGCAGGATCTGCCTTACCAGCTCTTCTATTGCCAAGCGAATACGATACTTCATGGCAGGTGCCACATCATTATTCATAAAGAATGTATCCAGCTCTGCATCCATGCGGATAAAGTCATGGTCCCTGCTCTCGATTCTTGCTTCATAAACCTTAAGCCTTCTTATGAAGCGTCTTGTCAGTTCTTTTTTCGGGGCATCGAATATCTCCTCAGGAGTTCCCTCCTCGTAAATTCCTCCCTCATCCATGAAGAATACGCGGTTTGAGATAGCCCTTGCAAAACTCATCTCGTGAGTTACGATCATCATGGTCTTTCCGCTTTTTGCTAACTCTCTTATAACGGCCTGTACCTCTGAAACCATAGTAGGATCCAGCGCGCTCGTGGGCTCGTCCAAAAGTATCACCTCTGGATCCATGCAGAGTGTCCTTGCAATGGCTACTCTCTGCTTCTGCCCGCCGGAGAGCTCGTCCGGATATGACAGAGCCTTATCCGCCACTCCCACTCTCCTGAGAAGCTCCATGCCTTTGTCATATGCCTCCTGTTTACTCTTATTCAAAAGATCCATAGGCGCTATCATGAGATTTTCTATGACTGTAAGATGCCCGAACAGATTGAAGGACTGGAATACCATCCCCATTCTCCTTCTGGCTTTTTTTACATCATATCCCTTTGCAGTGATCTCTTCGTCCCCTAAGAACACCTGACCGGAAGTAGGTGTCTCAAGCAGGTTGATACAGCGCAGCAGTGTAGATTTCCCCGTACCTGACGGTCCTATTACCGAAATAACATCCCCGTCGTTTATCGTCACGCTGACATCCTTAAGCGGGGTTACCATATCATATTCTTTTCTAAGTTTTTTGATCTCAATCATTTATCTCAACCCCCTTCAGGATATTTTCCCTCTTCCGCTGCTTCGGATCTACGGATACTTCTATACGGCTGACAATAAAGGTCAAAAGCCACCCCAGTATAAAATATATGACAGCAACTGCGATCAGCGGGAAAAATGCCTCATAGGTACGTCCCCGCACGATATCGCCCATCTTGGTAAGATCCTGCACTGCGATATATCCTACGATAGCCGTTGCCTTGATTAGTGCCACTACTTCCCCTTTATAGACCGGCAGGAAATGTGGAACCGCCTGGGGCAGGATAATACGGAAGAAAGAACGGAGATCTCCATAGCCTAATGCTAGCGCAGCTTCCGACTGTCCCTTATCAATAGCGCCTACTCCGGTCCTTAACATGCCGAATACCCCGGCACCGAATACAAGCGTAAAAGCCACTACTGCTACCGCTGTTCCGCTTATCGATGTCTTGGCAAAAATAATGTAATAAAGGATCATTAAGAGTACCACAACCGGCATTCCCTGCACCAGCCACACAAATAATCCTGCGATCAGATTAGCTGCCCTGTTTCCGTTACGGCATGCCATGTACAGCAAAAATCCCAGAGCAGTTCCAAAGATTATGGATAAAACAGTGATCAGTATGGTGGTCCCTATTCCCTGAAGGAAAAGTTTCCACCTTGCCTCTCTTATGAAAGTCTTTTCAAAGCTCTCGCAGGTTCTTGCAATAAATCCCTTATTTTCAGCATCTGCTTCTGCAGCCCTTACAATGAGCACGAATGAAGCAGGATAATACTCAATAAAGTCAACGGCTTCCCTTCTCTCATCCGTAACGATTATGGAACCGGCTCCCATAAGTGCCTTGCCTGACTGCACATAGGATAAGACGGAGGCAAATTCCATCCCCACAAATTCTACATGCACATCCATTTCCTTTGCCATGAGCAGTATCATCTCAATATCAAAACCTATAAGTTCTCCGCCTTCACCCGCATAGCTCATTGGCTCAAGTGCATCACAGGCAGCTACCTGTACGGTCCCGTTTGTTCCCGGCCAGTCCTGCTTAGGGACAGTCTTTACGCTGTCATCAAGTCCGGTCCATTTTTCCCATAATTCTTTTTTCGTTTCCTCGGGAATACTGTCATAAGCAGCCTGCCACCCCGCAAGCCTCTCATCATCCTTTGCAAAGGCAATGCCAAATGTCCCTTCCTTAAGGGGCTCCGGGAAAAGCGCGAGCTCAGGATCCCTGTTTACCGCAAGCTCTGCAATGGCATTATTATTAAGGCAGGCATCGGTCTTTCCGTCCTTAAGTGCTAGAAGGATATCTGCCATATTATTAAAATACGAAAAGCTTCCTACACCCGGTGCTTTGCTCTTTACCAGTTCTTCAAAAGGAGCGCCCACCAGCATGGATACGGTCTTTCCCTTCAGATCTGAGAATTCTGTAAATTCCGGCACGCATTCTGCAGTGCCGTTTTCCTGACCTTCCTGTGCGAGTTCCTTAGCAGGCACAGCAAGAACATATCCTCCATAGCTTGTAGGATCAGAGAAAAGCGCCTGCTCCCTTCGCTCGGGCGTGGCATTCATGTCGGTGGAAAAATCGGCCCTGCCGGACTGTACAGCCGGAATCCTGCCTGAGAAATCCACATCAAGTATTTCAAGTGCATATCCTTTCTCACGGCAGAAACGGGTAACAAGGTCTATATCATAACCCACATTTTTCCCGTCCTTTATATAAGACCATGGCATATCCGAGGATGTGGTTACGATCGTTATGCTACCGTTCGCCCCTGTCAGGCCATCCATATCCACAACCTTTTTAGCTTCATCAACTCCAAGCCATGTATCCTCTATTTCCTGCATGGTACCGTCTGCGAATTTCTCCACAAGGAAAGAATTAAATTCTTCACAGAGGGCAGCACTGTCCGGATCATCTTTCCTGAAAGCAAAACTGTACTCAGCCTCTGTTATCTTTTCGCGGATAAAATCAATCTCAGGCTGTTCGGCATGGATAGTCTTGAGATTAGGCTCATCCCCAATGTAAGCGTCGATCTTGCCTGCAAGAAGAGCCGCATTCAGGTCCGGATAGCTGCTGAAATATAAAAGCTCACTGTCCGGGAACTCGGTCTTTGCCAGATCTTCCGTCGGTGTTCCCGTGAGCACGCCTATCTTCTTTCCGTTATACTCTTTCCATGGAGCATTTTCCGTTTCTTCCGGGATGTTGTCGTCCGAAGCATTTACACTTATGGAAGCTGCGTACGGAGCAAGCATTGCCAGCAGCATGCATAATACGAGAAAATAATTTATTTTCTTTCTATATTTTTTTTCATATAAACCCATTTCGATTCCACCTTACATCTTCTTTTGACTTAATCAATATTTATTCCTGATCACCTGATCCAGGCATATATTCATCCGGGATTTTTATTTATCACATTTTTCCCGCAATGCGGACAGATTTTCTGCAACATTTACTATCTCCTCATACTTTCATATTTATTCAGCGGCTTCCTGATTTTCAGAAGGTGCAGGGACAGGCACACTGTCGACAGGCGCCTCAGCACTGTCTGCAGCAGGCGGCAGGTCAGTTTGCTGTTCATCAGGAATCTGCGTCCCATCGGGGAGCTGCGTTTCATCCGGGATCACTGCTTCAGTAGGCAGAGGAATATCCATTACCTGTTCTTCTGCAGGTTCTTCCGTTGGAGCCACATAATTGGTTCGTCCGTATGTTACGGCCGATTTCGAGGATTCCGCATCCGGAAATACATGCCTGTAATAATCCCCTGACAGGCATTTCCTGCAGAAATTGATCTTATTGTTGACTATGGTCTTTATCTGATCTTCATAGCCTTCGGGGATCACGGTATCCTCACTTACTGGAGTAAACTTTCCGCTGGATGCGATATATGTGCCGAGATCTGTTTTCCAGTCATGAGACAGATTAAAAACAAGCGGGTCTGCATCAGACAGCACATCCCTTCCCACCATGAGCCTGGAATCGAATTCAACCCCAAAAAGATTGAGCAGAGTCGGCGTGATATCCGGGCTGAAAACCGGATCATCCACAATGATCGGATCCATATCCTCCAGCTCGCCGCACCATATTATGAGACGGTTGTGGTCACGTACAAGATTATTCTTTACCTTCTCTCCGTAAAGCTCAGGCAGCGAACTTCCATAGGACAGGCCGTAAGGGAAATGGTCTGCAGATATCACAATGACGGTATCGTCTGCAATCCCCTCTTCTTCCAGCGTGTCAACCAGGTATTTCATCGCAGCCTCAAACTCAAGCTGGCAAGCTATATACGCCCTTACCTGAGAGGAGTACTCAAGATCCGCCACCTCATCCTTGTGCTTTTTTGACATTCCGTTACCATCAAAAGAATAAGGACAGTGTCCGCTGACTGTCATATAGTAAATATTGAAGGGCTGCTTATCTATATAGGTAGGAAGGGTAGCCTCAAACATATCCTTGTCACTTAAAGACCAGGCATGATCAAGCAGTTTTTCAAGGCCGTTGCCATTTGCCATGAAACCGTCAGAATAGCCCAGGTTAATATGTGTTGCATTACGGTTGTAGTAGGTATATGAACCGTTGTGGTACATCATGCCGTAATATCCCAATTGGTTCAGCTGATACCCCATTGTCATATAGTTTAAGCTGTTGCGGGTATCTGTCATGGATGAGCCTCCGTCCGTGGGAAGCATTCCCAGGAGTATATTGTACTCACCGCCGGTGGTTCCGGCTCCTGATGGCTGGTAGTAGTCGTTAAACTGTATGCCTTTAGTTGCCAGCCTGTAAAGCGTAGGCGTCAGCTCTTCATCTATAACTTCTGCAGAAAAGGCTTCCGCGGTTATAAGTATAAGATTCTTGCCCTCAAATAATCCCGTATACTGATTTTTCATGGAAGGCGTAAGGGATGCCACATACAGGTCCATTGCCTGAAGATTTCCCGATGTAGTTTCGGCAAGGGCCTCAAAATCTATGTCAAGGACATTGGGTGTATATACGATTTCTTCAGGGATTTCGGTTTCAGCAGTATCGGAAGATATGCCTGTGCCGGATGCAGATACAGTGGGAGCAGGAGTCACCGCTGCAGCTGCATTTGAGGATGTTTCTTTCGTATCTTCCGGAAGAACAAAACCGGCCGTGGTATCTTCAGGTTCACTGGTGTTGAACAGCGGAATAGCCTCCCTGACATCCAGTCTTGCCGCAGTATTTACGCCAAGTATACGCACCGCCCTGTCGAATTCGTATTCATCAGTATAGGAATGATTCATAACGTCATTTGCGCTGATATAGAGCCTGTGGGTCAAAAACAACAGGACAACAAGCGAGGCGCTGACTGCTATCCACTTTGGCCGGAGCCTCCTTGCTTCATCCTTTTTCATAAGTATCAGATAAAGGATAAAGGGAAACAGGAAAATGGCAAAATGGAGAATTCCGCTGGGAGACAGCAGAAGGATCCTTATATTATATGAGTATTCTGAAACGGCACCGGAGGCACCGTTTGCCATAGTACCGAATGAATAAAATACGCCAAATTCCGCAAATATGAAATAGAGCAGTAAAAAAAGCAGGCTCTCTAGGAAAAGGAAAGCCGCCCGCAGGGCTCTGTTGATGTTCTTATTCTTAAACAGCGATGACAGCAGGAAAAACAGGCCGCCATAACAGATGCTGGAAATAAAAATGCCTATCAGATTACTTACCGAAAAAGGTATGCCTGTTGACAGCATGAATACGGTCTCAAGATAGATTATCGACAGCGGACAGTATATTGTAAAAAAAACAGTTACCATTATTGGAATCGCTCTCTATTTATTATAATTACATTTTCTTCAACCTTGTAATTATCGCACATTTCACAGCTTCGTCAAGAAAACAGATGAAAAAAAACGGGGGCATTGTCCCCGTTTCTCTTTATGCATCTTTATCCAAAAGCATCCTGTCGTTATCCAGTGTCCTTCCCGCTATATCCTTAAAGCGGTCAAGCAGGTCCTGTACAGTCATGGACTCCCTCTCCTTACCGGATACATCAAGGATTATCTTTCCATGGTCCATCATAAGAGTCCTTGTTCCGAGAGTAAGCGCCGACTGCATATTATGGGTGATCATAAGGCAGGTCAGGCGTTCTTTCTTCACCACATCTTCAGTTATCTCAAGCACCTTATCTGCTGCCGCCGGATCAAGCGCTGCAGTATGCTCATCCAAAAGCAGTAAACTGGGTGGATTGATAGTTGCCATAAGGAGGGTCACAGCCTGGCGCTGACCGCCGGACAAAAGACCCATGGGCTGTTTCATCCTGTCCTCCAGCCCCATGTTGAGCTTTGAAAGGATCTCACGGAATTCATCCCGCTGCTCCTTTGTCATATGAGAAAGCCAGCCTCCCCTGCCTGCTGCGAGCATCAGGTTTTCCTCTATGGTCATGCCAGCCGCTGTCCCCCGCATGGGATCCTGGAACAATCGCCCTATCTTACGTGCACGTACATATTCCGGAGCAAGGGTTATATCCTCGCCGTCAAGCTCTATCCTGCCGCTGTCTGTGATAAAGTTTCCGCTTATGGCATTAAACAGGGTTGACTTACCGGCACCGTTGGCACCTATTATGGTTACGAATTCACCGTCTTCCACCTTCAGGTCCAGCTTATCAAGCACCAGCTTGGCATTGACCGTTCCGGGATTGAATGTCTTTGATATTTCCGAAATATTAAGCATGGCCATTACCCTCCGATCCGCCATCCGGCCGCCTCTTCAGTCCCATACTGCGCTTTATAAGAGGAAGCCTGGTCTTGAAATAAGGTCCGCTGATAGCGATTATGACAATGACTGAGGATACGAACTTAAGCATGTATGCCGGCAGATTAAACCTTAACGCTATGGTATATACAAGTCTGAAAACAAAAGCACCCGCAACAGCACCGCATGCCTTGGCAGTTATCCCGCCTTTTGACACAAGCGCCTGCCCTATCAGAAGGGATGCCAAAGCTATCGTTACCATACCTGATCCTATATCAATATTGACCGATTTCTGTGACTGGGCTAACAGACAGCCGCTGAGCGCAGTAAAAGCATTTGCTATGCACAATCCCACTATGGTAGTGAATGCAGGATTGATGGAGGATGATTTTACCATGTCCGGATTATTTCCCGTAGCCCTTATGGCAAGCCCAAGTCTGGTCCTTAGGAAAAATGCCAGGAAAACCACCACCAGGATGACCGCCACAGCTGCTATGATAAGCTTGTAGGCACTGCCTAAGAATGTGCCATCCAGTATTTCCTTAAGCTGCGTAAACACTGTCTCTGTTTTATTCATATTTAGCAGGGACGAATTGCCCATAATTGCAATATTGATCGAATACCATGCTGTATTTACTATGATACCGGCCAGCAGGCTCTCAACCCCCATCTTGGTCTGCAGCAGCGCCACAATGAATCCTGATACCACACCTGCTGCCATAGCGGCAGGTATGGACAGATAGGGATGTCCCGATATGGCGACAACCGCACCAACGGTGGCTCCCATGGTAAAGCAGCCATCCGTTGACAGGTCGCATACATTTAACATCGTGTAGCTTAAGTATAGAGCCAGTACCGTAAGTGCGCTGATAAGACCAAGCTCTAAGGCTGTCTGCAGCAGCGGAAGAATTTCACCGATTCCCATTACCAACCTCTTTATTCAAAGCTCTCTGCTGTAGTAATGCTCTCAACCTTTGTGCAGTAAGGTGCAAACTCTTCCTTGAGATCATCAAAGGAAAGTCCTAAAGCATCACATACATCTGTGTTAATTGTAGCTGTACCGTTGTCAAAAGTCCTGACAGGTGTGGTAGCAGGATCAGCACCGTTTATAAGGATCTCTCCTACCATGTCAGCAGTTTCCACACCAAGGTTTGCATAGTCAACGCCGTAACCTAAGAATGCTCCGTTCAGAGCAAATGAGTCTGCACCGGCATAGTGAAGGATACCTGCCTCTGAAAGCTTCTCATAGATTGAAAGCTCTGCTGTCATAATTGTGTTATCTGAAGGAGTAAATATTGCCTCAACTCCGTCAGCTATAAATGCGTCAACAGCAAGGGATACCTCATCAACGTTGGTTCCTGTGTGCTCCACATACTCAATGCCCTTTTCGTCAAGGAAAGCCTTTGCATCAGCAATTGCTGCTGTTGATGAATCCTGTCCTACATCGTACAGAAGACCGACCTTTTCGATATCCGGGTTCTGCACAAGGATAAGGTTCATTATCGCGTTGGTATCCAGATAATCGGATGTACCGGTTATGTTTGCACCGGGTGCATCATTGGATGCAACGATGCCTGCACCCTCAGGATCGGAAACAGCTGCAAAAACAACCGGGATACCGTTATCCTCTGTGGCTGCCTGCATGGTCATTGCAACAGGTGTTGCAACACCTACCATAAGATCCACATCATCAGCTATGAAATTTGCAACTATCTGGGAAAGAACATTTGAATCTGCATTGCAGTTGTCATATTCGATCTCGAATGTAACATTGTTTTCCGTACCGATCTCGTCAAGTCGTGTCTCAATGTTGCTTACGATCTGGTTTAAAGATGCGTCATCAACATAGTTGCAGATACCAACCTTGTAGGTCTTGGTTGCGGTCTGGTCAGCGCCACCGTCAGCTGTTTCGCCTGTTCCGGTAGTGCTGCATGCGCAGAATGATGTAGCCATTACTGCTGCCATGAGAAGTGATAAAAGTTTCTTTTTCATAATTCCTCCTTCTGCCGCATTTATGCGGCTATGCGCCGGTCTCCGTTTCGGAATACCTGCGCTTTTAAATTTGACGGGACAGGACATCGTTCGGCTATAATTGCTGCCCAGTAATGTAGCGCCTGTCGGATGCCTGCACGATTACGCATCTGACAGGAAAATCCAAAACAAAAAGCCTGTCCCTATAGCAGTTTCTGCTGGGACAGGCTTAAAAATTCATACCTGCGGTGCCACCCGGCTTGGTGCATAACACACCCACTCTGTACACACTATCATGCGCCGGATCTTTTAACGATGATCCACTCCGTCTCCCATACTCTGCCGTAAGCATTTCCGGTCGCCCTCCGGAGTCCATTCAATACCACGCCTGTCACTGCGATCCCACCATCCGCAGCTCTCTCCTGACAAGTGATGTGATACCTACTCACTCTCCGTCAACGGTTTATAAAAAAATATCATACCGACATAACAAATGTCAACTACCTTTTTTTGTTTCGCTAAGTATGCTTTACAATTCCTCGTATTCTTCTTTTAGCTTTTCTATATCCATACAAGCCCCTAATCCGTAACTATCAGCACTGTCGCAGGGCCATTGACGGAGTACTTCACATCCTGATATAGCTCTGCGTATATTGCACTTACTGCTTCTCTGGTTTCAAGTTCTTCCACCAGGGACGCTGTCGGCACATTTGCTAAATACTGTCTCACATCCAAAGGCGTTTTTTCCTTTTGCCACTGGAATTTCTTTTTATCCAAACTCATTATCTCTTCTCCCACTAAAAAAGCACCTACTGAGTAAGTGCCTTGTCATTATGTTATAATCCTTTCTACAGAGTGTTGGCGCACTTGAGTCTGTAGAAAGGAGAATATCGCTATGGAACCAGTTTCATCTGCTATTGCCAAAATTGATTACAACCCTGATGTACTCATACTTCGAATCACTTTTACCGATGGACGCATTTACGAATATTATGGCGTACCGCTTGAACTCGCAAACCTTTTTATGTCAGCACCGTCTAAAGGTAAATTCTATACCCATAACATCAGGGGGCATTTTAATCAACAGCGCATTCTTTAGGCATTGCCGCCAAAGTTTCTTCAATCCGTATTCCGTCCCATTCAATCACTACTGTGGTGTGCGGATGGAAGTTTTCTTGAAGATATTTTACTATACCTTCGCTCATCTCCATCAGTTTTGATACTTTCGGTTCAAACATTTTTGTATTATCATTTTTCTCCATGTTAGTCTTCTCCCACTAAAAAAGCACCGGGGATCCGATGCTTTTATTCATTCTTCATTTTTAAACAATTCCTTGTATTCATCTTTGGGTACGAAACAAAATCCATTAGCGCATTCACATCCTTTAGTAGGTTCAAAATCACTTCGTCCCTCAGGAAATGCCTTACAGTATCGTGTAACTTTATCATCTGCAAGACCAATATAGTATTTACACGCAGCACAATACGAAACTTCTACCATAAATCAAACACCTTTGCAGCTTTATCTAATCTTTCTCTTGCCTCTCCCGGAATTGTATCATACATTCCTTTTTCCTTCAATACGCTTGCTTCGGCTAATGATTCGAGCATATCCCTATCAGCAGTTTTGCTTATGCCTTTTACTCCTGGGGTTTCGTTATACCTATTAACTACTGCCACAGGCACGCTGATGGCCTGATTAGCATGCGCTATTTCGTGTTTTAAACAATCTTCCATGTTTTCACATACAGTATTATCAGCAAGTTTTATTATTTTATTGATTAACTCGAGATTTTTTCCAGCGAAAAAATTCTCGTTGATTTCCAATTCCGCATTATACCATAATCCACTTGCCTCCATGTTTGTATTAAATACTATTTTGGGGTCGAGTTTTTTTATTGATATCGTATCGAATTTATTAAGAGCCTCATTGCTTTTCAGTGTGTTATAAATTTCATCAATTATCTCACCGTCTATTTTACTGTCGCCTTTTCTAATTGAATTTTTTAGTATTTCAATATCTTCTATCGAAATTGCTTTATTTAGTTTCGGATTAAGCGATGTTGGCTTATTAAACCCTTTCATGGCATCTTCTGCTACCCCGATCCGTTCCGCCACCTTCTCCTTGTTCTCTTCCTTCCAGCTCCATGTCTTGGAGTGGGCGTTCTGGGTGCGGCCGGTGCCGGGATCGTAGGTGACTTTGCATTTGCAGGCGCGGTGTCTTCTCCATACATCGTTACCGGTGTTCCTTACATCCCCGTAGTCATAGGTTCCTTCAAGGGACTGGCACCATTTGCAGCATCCGGACTCCGCCTCACGTCTGATCTTGGGTGTAAGGCCTGCCTTGTAGTGAAAGTCTGCGTTCTTGTGCACCGCATCCGTAGCCACGCTCTGGCTGAAGTTCACCACATCCTGCTCCGTACTCTTGCGCACATCCTCGTACTGATCGGCATTTGACACATAGTTTACTAAGCCATCGATACGGTCCCTGTTCAGATCCGGACGTAGGGCTTTGATGTGCAGCCCTGCCTGCTCGTTTAAGATGCCGTAAATCCCTTCCGCGATCTCTGCCACCATTTCATGGCATTCTTCAAGGTTCGGCGGTAAGATCCTGGATGCTATGTTGTAGTACATCTTTCCATCCGGAAGAATGTCGCCGGACACATTATTGTGCAGCGCTTTTATGCGGCCCATGCGCTGACTGAAAATTTCATTTAATTATAGAAAAAACCCGCTTACCGAATAACGGTTAGCGGGTTATCCCTTTTTATTTATGAGATTTTATTTATGCGAGATTCAGTTTCTCTTTAAGCGCTTCCTGAAGGACTCTCGATACATTGATATGTGCTGCTTCGGCTTCCCTGTTGAGCCAGTTCGGTATCGTTACATTCCTCCGAACCGACTTGTTGTCAACCTTTTTTCTATATTCAGTAAAATCAATATCAACTAAAGTTGTTATCGTTTCGCCTTCCTCTGCGAATGTCCCCTCCGACGCTTTAAGGCTTCCCATCGGTGACGGTTCCGGAATCGGCCTGCCTTCATCTTCAAGATATATTCCCTTAAGGCCTATGGCATCCCTTGCCATATAGATTCCATCCTCAATTCCGTTGCCCTCTGTCAATATATCAAGATCCGGCACCTCCACGAGTACGCTATCATTTTCATCCTTTGTCAATGTTAAAAAAGTGATATATGCTCTCTTCATCTCTTCCTCCTGTTCCGAGCGGGCTTTACAGCCCTCTCCTTTTGATGATTGCCTTTGCAGTTGTTTCCTTTATTTCCTTGTGTCTTGGAACTTCCTCGGTCTCATCGCCTCTTGCGTATATGTCGTGGTTGCTTCCGTTCCTCACAAGTCTGAATCCTGCATTTTCCAGCTTCTTGATAAGGTCTCTTCGTTTCATGTACCATAACCCCCTTACAAGTACTATAATACGCTATTTTACACACTTTGCCAAGAGAAAATATACACTTTTTTACACATTTTACTAACCGTTATTCAGTTGTCAATGTACTCTCTGTATATGCTTGCAGATAATTCTTCCCGAATATAAAGTGTCCAGCAAACATTCCAAGCAGTACTCCGAACAGTATCGCCAATAGCCTGATCCGTTTATTCATTTCTCTGCCTCCGCATATTGTCTCAGAACCAATAGCTCCTGAAGGACCCGTACTACAAGGGCTTCCGCTATTTTTCTGCATTTTCGAACTTGCAGATCCTTCCGTTAGATACTGCCACTACCGTTGTAAGTGACAGCCCCGTTCTTTCCAGCAGATCTTTCTGGCGTAGTCCTGCCTGTTTCAGTGCGCTGTAGATTTTCACGTTGTCCAGAATCACCTTTCTCATATTTCCTCCTGACTGCATAAAAAAGAGATGCACACAGAGCTTTTAACTCTATGTACATCTCTATTGGTTTACATTTTTCGAGACGCTACTGAGTTATTTTTCCCTGTTGCATCTCATATTAAAACTTGCCCCCAGATAATCCAGGATATGTTTTACATTTGCAATTCCATCCTTATAACCCAGCCAGTACAGATTTCCAAGCTTTTCCATATCTCCCTCCAGGCGGGAAACAGTTACTTTCATTGAAGGGGCGATCTGTAAGAGCCTGCCCTCCATATGCAGACGGTCAATCTCATCGCATTGATGGTTATAAGCCCTGTTGCTAATGGCAAGCTTTTGGGCAAACTCTTTTCTTGAGCCATAAAAGCGAAATGCTGCCTTCGATATTTTATCAGACTTACGAAAAGCAAGTTCCCTGGTACGAAGCACGATTATCTTTTCAAAGCCGTTCTGCATTGCCCATCTGTAGGGTATCTTACATGCACAGCCGCCGTCCAGGTAAGGTACCCCCTCTATCCATACCATAGGCGAGATATAAGGCATAGATGCCGAAGCCCTTACACCTTCAATTACATGTCTGCTTCGTCCCTTCTCAAAGCAGGTTGCCTTTCCTGTATTACAGTTGGTTGCTACTGCTATAAATCTCTGCTTACGCTCCTCAAATCTTTCCCTGTCAAAAGGTTCCAGTACCCCCCTGTCTTCTGTCAGGAAACCGATATCCAGTATGCTGTGGCTTTTGGCCAATGCCTTTGCTCCGATATAACGGCTGTCATGACGGAATCCAAGATTTATTCTTGCTGACCTGCCTATCTGGCCGGACACATAATTCATTCCGGAGAGAGCCCCGGCCGATACTCCGATCACGCAGGACATATTGATATCTTTTTCCATAAGTGCATCCAGGAAGCCCTGAGTATACAGCCCTCTAAATGCTCCTCCCTCCAAAACAAGACACCCCTCCGTAATATGGTCAGATGCCTCCCCTTTCGGGATTTTATCCAAGTGCGAATAAACCTTAGCCATTTTAAATTCTCCTGATATTAATTATTCATTTTAAGTATTGCTTTTTTGGTGCTTTGTTTTTTTTAAGATGCTTTTTTAATTAGAGCGCTTTATACCAGTTTCTTTAATATACCGTCAAAAATGTCAACACAGATGCCGGCCATATATTCCTCATCCTCATGCATGCCATCTCTAAACCAGCTTATAAGGATCTGAAAAAATGCCGCCTCTGCCGCAAGCTGCATATACTTTCTCTCCGTATCTTTTGTTGGATACAGGAGCTCCGCTATTGATTTTCCGGAAAACAGATCCCGTTGCTGTATGCCGGCCTGGTCAAGCAGCACAATAATATCCTTGTTCTCACGGACAATCCTGAACACATCCGCAAACCATTGCTTTGGTGCCTCATGCAGCTCAGGTCTCTCCGTCAGCTCTGAAATGCTTTCTATCAACTTTCTCCCCAGCTCATTTAAAATATCTTCCTTATCCGTGTAGTTGCGGTAAAATGCAGTTCTCGATACACCGGCCCGGCGCACTATCTCACTGACAGTGATCTTCTCATAGGGCTTATCTGCCATAAGATGTATCAGTGCAAGCTGCAGGCATTCCCTGGTCAGCTGGTTTGACTCCTTATTGTTCATTCGCAGCACTTCTTTTTTCTGCAGTTCTGTCAAAGTTTTATTTTCGGATTGCATAGTATCCACCATCTTATGCGCTACAAAATCCACGTTTTTGTAACGCCCTCTCAATTTTTGTAACAACTGTCAGTTCCGTAGCCTGTGACGTTGTGTTTCACATGTCTTGATGTTACACTTGTAACATCAAGACGAGTATAACATCAAACAAGGTGCGTGACAAGTATGGAATATGATATTTTTAAACTGATGTTCATATCGGTGATCATCTCTTTTTTAGGATATGCTACTGAAAACATCTGGCTTCTTTTTACGAAGGGATACATGGATAACCGGAATACAGTACTGCCCTTCCTTTCGGGCTATGGGCTGTCCGTAGTCGGTTTTTATCTGCTGGTGGGAACACCTTCTGAAACACATTTTGACGTGATATATTATGTGCAGGCTGTCATTACCGTAGGAATCGGTGAAATCCTGCTGGGAACATTTGTGGAAAAATATATAGGTGTCGTATACTGGAATTACAGCTGGATCCCGCTGCATCTGACAAAATACACATCCCTTCCTACCAGTCTGGGATTTGCAATGATCACCATGCTTTTTATGAGGTACTGCTTTGATCCGATAATGGATGCTCTCGCCCTTATCCCAAGGGACCTGCTCTGTCCTGCCTCAGTTTTTCTCTTTGTGCTGATCAATTTAGATACGCTGCATGGCTTTATGGAAATGCGCAAGAATCATAAACAGTATTCCTTGTGGAAGATTGAACTACCGCGCTGCATTGAAGACTTTCCCGTGCTTTTCCACTAAAGGAAAGTCTTTTCTGATATTTTATTCTGAAATGTTTTTTGAAGTATTATCCAATAATATCACTCAGCTGCAATCTCCGCCACCCTGCAGCCGGCTGCTTTTATCAGATCTGAGGGATCAAGCTCTATCTGAAATCCCACCTTCCCTGCACTGACAAAAATTTTATCCAAATCAGATGCAGTTTCATGAATAAAAGTCGGGAACTGCTTTTTCATGCCGATGGGTGAGCACCCGCCGTGGACATATCCCGTAAGCGGAAGCAGGTCTTTCTGCTTTATCATACTGACAGCCTTTTCCCCTGCTGCCTTTGCTGCCTTCTTAAGGTCAAGCTCAGACTCCACCGGCACTACGAACACATAATATGCACCGGACTTCCCCTGTGTCACCAGAGTCTTAAAAACTTTCTCTGCAGGCTCCCCCAGGATGCCTGCGATCTGCGCACCGCTCATTGTCGCATCCTGCTCATAAGAATGGCTCTTATAGGCAATCTTCTTCCCGTCGAGAACCCTCATAACATTTGTCTTTTCTTCCTTCTTCATCTCTCTCAGTCTTTCTTCGTTATCCTGCTTTTTTCGGCTGGCTTACATTCCAAACTCTTCACAAAGCCTATCAAAGCGTGCCTGCTCTTTTTCCTTTACCGCCTTGGACAGATCATTCATGCAATGGTGTATCACATCCGCATCCTTTAAGGCCTCGTCCATGGGCGAGTCCGTTACCAGCTTGTCATCATGATGGTAAATTGCGGAACATATCATATCCGTCTCCGCCTCGTCCGTAAGTTTCAGCTCTTCAAGGATACTCCTTGCAAGCTCTGCTCCCTTGTGGGCATGATCGTCATATGAACCTGTCTTATAAGCATGAAGGTCATGCAGCATGGCCGCCATTGATGCGATTTCGGGATCCAGCCCACGCTTCTTTGCGATCATGGTTGCTGCCAGCGATACGCCATAAAGATGTGCTATGGCGCTTGTCCTTTTGTCTGTGTCCTCAATTTTATCCAGCTCGGCATCCACATATTTACGAAGCTCTTTTAGTCTGCTCATGTTCTACCTCCACCAGTTTTTATCCCTGTCCAGGGTACCTTCATCTGTTCTGTAAAATGTTATCCCTTCATATACCGGGAGCTTTATCCGTTGCACTAACTGTTGTTTTATCTATAGCTTCCCCGATAGTTTCAGGTCCATTTGCCTTATCTGCCACATCCCCGGAGGTTCCGTTTTCCTCCATCTTATCTTTCTTCCATAAATTGCAGATAAATGTCGCTGCTAATCCAACTACAACGCCGAACACGATCCCCACAAGGACATCAGTCGGGAAATGAAGGAAGAGATACATCCTGCTGAAAGCAATGATTGCCGCCACAATGAATACCGGAATGCCGGCTTTCCTGTGTCTCATAAATATCGCTGTTGCAGCAGCAAAGGACCAGGCTGAATGTGTTGAAGGGAAAGACGAGCTTGAGGGCCTGTCCACCAGCAGCTGAAAAGCCTGGTCAACATGACAAGGACGCGGACGGTCGAAGAGATTCTTAAGCACATACTGTCCCAGCACGAAAACAAATACATATGACAGCAGTACCGCAGCACCGGCCCGCCTGGTTTTCTTAAAAAACAGAAGGGCCACTCCCACGATCAGCCATATCTGGCCGTATGAACCTGCAATGGCCGTAACCAGAAGAAAAAACTTATCAAGTATCTCGTTGTGCGGGATCGCATAAAGAAAAGATAGTTCCATATTGCCTCCTTAAAATAAAAATCAATCGACTATTTTACCCTTTTATATACCCTCAGCAATAAATGCCTCGTGCTTTTCTTGAATAGCTATATAAAAATATCCCTGTCGCAGATCTCGTACCTTGCCAGCATAAGTCCTTTGGCAGGAGCTGTAGGTCCGGCAGCACTGCGGTCGCAGGCTTCCAGCATCTCCTTAACTTTTTCCGACGGATACTTGCCACGGCCGACCTCCATTAAGGTACCGGCGATTATGCGGACCATATTGTACAGGAATCCGTTACCGGTTAAAGATATAACGATTTCTTTAGAATCCCCCTCCACTTTTTACGTAACTACCGATATGTCATATATGGTCCTTACTGTAGACTCTGCCTGTGTGTTCACACTGCAGAAGCTCTTGAAGTCGTGCTCCCCCTTGAGGAACTCCGCCCCTCTCTGCATAAGCCCTACATCAAGCTCATTATATGTCCAGTGTGCATAGAGCCTGTTTATGGGGCTTTCAAATGGTGAACATATAATTCGGTACTCGTATGTTTTTCTGGTATCGGTATGACGGGGATGGAAGTCAGGCTTAACCTCTGCTGCCCCCACTATCCTGATGTCCCCAGGAAGCTGCCTGTTCAGGGCATAGGGAACCTTTTCCGCAGGGATATGGGCATAGGTATCGAATACGGCGATGTTCCCTTTTGAGTGCACACCGGAATCCGTGCGGCTGGCACCTATCACTGCAATATCCTCCTTAAAGAGGCTGCTCAGGGTCTCATTCAGAACACCTTCTATAGTCGGCACTCCGGACTGCACCTGGAAGCCATGATAGGAAGTGCCATCGTAGGCTACATATATGAGTATGCGTCTTGCTGTTGTTATCGCTTCATTTTCCATGGGTATTATTTTATCATTTTTTCTCATTATAGTCTTCCTAGAGTATCACTTGACATACATCCGCTTGTGTATGTTAGAATAGTTCTGGATCATTTCTTGATCCGGAAGCAACAGCATCGACTGTTTGCTGATTCATTTTTATAATGTGCTTATCCGGCAGCTAGCGGGGTGGTTGCACTCACTGACCTGAGCTTGAAAGGAAGGTGGTGCCGATGGATGATGTATGTGACATTTTCGGATTTATTTCAGTTCGTATTAATGTTGTGTGCAATAATCACACTGGTTATTATTTGTAAAAACAACAAATAAAAATGACCACCCTGACTGTGACAAGTTAATGGTCATTTTTATTAGCTATTAATTCGCCAGGTCGGAAGGTGGCACCCTTCCTGCTAGCTGCTTGATAAACACATTATATAGTGAAGTTCTAATGATGTCAAATCAGAGAGCAACCGGTGGGGCCTTGAAAAGAAAGCACCCCATCAGTACTATCAGCACTGCATATATCACAAGCAGCACATATGCCACCACATCGCCACGTCTGTATTTTAACGGATTAAGCCTGGTCCTGCCCTCGCCCCCGTTGTAGCACCTTGCTTCCATAGCCTGCGCCAGATTGTTGGCGCGTCGGAAAGCAGATACAAAAAGCGGAATGATTATGGGCACAAAGCTCTTTGTCTTTTTTATGATGTTCCCGCTATCGAAGTCAGCCCCCCTGGCCATCTGCGCCTTCATTATCTTATTGGCCTCATCCACAAGTATAGGAATAAACCTGAGTGCTATAGACATCATCATGGCCACTTCATGAACCGGCACCTTAAAAAGCTTTAGCGGTCTCATAAGGTATTCCAGAGCGTTTGTAAGGCTCACCGGGGCCGTAGTAAGTGTCATAAGGTTAGAAGCCAGCACAAGAAAAATAAGGCGTCCTATAAGGTATGAGGACCTTTTTATTCCCTCTATGGTAACTGTGAAAATCCAAAAAGAGAACAGTTCCTGTCCCCCTGTAAAAAGCAGATTGACAGCCACCGTGAATGCCAGAAGGAAAGCAACCGGCTTTAACCCTTTAACCATATAAAGAATCGGAATTCTCGAAAGTATTATCTCTATGATCAGGAAAAGCGCCGCTACAGCATAGACTGCAGGATTTTCAAATATGAACAGGCTCAGAATGTAAACAAAAGTAAGCACGATCTTAGTTCTTGGATCGAGCCTGTGCATTACTGAATCTGTCTGATAATATTGTCCTATAGTTATTTCGAGCAACGCCTATATCACCCTGTATTCCTTTAAAACCCTGAGTATCTCTTCTGCGGCCTCGTCTACCGTAAAAATGTCATCCCTTATAGGCAAGCCCGCTGCCGAAAGCTCAGCCACTATCTCCGACACCTCCGGAACCGATAACCCCGCCGTCTTAATCTCCTGACGATGCTTAAAAACAGTACTTACAGTGTCATCCAAAATCAGCCTTCCCTCATTCATTACCATGATACGGTCCGCATACCTTGCCACATCCTCCATAGAATGTGAAACGAGGATAATAGTCATATTCTCTTTATCCCGAAGTGACGCAATCATATCCAGCAGCTCATCCCTTCCTTTTGGATCAAGGCCTGCTGTGGGCTCATCCAGAATAAGTACCTCCGGCTTCATAGCCAGGACTCCGGCTATTGCTGCCCTTCTCTTCTGTCCACCCGACAGGTCAAAAGGGGATTTGTAAAAGCACTCATCCTCAAGCCCCACCTGCTTTATGGTGTCATAGGCCGTAAGTTCTGCCTGCTTCCTGTCCACACCCATATTAAGAGGTCCGAAACAGACATCCGCAAAAACAGTCTCCGCAAAAAGCTGATGCTCCGGATACTGGAAAACCAGCCCTACTTTTCCCCGGAGTTTTTTGCGGTCATATCTTTTTTCAAAAATATCCTGTCCCTTGAAATATACGGTGCCTGAAGCAGGCGTCTCAAGTGCATTTAAGAGCTGCAGGAGAGTCGATTTGCCTGATCCCGTATGTCCGATAAGGCCGATGAACTCCCCCGGCCATACGCTGAAGCTTACATCATAAACCGCACGTACAGGCTTTGCCGCTCCTGTACGGTATTCAAATACAAGATGCTTGGCCTCCAGGATGGGAATATCAGTATTCAGTTCATTAAGCTCATTGACTTTTTCCGTTTTCATTACAAGTTCAACTCATATTTTTGAAAAACCGATTAATCTATTAAGTTAAATCAGAGAAACTATTTTGCCACTGGCCATAGTTTCATAATTGCATTTACCAGCTCATCACCGGTAAGTATGCCGTCACGGATAGGCACGCCTGCCATCTTTAATTTATATGCGAGTCCAGTCGCCTGAGGCACTGTGAGACGCAGTTCCTGCAGTTCCGACACCCTGGAAAAAATCTCCGCAGGTGTCCCGCTCATGGCAACCTTCCCCTTGTCCATTACAAACACTCGGTCCGCATCCACCACCTCTTCCATATAGTGGGTAATAAGGATCATAGTGATCTTTTCTTCTTTATTTAGCCTATGGGCAGTCTCAAGGATCTCCCGTCTGCCCTCCGGATCTATCATGGCCGTAGGCTCGTCCATTATGATGCATTTCGGCTTCATTGCTATAACAGATGCAATGGATACTCGCTGCTTCTGCCCCCCGGAGAGCCTGTCCGGTGAACGCAGTCCGTACTCGGACATCCCTACGGCATTAAGGCTGTCGGAAACCCTTTCCCTTATCTCCTCCGTAGGCACTCCCAGATTCTCAGGTCCAAAAGCCACATCTTCCTCAACAATCTGCCCTATTATCTGATCATCCGGGTTCTGGAATATCATGCCGGCAGCACTGCGGATTTCAAGCAGCTTATCCTCATCTGCCGTGTTCATGCCGTCAACATATACTGCCCCTTCAGTAGGAAAAAGCAGGGCATTGATATGTTTAGCCAGGGTAGATTTGCCAGAGCCGTTGGCACCGAGGACTGCAATAAACTCCCCGGGCACAACCTTCAGGCTTACGCCGTCAACGGCTGTTGTGATACCGTCCACATTGCCCTCATTGTCCCGTCTTATATATTCGAATGTAACATTTTTCAGATCGACTATCGGCATTTTAATTATATTACCCAGCGGGTTCTGATAACTATATTTAACAAATTTGTTCAAAAACCTATAGGTTCTGTACAGTTATAAAAAAACCGGATCCTGCAAGACTAATAAGTCTTTGCAAAGATCCGGGAATGGTTGATCTTCAGGTCAGATCACTGCAACTTAAACTAACTCGATGATAACCATCATTGCTGCATCACCCTTACGGGGACCTACCTTAACTATTCTTGTGAAACCGCCCTGACGGCTAGCGTACTTGGGTGCGATCTCATCAAACATCTTAGCGCAGAGGTCAACCTTCTTTGTAGCCTTCTTCTTGCCTGCATTTGTCTCAGGTACTTCTGTTACATCATAGAATACCTTGAGCATCTGGCGTCTTGCATGAAGTCTTGAAGGAAGATCCTTCTTGATCTCTTTATCTACCTCGTCATAAACGGTAACTTTCTTGCCGTCCTTAACTTCCTTTACACGCTTGCCGTCCTTGTCCTTCTGGGGAACCTTTGCCTTAACGGTAACGGTCTCGAAGTTATCCTTTTCCTTTATTGCAAGTGCAATAAGGCTCTCAGCGATCTTCCTGATTTCCTTTGCCCTTGCCTCAGTAGTAGTGATCCTGCCGTTCAGGATAAGCATTGTTACCTGGTTTCTGAGTAATGCCTTTCTCTGGCTTGATGTTTTTCCTAACTTTCTGTACTTTGCCATAATCTTCTTCCTTTCGGCAGCGCTCATCGGTCTTATCTGCCAAACTGATGCAGGTATCCCTGCTCCCTAAAGTAACACAGCCTTTCGCATAAACGCTTCCGACTGCTGCCGCGCACTTATGGACTTACCGGCAAATTGCTGACTGATTATCAGTCAATCTCATCCCTGAGATGAAGACCCATTTCCTTAAGCTTTGCAAGTACTTCATCAAGAGATTTCTTACCAAGGTTACGAACCTTCATCATATCGTCGGAAGTCTTGTTTGTAAGTTCCTCAACGGTATTGATGCCGGCTCTCTTCAGGCAGTTGTATGATCTTACAGACAGCTCAAGCTCATCAATGGAAATAGCTGTTGATGTCTTCTGCTGGTTCTGTATCTCACAAGCAAGAACCTGTGCCTGCTGACCCTTATCAGAAAGATTGATGAAGAGCTTAAGGTGCTCGCTGAGTACCTTTGCAGCAAGGCTGACTGCCTCATCAGGTGCAATTGCACCGTTTGTGAATACTTCAAGTGTAAGCTTATCAAGGTCTGTAACCTGACCTACACGGGTATTCTCAACATTCATATTAACCCGCTCTACGGGAGTGTAGATAGAATCAACGGCGATACCTCCTATTGAGGAATCCTCACGCTTATTCTTGTCGGCACTTACATATCCGCGGCCTTTGGTGATCTCGATATCCATCTCGAACTTTGTATCCTTGCCGCCGCTTAAAGTAGCTATGGTCTGGTCGAGATTTATGATATATACATCAGGATCATCGATCTTGATATCCGAAGCCTTTATCACTCCGCTGCCTTCAAAGTTGATGTGTGCTTTCTTACGCTCATCATTGTCGCTGTCATCCCTGATGGCAAGAGACTTGATGTTCATAACGATCTCTGTCACATCTTCTTTGACACCCGGAATAGAAGAAAACTCATGCTTTACTCCGTCGATCTTGATCTGGCTGACTGCAGCTCCGGGAAGTGAAGCAAGCATGATACGTCTCAGGGAATTTCCCAGTGTGATTCCGTATCCACGCTCTAACGGCTCTACTACAAATTTGCCGTACTTCTTGTCCTCGGAGATCTCAGCGATCTCAATATTCGGGCTGTCGAAATCAAATTCTAACATTTATAACCCTCCTTGAATTGTGAAAGATACTGTTCCAAAAACTCATGCAGGTGAAGTGCATTAAGCACTTCACACACATGTCATTTAATTACTTGGAATACAACTCGACGATAAGCATCTCGTTTACGGGTACGTCAATTGCTTCTCTCTTAGGAAGCTCCTTGATTGTTCCCTTCTTAGCTTCGTAATCTACTTCCATCCACTCAGGAACGATTCTGGAAGAAGTTACTTCCAGCACGTCCTTATATCTCTGCATGCTCTTAGCCTTCTCAGTGAGCTCGATCACATCACCGGCCTTGATCTGGTAAGAAGGAATGTTGATCTTCTTGCCGTTAACAAGTACATGCTTGTGACCTACAACCTGACGTGCCTCGCGTCTTGTGCGGGCAAAACCCATACGGAATACTACGCTGTCAAGCCTGCTTTCAAGGAGAACCATAAGGTTTTCACCGGTCATACCCTTCATGCGGTCAGCCTTCTCGTAGTAGTTACGGAAAGGCTTCTCAAGTACGCCATAGATGAACTTAGCCTTCTGCTTTTCCTTGAGCTGCATACCATACTCAGAAACCTTACGGTTTGCACGAGAATTACGTATGGACTCGTTCATGCGTCTGTCAAGTCTCTTGTTGATATTCTTCTTTCTTCCGTCTACTTCCTTGTGCCAGTCACTTGTGTGTGTATACTTCTCTGAACCAAGGTAAGCAGGATCAAGACCTAAAGCTCTGCATCTTTTTAATACAGGAACTCTGTTGATTGCCATTGCTTTTTCCCTCCAAATCTGAAATTAAGCGTTAACCATTCTTTAACTGATTATACACGACGTCTCTTAGGCGGACGGCATCCGTTGTGAGGAACGGGTGTAACGTCACGAATGCTGGTAACCTGCAGACCATTTGCTGCAAGTGCACGAATTGCTGCTTCTCTTCCTGATCCGGGTCCCTTAACGAAAACATCTACTGTCTTAAGGCCGTGGATAAGAGCAGCCTTTGTAGCTGTCTCTGCTGCCATCTGAGCCGCATACGGAGTAGATTTCTTTGAACCTCTGAATCCAAGACCACCAGCTGATGCCCAGGAAAGTGCGTTGCCTTCAGCATCGGTCAGGGTAACGATCGTGTTGTTGAAGGAAGCCTGGATATGAGCCTGTCCGTGTTCAACGTTTTTCTTGACACGCTTAGCTTTGCTTCTTTTTGCATTATTTGCTGCTGCCATTTTAAACTAACCTACTTTCTTTTTTCTAATATAATGTACAGTTACTTGGTACCGGAAGATTACTTCTTTATAACTTATTTCTTCTTTCCGGCAACGGTCTTCTTGGGACCCTTTCTGGTGCGGGCATTTGTCTTGGTCTTCTGACCTCTTACAGGAAGTCCCTTCCTGTGACGAACACCTCTGTAACAACCGATTTCCTGCAGACGCTTGATGTTAAGTGCGATTTCTCTTCTGAGATCACCTTCAACGATCATGTCTCTGTCGATAACATCACTGATCTTCTTAACCTCGTCATCGGTAAGATCTCTGCAACGGGTGTCGGGATTAACACCAGCGTCCTTAAGGATCTTGGTTGCGCTTACGCGTCCGATTCCGTAGATGTAGGTAAGACCGATCTCGACACGCTTGTCTCTCGGTAAGTCAACACCTGCAATACGAGCCATTTTTTATTCCTCCAAATTCTAAATAAGGTGTGTGTCCCTTTTCCTTTCCCATACAGCAGCCGTGCATATATGGAAGTTTTTAGGAATATGGTATCAGGAACAGCAATTAACAGTTACTGATTGACTGGGCGGCATCCTTAAGACTCTGGGAATAAGAGCCGGATGGTCGGGGATAAACCAACACCCACCGGCAGAAACACTGCCTTGTCCGGATTCAGACGTGTAAGTATCCTACTCCGGTATCAACCGTAAATGCACGGCGCCACCATAATACGCCTCACATTTATCTTGAAATCGGCTTGCCCTTTGACGGAAGAGCAGGCCGCAGCCGCTTCACTAGCTACTGCACAAACAAAAAACTAAGACTAAACTAATTCTCAGCCCTGTCTCTGCTTATGCTTGGGATTCTCACAAATGATCATGATCTTCCCTTTTCTCTTGATGACCTTACACTTTTCACATATAGGCTTTACTGACGATCTAACCTTCATAATATTCCCTCCTTTCAGAAAAGTCCGTTCTAAAGTATACTACACGGGATTTTTAATTGCAAGGATTATTTTTATTTATTTCTCCAGATGATCCTGCCCTTAGAAAGATCATAAGGTGAAAGCTCCAGTGTGACCGTATCGCCGGGTAATATCTTTATGAAATTCTGGCGAAGCTTTCCGCTGATGTGGGCCAGTACCTCGTGCCCGTTCTCCAGCTGAACCCTGAACATGGTGTTGGGCAGCTTCTCCGTCACTGTACCCTCGATTTCGATGACATCTGTTTTCGACATAAATTTTCCTCCCGTTTTTTTACTATATATAAAAACAAAATAACAAACTTTTTTTAATCCACCAGGGAAAGTATCTCCGGCTCCCCATCCGTTATAAGGATGGTATTTTCATAATGTGCTGCAGGCGATCTGTCCTCGGTAACTACCGTCCAGTCATCATCCAGCCAGTCCACATCTCCTCTTCCCAGCGCGATCATGGGCTCGATTGCAAGTGTCATGCCAGCCTGAAGCCTAGGACCTCTGCGGGTCATATGGAAGTTAGGTATCTGGGGTTCCTCATGAAGGGATGTACCCACTCCGTGTCCCACCAGATCCCTTACTATACCGTATCCGAACTTATCGATATGATCTGCTATGGCGTTGGATATATCAAAAAGATGATTGCCGGCCTTTGCCATTTTTATGCCTTCAAAGAAACTGTTCCTGGTCTCATCAATAAGCTGCTGAACTTCCGGTGCGATCTTACCTACTCCATATGTGCGGGCAGCGTCGGAATGGTAACCTTTGTATATCATTCCTGCATCTATTGAAATGATGTCACCTTCCTTAAGTACAGTCTTGTCACTGGGGATTCCGTGCACCACCTGCTCATTAACGGATGTGCATATATTTCCGGGATATCCCTCATAATTAAGAAAGTTTGATACACAGCCACAGTCCTTTATGAATGCTGCTGCTGCTTTATCCAAATCCATAGTTGTGATGCCGGGCTTTATCATTTTTGCCAGCTCGTTGTGCATCTCGCAAAGCAGTCTGTTTGACTCACGCATGAGTTCAATTTCACGCTGTGATTTGATTGAAATAGCCATTTGTTCCTTCTTTCTCGAAAACCTAAATTAAATGCTCAACCAAGGATTCCTGTAATAGCAGCAAATACATCCTTGCTGTCAACAGTTCCGTCTACTTCCTTAAGCACGCCCTTCTTGTCATAGAAATCGATAAGGGGCTGTGTCTGCTCATGATAAACAGCAAGTCTGTTCTTAACTGTCTCTTCCTTGTCGTCGTCACGGAGAACCAGCTCACTTCCGCACTTATCACATATGCCTTCCTTTACAGGGGGGATATGAACTATATGATAAGTAGCTCCGCACTTAAGGCAGGCTCTTCTTCCTGACATACGCCTTACGATATTCTCATCGGGAACTTCTACATTTATAGCGAAGTCGATCTTGTCTCCCATCTTGGTAAGCTCTGCATCCAGAACCTCTGCCTGAGGAATGGTACGAGGGAAACCGTCAAGAACATATCCGTTCTTGCAGTCATCCTGTGCTACCCTGTCCAAAAGGATCCTTACAGTAAGCTCGTCGGGAACAAGCTCACCCTTATCCATATAGCTCTTTGCTTCCTTACCGAGCTCTGTGCCGTTCTTTATATTAGCCCTGAAAATGTCTCCGGTGGAAACATGAGGGATTGAATACTTCTCTGCTATCATCTTGGCCTGTGTGCCTTTTCCTGCTCCGGGTGCTCCCAGCATTACGATCTTCATGGTAGTTCCTCCTTTTTTACTCTGTGCATTTTTTCATCAATGCACTTTCTAATATACAATGCTTAAACCAAAAGTAAACTCTTCTGTACCTTAATAGTTATAAGTAAAAGACACTATGCAGACAGACAGCCGGATGATTTGCATCCGGTCATCTGACATACACAGTGTTCTTATTGTTTAGTAAAGGTTTCTTTTTCCATCATTATGAATTAAGAAATCCCTTATAGTTTCTTTCAACCATCATAGTCTCAACCTGATGTATAGCCTCGATAACAACGCTTACGATAATTATCAGACTGGTGCCGGCAAAGGTTACCCTTGCGCCGAACATTCCGTTGAATGCGATAGGAATGACCATTACTATGAACAGGCCTACAGCACCGATAAAGATAATATACTTAAGTATGTTGTTAAGGTACTCAGTGGTGGGACGTCCGGGCCTTACGCCAGGGATAAATCCACCATGCTTTTTAAGGCTATCTGATATTAACACCGGGTTAAAGGTGATAGCGGTATAAAAATATGCAAAGAATATTACAAGCGCTATATAAATCAGTACGCCAAGGGTGTACACCGGCTCATCCTTATTGAACCAATAGCTGGACTGCAGGAACTTAAATATTTTGCTCATGATTCCCTCAGTAGGAGTCTTCTGTATAAGTCCTGCGATCACCACCGGAAATTCCATAATTGATGACGCAAAGATGACTGGCATTACGCCTGAGGTATTAACCTTGAGCGGAATACTGTTAGTATTGCCTGTCGCACTGATACGGCTCTGATTGCTCCTTCCGTTATAATGAACAGGAATCTTTCTGATACCGTCATTCAATATAATGGTAAGAACTATTGTTATCAGTATTACGCCAACTATGATCACTGCTGCAAGTATGGCGCGTCCTACGTTATCAGCGGTCTTTACAAACCTCTCGTAGAGTCCAACCATATCGCTGGGGATCCTGGCTGCAATATTGAAAACAAGTATTATGGAGCTTCCGTTTCCTATACCCTTCTGTGTAATCTGCTCACCCAGCCACATAACAAATGCAGCGCCCGCGGTAAGGGCAACTGATACTGAAATGATGTTCAGTGCATCATACTTTGCCAGCAGACCGTCTTTACCGAAACCTACAGCCATACCTATGCCTTCTACAAGGGCAAGGCCGACAGCGGCATAACGGGTGATCTCATTTAACTTGGTACGTCCGTCCTCCTCACGGCTCATCTCTTCAAGAGCTGGTATGGAAAGTGTCAGCATCTGGATGATGATGGACGCCATAATGTAAGGCGTGATACCAAGTGCAAATAATGACATACTGGTAAAGGAACCGCCAGTGAATGCATCAAAGAAACTGAATGCATCACCCTGCTGGCTTGCAAACCAGTCAGCAAAATAGTTCCTGTTGGTTCCGGGGACCGGAACCTGACATCCCAGTCTCACGATAACCAGACAAAAAAATGTGTAAAACAAACGCTTGCGGATATCTTTGATCTTAAATGCGTTTATTACAGATTTTAACATTAGATCACCTCTGCGGTACCACCGTTAGCTTCAATCTTGGACTTTGCTGACTCACTGAAAGCATTGACTTTAACATCAAGCTTCTTTGTAAGCTCGCCGTTGCCGAGAATCTTCACACCATCACGTGCGTCCTTAATGATTCCCTTCTCCATAAGAGCCTCTACGGTAACAGTTGCACCGTTATCAAATACTTCAAGACGGCTTACGTTGATGCCAACGATGTCCTTAGTATTGATGTTCTTGAAGCCTCTCTTAGGAATACGTCTGTAAAGGGGCATCTGACCACCTTCGAAACCTATTCTGGGAGCTCCTGAACGAGCCTTCTGTCCCTTATGTCCCTTACCTGCAGTCTTGCCGTTTCCTGAAGCATGACCGCGGCCTCTTCTGAAATTTTTGCTGTGTACGGAACCCTCAGCAGGTCTTAAATTTGATAATTCCATTTTTCCTCCTTCTGCCGCATCAAGCGGCTTCGCCAAGAGAACTTGCTAAAAACCTGTCTAAGCAAATCCTCCGATGCGATAAGGATCATCGGCGCCGCATAAGCGGCCCCAATGTCTCCAGTCTGCTTTATGCTTCCTCTACTTTGAGCATGTATCCTACCTGACGGATCTGCCCTCTGGTTGCTTCATTATCCGGAAGGGTTACAGTCTTGTGAAGCTTTGAAAGGCCCATTGCCTCAACAGTCCTTCTATGCTTGGGAACTGCACCGATCGGGGACTTAATCAAAGTAACCTTTAATGTTTTCTCTGCCATTTTACTGTCCTCCATCTGTTAGAACTTATGCTCTGATGTCACTTACAGACTTACCGCGGTTCTGAGCAACCTCTTCAGGGCTCTTGAGACCTGCAAGTCCTTCGATTGTAGCCTGAACAACATTCTGCTTGTTGTTTGAGCCAAGTGACTTTGTACGGATATTCTTGATACCTGCCATATCACAGACGATACGAGCGGGACCACCAGCGATGACACCGGTACCCTGAGGTGCTCTCTTCAGGAGCAGAACAGATGAACCGTATTTACCGATCTGATCGTGTGTTATGCTGTCGTTCTCATCGCGGGCAACAGTTACAAGATGCTTGATTGCATCCTCTTTGCCCTTGCGGATAGCCTCGGGGATTTCAGCAGCCTTACCGATGCCTGCTCCCACATGACCATTGCCGTCGCCTACAACAACCAGTGCGGAAAATCTCATGTGACGTCCGCCCTTTACAACCTTTGTGACGCGTCTGATAGAAACAAGCTTGTCGTTTAACTCAAGACCGTTTACATCAATAATCTCATGTTTCATGCTTATGTTTCCCCTTCCTTAGAACTCTAATCCGGCTTCTCTTGCAGCATCTGCAAGTGCCTTTACTCTGCCGTGGTAAATGTAGCCGCCTCTGTCGAATACTACCTGCTCGATGCCTGCATCCTTAGCACGCTTTGCAACAAGCTTGCCAACATATGAAGCTGCCTCAACATCATTAGTATTCTTGAGCTCTGCCTTTGCATCCTTCTCAGCTGTGGAAGCTGATACAAGTGTCTTGCCTGCGGCATCATCTATTACCTGAGCATAGATATGATTGTTGCTGCGGAAAACCGAAAGGCGAGGTCTCTCTGCTGTACCGCTGAAGCGATTACGAATTCTGTTATGCTTCTTTACGCGGATTTCCTGTCTTGATTCTTTATTGACCATTTTCTTACGCCCTCCTTATTTCTTACCGGTCTTGCCGACTTTACGTCTGATCGTCTCGTCAGCATACTTGATACCCTTGCCCTTATAAGGCTCAGGACGTCTCTTATCTCTGATCTCGGCTGCAAACTGACCAACCTTTTCTTTATCACAACCCTTCACGATTATGACATTCTGGCCCTCAACAACTGTCTCGATACCCTCGGGATCAGTCATCTCAACGGGATGAGAATAACCAAGAGTAAGTGTAAGTGTCTTGCCCTGCTTAGCAGCCCTGTAACCTACACCGTTAACCTCAAGCTTCTTCTCGAAGCCTTCCGTAACACCAACAACCATGTTGTTAAGAAGTGTTCTGGAAAGTCCGTGAAGAGATCTATTCCTCTTTAAATCATTCGGTCTTGAAACCGTTGCTTCGGCACCTTCTACCTTGATCTCCATCTCAGCGGGGAAAACTCTCTCAAGAGTTCCCTTAGGTCCCTTTACAGTCACTTTGTTATTTTCTGCAACACTTACCGTTACGCCGGTGGGTATTGCGATCGGCATTTTTCCTATACGTGACATGCCCATACCTCCTATTGTGGATTGATTTCTAAATTACTGTTCTTTCGGATACCTGCCTTAGTATGGATTACCATACAAAAGCAAGTACCTCGCCACCAACATTAAGCTTTCTTGCTTCCTTGTCAGTGATCACGCCCTGGTTTGTGGAAATGATAGCCACACCAAGACCACCTAATACTCTGGGAAGCTCATCCTTACCTGCATATACACGCAGACCGGGCTTTGAGATTCTCTTGATACCTGTAAGAACTCTCTCACTCTTACCAGCGTTGTACTTAAGAGTAATGTGGATGTTCTTGAAATTTCCGTCATCAACGAGTTCATACTTCTCGATATATCCCTCGTCAAGAAGGATCTTAGCGATAGATAATTTCATCTTTGATGAAGGTACATCTACTGTATCATGCTTTGCAGTATTTGCGTTACGGATTCTTGTAAGCATATCCGCAATGGGATCACTCATTGTCATCTTTCCTTGTCCTCCTATCTTTACCAGCTTGCCTTCTTAACGCCAGGAATCTCGCCCTTGCTTGCAAGTTCACGGAAACATATTCTGCATACACCGTATTTCTTCAGTACGGCGTGGGGTCTTCCGCAGATATTGCAGCGGGTATATGCTCTGGTCGAGAACTTAGGTTTACGCTGCTGCTTGATCTTCATTGACATCTTAGCCATGAATTAATTCCTCCTTACTTCTGGAAAGGCATATTGAACAGTCTCAGCAGTTCTCTTGCCTCTTCGTCTGTCTTTGCCGTAGTTACGATGATAATATCCATACCTCTGACTTTGTCAACCTTATCATACTCGATCTCAGGGAAGATGATCTGTTCCTTGATACCAAGTGCATAGTTGCCTCTTCCGTCAAAGCTGTTGGGGTTTACACCATGGAAGTCACGAACTCGGGGAAGAGCAAGGTTTACAAGCCTGTCAAGGAATTCGTACATCTTCTCGCCACGGAGAGTTGTCTTACAACCGATTGCAAGTCCCTCACGGATCTTGAAGTTTGCGATTGACTTCTTTGCCTTTGTGACGATAGCCTTCTGTCCGGTTATGGTCTCCATATCTGCAACTGCGCTCTCAAGCGCCTTTGCATTATCCTTAGCCTCACCTACACCCATGTTGATGACGATCTTCTCGATCTTGGGGATCTCCATCACATTCTTGTAACCGAACTTCTTTGTCATGGCATCCATGATCTCGTTCTTATACTGGTCTTTTAATCTACTCAATGTTTTGGTCTCCTTCCTTAACCGATCACGTCGCCGGTAGATTTTGCATAACGGACTTTCTTGCCGTCAACTTCCTTAAATCCAATTCTGGTGGGCTTTCCCTTGTGAACGTACATTACGTTGGAAATATCGATGGGAGCTTCCTTCTCGATTATGCCGCCAGTCTGATTCTGTGCTGAAGGCTTAGCGTGCTTTGTAACCTTGTTTACGCCCTCTACAAGAACCTTGCCGTTCTTGTGGTCAATCTTTAAGACCTTGCCTTCCTTACCTTTGCATTTTACTGCATCACCTGCGATAACCCTTACTGTATCGCCGACTTTAATCTTTGTCATTTCCCGGTCCTCCTTACAGTACTTCCGGAGCGAGAGAAACGATCTTCATGAAGTGCTTTTCTCTGAGCTCTCTTGCCACCGGTCCAAATATACGAGTTCCCTTAGGTGTGTTGTCATCCTTTATGATAACAGCTGCATTCTCATCGAACTTGATGTAGGAACCGTCCTTACGACGAGCACCCTTTACGCTGCGAACAACAACTGCCTTTACAACATCACCCTTCTTTACAACGCCGCCGGGTGTTGCATCTTTGACCGTAGCAACGATCACATCACCGATAGCAGCATATCTTCTGGTGGAGCCGCCTGAAACGCGGATACAGAGGAGTTCCTTTGCGCCGGTATTATCAGCGACCACCAATCTGCTTTCCTGTTGTATCATGATTTATCTCCTTCCGAATCCTGTTAAAGATTACTTAGCCTTCTCAACGATGTTAACCAGTCTCCATCTCTTATCCTTTGACAGGGGTCTGGTCTCGGCAACCTTTACGGTATCACCGATATGCGCCTCGTTATTCTCATCATGAGCCTTAAGCTTGTATGTCTTCTTAACAATCTTGCCGTAAAGAGGATGCTTGATGTGATCCTCAACCGCAACAGTGATAGTCTTTTCCATCTTGTCGCTTACCACTTTGCCGACACGGGTTTTTCTTAAATTTCTTTCTTCCACGGTTTTCTCCTTTCTCCCTTAAGCTTCCGCCTTGAGCTTGCCGTTTAATACTGTCTGGATACGAGCGATGTTTCTTCTTACTTCCTTGATCCTTGCAGTATTGTCAAGCTGGTTGGTCGCATTCTGGAATCTTAAGTTGAAAAGTTCCTTCTTAGCATTAACAAGATCCTGATTAAGTTCGCTAGCGGACTTAGCCTCAAGCTCTTTTACAAACTTACTGTTTTTCATTTAGCACCGCCTTCCTGTGCCGGCTCAAGATCAGCCTTTGACACTATCTTGCACTTGCAGGGAAGCTTGTGAGAAGCAAGTCTGAGTGCCTCTCTTGCTGTCTCCTCGGGGATTCCACCAATCTCGTAGAGAACGCGCCCCGGCTTAACAACAGCTACCCAGTATTCCAGGGAACCCTTACCGGATCCCATTCGGGTTTCAGCAGGCTTAGCCGTTACAGGCTTGTCAGGGAAGATCTTGATCCATACCCTACCGCCACGCTTGGTGTAACGTGTCATTGCCACACGGGCAGCCTCTATCTGGTTTGACTTGATCCAGCAGGGCTCTGTAGCCACAAGACCGTACTCACCATATGTTATAGTATTTCCTCTCATAGCCTTACCGGCCATAGTGCCGCGGAACTGCTTGCGGCGCTTTACTCTCTTAGGCATTAACATGATTTATCGCTCCCTTCCGTCCTTATTGCTCTTTGTAGGAAGGACCTCGCCCTTGTAGATCCAAACCTTTACACCGATCTTACCGTATGTGGTATCTGCCTCTGCAAAACCGTAGTCAATGTCAGCCCTAAGCGTCTGAAGAGGAATAGTACCTTCGCTGTAGAACTCGCTTCTTGCGATATCAGCGCCGCCAAGTCTTCCGGATACGCATACCTTGATACCCTGTGCGCCGGTAAGAGAGTTGCCTCTCTGATCCTTCTTCATTGTCCTTGTCATGCAGCTCTTAACGGCACGTCTGAAGGAAACACGGTTCTCAAGCTGAGCAGCAACATTCTCTGCAACGAGCTGAGCATCTGCATCGGGCTTGCTTACTTCTTTGACATCAAGTGCGATATCCTTGCGGCCGATTGCTTTCTGAAGAGCCTTCTTGGTAGCCTCAACGCCGGTACCGCCCTTACCGATAACAACACCGGGCTTCTGTGTGTAAAGAACTACTTCTGCCTTTTCTCCCTTTCTGGAGATCTCGATCTTTGAGATGCCGGCAGCATAAAGCTTCTTCTTTAAGAACTTACGGATCTTGTAATCCTCTGCCAGATAATCTGCAAACTTATCCTCACTGTACCACTTTGAATCCCAGTCTTTTATAACTCCGACTCTGAGGCCGTGGGGGTTAACTTTCTGTCCCATACTTACTTAGCTCCTTTCTCATCCAGAACGATGGTGATGTGACTCATTCTCTTCTCAATCCTGTATGCACGTCCCTGCGCTCTGGGATGTATCCTCTTCATGGTAGGTCCCTTGTTCGCATAGCACTCTGCGATGTAAAGATCATCGGGATTCATGCCGTTGTTGTTTTCTGCATTTGCAATTGCAGAATCCAGGAGCTTCTTGATTACTGATGAAGCGTATCTGGGATTGTACTCAAGTACAGCCTTTGCTGTTGCCACATCTTTGCCACGGATCGCATCAAGTACGAAACAGGCCTTCTGTACTGAAACCCTTGCGTATGAAAGCTTTGCTGAGGGCCTCGTATCCTTCTGTGCATTTCTCTCTCTCTTATACTGAGATCTATGTCCTTTAGCCATAGTTTATCTGCCCTCCTTAGTTAATTTACCGATGACTTTTTGTCATCCGCCTTGTGTCCTCGGAATGTACGTGTGGGAACAAACTCACCGAGCTTGTGTCCTACCATATCCTCCGTTACATATACAGGCACGTGCTTGCGTCCGTCATATACTGCAATCGTAAGTCCCACGAATGAAGGGAAGATTGTAGAACGGCGTGACCAGGTCTTGATAGCCTGCTTTTTGCCTGATGCATTCATAGCGTCTACTGCCTTGAGTAAGCTCTGATCTGCAAAAGGTCCTTTCTTTAATGATCTTGCCATTTGTCTGCCTCCTTCTTCCGATTACTTGATTGCCTTGCCGTCGCGTCTTCTTACGATCAGCCTGTTGGAATTCTTCTTCTTTGCTCTGGTCTTGAGACCCAGTGCCGGCTTACCCCAAGGTGTGCAAGGACCGGGACGACCGATGCTTGTCTTACCTTCACCACCACCGTGCGGGTGATCGTTAGGGTTCATAACCGAACCGCGGACTGTAGGACGGATACCCATGTGACGGATACGGCCGGCCTTACCCCAGTTAACCAGGTTGTGATCGCCGTTTCCTACTACACCGATGGTTGCTCGGCACTCGATGGGAACCATTCTCATCTCGCCTGAAGGAAGTCGCAGCGTTGCATACTTGCCTTCCTTAGCCATAAGCTGTGCGCCGTTACCTGCGCTCCTTACCATCTGACCGCCCTTGCCGGGCATAAGCTCTACATTGTGAACCATAGTACCGATGGGGATTCCTGAAAGAGGAAGGCAGTTACCTGTACGGATTTCAGCGTTCATACCGTTCATAACCTTCATGCCGACCTTAAGTCCTTCGGGTGCAAGGATGTATGCCTTCTCACCGTCCGCATAGCAGATAAGTGCTCTATTTGCGGTTCTGTTAGGATCATACTCGATTCCGATTACCTTTGCAGGAATATCATCCTTCTTACGCTTGAAATCGATGATCCTGTATTTCTGTCTGTTTCCGCCACCGTGATGTCTTACGGTGATCTTTCCCTGGTTGTTTCTTCCGGCATTCTTCTTCTTTGATGCAAGCAGGCTCTTTTCCGGAGTCGACTTTGTGATCTCAGAGAAGTCGGAACCCGTCATATTTCTTCTTGACGGTGTATATGGGTTATAAGTCTTAATTCCCATTTCTTTTCTCCTTTACTCTTTATGTTTGTCATCACACTTTTCTGTGTTTAGTCTGAGATTTTGAGGAACCAATTTTACAGTCCTGAGAAAATCTCAATATCCTTGCTGTCGCTGGTCAGTGTTACAATTGCCTTCTTTGTCTTGGCAGTCTTGCCGGTAACAGCTCCTCTTCTCTTGTTCTTGCCATCCTGATTGATAGTGTTCACCTTGGCAACCTTAGCACCGTCGAACATCTTCTCAACAGCATCCTTTATCTGAGACTTGTTAGCCTCGGGATTAACTAAGAACGTATACTTTTTCTCTGCCATGCCATTCATGCTCTTCTCGGTTACGAGCGGCTTTAAGATGACATCATAATACTTAATATCTGCCATTATGCGTATACCTCCTCGATCTTTGCGACTGCATCCTTTGTAAGAACAAGTGTGCCAGCCTTCAGGATGTCGTATACATTGATTGTCTCAGGAAGAGCCATCTTTGTATCCTCGATATTCCTTGCAGAACACATAACGTTCTTATCCTTCTCACCAAGAACAACCAGTGCCTTCTCAGCCTTGATGTTTGCAAGAACCTCGACAAACTTCTTTGTCTTGATCTCATCCATCTTAAGCTCGTCTACTACGATAAGCTTGTTGTTCTGAGCCTTATCTGTCAGAACTGACTTGAGTGCTGCCTGCTTCTCCTTCTTATTCATCTTGAATGAATAATCCCTGGGAACCGGTGCGAATACCACTCCGCCACCTGTCCACTGAGGTGCCCTGGTGGAACCCTGTCTTGCATGACCTGTACCCTTCTGTCTCCAGGGCTTTCTTCCGCCGCCGGATACCTCGGATCTGGTCTTTGCCTTCTGTGTTCCCTGTCTGTTATTTGCAAGCTGCTGAACGACTGCAAGATGCACAAGGTGCTCGTTAATCTTTGCTCCGAAAACTGCATCACTTAAGTCGATCGTGCCAACTTCCTTGCCTTCCATATTTACAACAGATACTGTAGCCATTGTAAAGTTTCCTCCTTTCGCTTAAGCTTCTGCCTTCGTTGTTTCCTTAACGGTGATAAGGCTCTTCTTTGCACCAGGAACCGCACCCTTGATCAGGAGCAGGTTCTTGTCAGCATCAACCCTTACAACCTCAAGATTCTTAACAGTTACTTCAACTGCACCCATGTGACCAGGCATACCTTTGCCCTTGAACACACGGCTGGGTGATGAGCAGGCACCGTTTGAACCCTGATGACGGTGGAACTTTGAACCATGCTTCATAGGTCCTCTGTGCTGGCCCAGGCGCTTGATCGCACCCTGGAATCCCTTACCTCTTGAAATAGCGGAAACATCGATCTTGTCGCCTACTTCGAAGATATCAGCCTTGATTTCCTGTGCAGGAGCGTACTCCTCAGCATTCTCAAAGCGGAATTCTCTTAAATATCTCTTAGCATCAACGCCGGCCTTCTTGAAATGTCCCTGCTGTGCCTTGTTGACACCGTGACGATGGATCACTTCCTTCTTACCAGACTTGTCTCTGTTAACAGACTTTTCCTTCTTCTCACCGAATCCTACCTGGACAGCACTGTATCCGTCGTTCTCTACGGTCTTAACCTGAGTAACAACGCAAGGTCCTGCCTGAAGGACTGTTACCGGAATGAGCACGCCGTCTTCGTTGAAGATCTGAGTCATTCCGACTTTTGTTGCTAAAATAGCTTTCTTCATTCTTGCCTTTTCCTCTCTTTCATCATTGATGTCCTGATCTCTGTTCCTTCCGGAACCCGTAACGGAAGCGATTCGTTACGAACACATTGTGTTTCGATCACGGTTTCTACTAAAGCGGTATCCGTTGCCGGATACATAAAGTTAGTAGAGGTTTTACTGCATTTTTATTTCTACATAAACCCCTGCAGGAAGATCCATCTTCTGAAGGGATTCTGTAATCTTGGATGAGGGATTCAGGATGTCGATCAGCCTCTTGTGTGTTCTCTGCTCGAACTGCTCTCTGGAATCCTTATACTTATGTACCGCGCGAAGGATGGTAACAACTTCCTTCTTGGTAGGAAGGGGTACCGGTCCGCTCACTGCGCCACCGTTCTTCTTAACGCTGTCTACTATCTTCTTAGCAGCAGAGTCGATCAGCTGGTGGTCATAAGCCTTTAAGATAACTCTCATTCTCTGATTTGTCATAAAAAAAGTCTCCTCTCTTTTTCTTACAAGCGGCGACTGTACATGTTTCGGATTTGGTTCCGGGCATCGCTTCTTACTCTTTTTACTGCCCTTTCCTTTTCCACTCTCCCGTGTGTGTCCTGCCTGTCCTTTAAAAAAGACGCAGAACCACGCGTCGTTTCCGGTCACCCGGACGGTTCTATCTGTACAGTGACTTGTTGTCAATTTGTCTTGACATTCGCTCTGCGTAAAAACCCGTCACGGCTTATGCATTTGCCGGGACGGCAACCTCACGCTTCACAGCTATCGTGTCACAGCAAAAGTAAGTATATAGCAGTACTTATAATTTTGCAAGGACTTTTTTTTAAATTTAACAAAATTTTGAAAGAATATTCGTTAATATCACTTTTGGGCAAAATATCTGGCTATATTTTTGGATGCAAAGGACTTCATATCCGCCTCCGGAACGCTTACGCAGTCAGCCC
This sequence comes from Lachnospiraceae bacterium, assembly GCA_017635395.1. GTDB lineage: Bacteria > Bacillota > Clostridia > Lachnospirales > Lachnospiraceae > NK4A136. The sequence goes on from JAGBLN010000041.1 coordinate 68,319, forward strand.
CCGTATACAGTATCTTGCCCTGGCACCAGAAAAACGAATCCATTGCAGTCCGCTCATTTTTTGCCCTGTAAAGGGAATCCCCCATAAAAGTCTCCGGATATCCTATATTAAGCAGGTCCAGAATGGTAGGAGCCAGGTCAAGGGAATTCCTCCCCTCGGCATTCAGGCTGGCACTGTTTCCTCTATAATATATAAGAAGAGGGATTTCATCGCAGGACATATCCGCACGGTAATAATCCGGGAAAGTGTTTCTGAAATCCTCGTCGCAGTATGTTGCATGGTCGGCAGTTATTACCACCATGGTATTCTCAGCTAAGGGGCTGTTCTTAAATTTCTCCATGAAAGCGCCGATCTGATAGTCAGCATTGTAAAACTTATTAAGCATGCGGTTCCCGCCGTTGCCATATACCTCATCGCATGAGTCAAATGACGCATGTGTACCGAAACTGTACATTCCCAGGAAAAAAGGAGTCCCGCTGACGCCATAGGCTTCCGCCGTATTATAAAGCAGTTCAAAGGCATCCTTGTCGCTGATGTCCTGAACCACGCCTGTCGCAACCGAGGTGTCCGTTATGACCGCATCAAAGCTCATTGCATTAAGGTACGATTCAAAATCAGAATTGAAGGGCTCCGTATTTATGAATACAGAACAGTATCCGGCCCCCCTCAGGCAGTCCATAAAGGAAGGCAGAGAATTAGGCTCCATGTCTTCCAATGAATACCCGGAGTAAAGTTGCCCCTGCAGCCCTCTGTATGTTGCAAATGTATGATTATAATAATTGAAGAAATTGACCGTCTCCCCCTGCATAGCTTTCAGGTTAGGCATTATATCCCTGCTGTCATCCACCACATTTTCAGACAGGCCTTCCACAAAAATCACTATTACATTTGTCCCCGTGGCTACCGCAAACTTTTCCGCCGGTGTCCCCACAGGAAACATCTGCTGTTCCGTATATTCAGCCGACGGAACAGCCGTACTTTCAGCCTGTGCAGGCAGTTCGTCTGACAGTTCATCTGATGCCGGGACACTTTCATCCGATGTATCAGCCGAGCCTGTTCCGTCAGGTGCTGTACCGTCAGCATCTGCCATCGAATCCCCATCCCCTGACTCACTTTCTCTGTATGTATTTTTCCCTTCATTATTATCAGCCGGCGATGACTGTCCCAGAGCAGCACCGTAGGAAGTCTCTCCCTCTGCCGCATCACTTTCCGACATCTCTGCCATTTCAGCAAGCATCTGCTCCTTCATGGCTATCATCTCCTGCTTTACCTTCCACTCATTTCCCAAAGACATAAGTCCTAAAGCAGGCGTCATGGTTCCGTTAGCAAAAACAAGCACCAGCATTTCTAAGGCAGCCGCAGCCGGAAGAATATAAAACCACTTGACCCTATCCCCTGTCACCTTTTTTACGGGAAGAAAAGAAAAAGCAAGAACCGCCAGGATTCCCAGGCCGTACAGGAACGCCTTTCCATGAAGGTCCTCCAGTGAAGACAGGTTCTCTATCATGACAAGAGTTACATAACTGTTGGCAAAATGCAGCATAAGGGTCTGGGCATTAAATATAAGCATAAGCACCGCATTGAACACATTAAACCTCGGGGATTTCCCCACCAGCACATCAGACAGCGAAAAAATGAAAAAAAGCTCCGCCATACCGCATGCCAGATACCTTATGTCTTTCATCTCCACTGACACAATGATAAGAAATGCCATAGCAAAAGCGTACTTTATTATAGTAGGAATATATCCTTTTAACGATTTTAATCTTTCCATATACTAACCGATCCGCCAATTCTTCATACTAATAAACTAATTATCGGGCAGGAGCCTTCCTGCCCGATTTCCACGGTGTATGAAACCACTTATCTTCAGTTTCGTCAAGGGTAAATATTATTTCCCAAAACTCCCCACACCGTGTAGACTCGCCTGACGGTGCGGGAAAAATTAAATTATTTATATTTTTCTTTCATGGTGTCATATTCTTCAATCTTTTCCTCAAAGCGCCCCATTACATCCGATGCCTTATATAATCCGTTTTCATCCATCTCAAGGCCTTTAAGCCTGATCCCATATATTCCCGGCGGATTGCCCTCATCCAGTATCTCAACATTCTGCATCTGCTCAGCCTTCTGGTATACAAGATCCAGGCTCATGTATTCTGCGCCATCTTCCCCCTTCCAAAGGGATATAACAAACTTGCCTCCTATGGGGGTTCTCTTTTCTATTGCCTCCGGCAGCCGGTAATCCTCTGTATCAAGAGCCGCCAGGACGCTGGCAAGATTCGAATCGTGCCCACAGATAAATGAAAACCGCCTGTCCCTATTATTAAGCTCATTATCCATCTCCACTAACAGCGGATGCGCAATATTGACAGCAACCAGCGGAGACGTGAACAGAACATCACCATATATATCCTTTATCTCGCCGATAGCCTCCCACTCTTCCCATGTAAGATCCCTGCCTGAAACCTCGCTATACCGGTCCGGCTCCTCATAATACTGCAGGATAAGAGCGTCGCTTAGCTGGCACGCAGTCTTTAGCGAGCCGTTTACTGTCGGCTCTGTACCTTTTGCCAGGTTAAAAGTGGGCACGTCCATGCAAAAGCCCGTAAAACTAC